>JAURMN010000142.1 GCA_030830725.1 Balneolales bacterium | reverse complement strand
CCCAAGTGAATCTCAAAGGGTGACATCATTCCAACATGAAAGTATGGGATATAAGAGATCTCTTTTAGATTATTTAAGTATCCAATGGAGTGGGTTAATGGCTCAAATCCTGGAATTTGATACTGATCAAACAGCAGTGTACTCCCAATCAGAAGTAAAAAGCTCCAATCAGGCTTAATGAAAGAGAATACGACCAGACTCAGCAAAAGAGTCCCTAATAATGCAAATCCGATGTATTGACCATAAAGAATCAACAAGCCCCAAAATCCCGAAAGAAGCAGTCCTAAAATCACCCATGCCTGTCTCATAATTAAGGTTCCTTTTTATTCGATGGGGTGATCTAAATACCATAACAGGACTGTAAATACAACCAGAAATAGACTGGTTATTCCAATAACCCACGTGTTCAGAGAGGCATAATTCGCCTCTTTTTCGAGACCACTCTCTTGATGGTTTGCCAATTCTATCGCTCTTGTAAAGAGAAATAGACTCATGACCAATGCAAAACTCATCCACGCAACCAGCTTCATTCGTTTTCCTTGATTCGATTCAGAACAAATCCCATTCTTGCGGCTCCTTTCAGTTGTCGATTCAATCGCCGAACAGCATGTTTAGATGTCTTGCTGGCGTCAACCACTGACAAGATTCCGTCCAGCTCTCCAGCCAACATGAGAGGAAATTGTTCGGATGGAAATACGGAATTCATGTCGATGATGATAAAGTCAAAATAGCGTTTCAATGAGTCGATCAATTCCGTAACCCAGATCACATTCTGAAATGAATCCTCCCGGGTTAAATCAAATCCGACTGGAAGTACAAACAATTCGGGAAAGGCCGTGGCACTTAACTCTAGATGATCATTCCGAAACGCCTCAGAAATACCTGGCCCCTGATTAACGTGAAAAATTCGATGCAATTCAGGATTCGAAGTACTCAGATCAATAATGGCCGTTTTATGTCGGTAGCCATGAGACAGAGACACGGCCAGATTAGCGGCAACCATGGTTTTTCCTTCTTTCCTACCCGCACTGGTGACCCCAATGGCAAGTTTTGTCTTTTGCAATGACATTGGAAACTGCCGCATCGAAAACCGGTTATAAAACCGGGGATGAATTATCCGAGTATCATAAGCCGGTACTTGAGGGTGCATTATATGCACCATGGAAGGGCTCGCCAACATCGAATACTGCTCTAGACGCGGCTCGTTGTGCTGCTCTTGACTCTGCTCCTGTTCCAGTTCAACGTCCCCGCGTTGGCTCTTCGGCTGAACCTCACCCAAATCATGATCCTGATCCTGGCTTAATGGTCTATTTGAGAGTACATTGGTTGATTGAATATCACTTGTTCGCATGTTTAACCCTCCTGTAAATAGGCGATAATGGGCTGTTCGAACTCTTCTAAATCCTGAGGCTGGCGAATGGTCAAGTCGGTAAATTCAGCAATCCCGACCCCAAGACCGGCCAGAAAGAGACCTAGTACACCCCCTGCCAACAAAATCAGTCTGCGGTTAGGAGATGCAGGTTCTTCCGGTAAGATGGGTTCGTCTAAAACCACAAACTGGTCCACAGCCTGACGCCCCAAATCACGCGTGATTCGGGCCTGCTCCAATTTTACCCTCATTTCGTCCAACAAAGATTGATAAACTTCGACTTCAGATCTTGCACCGGATTCAGTTTCAGCACTGACCACAGCCAGTTCCAATGAACCTAATAAAGAGGCTCTTTCCTCATTAAGTTCAGAAATCCTGCGACGGCTATCTTCAATGCGTTGTTCAAGTACCTGAGGCATTTTTGACACAATATCCAACAAAGAAGCCCTGGCCAATTTAAAGCTCGGATGGGTTGGCGTAAATTGCTGTTGTGCTGAGCGAAAAGCATCCATGGATACTGAAAGATCTTCATCAAATGGATACCTGGATAAGGGTAATGCATAAAGATCTGAAATAGGACGTTCTGGCAATTCAGTGAGAAATTCATATACAGTATCCAATTCTTGGCGAAGTTCGTACAGCTGCCAGCTTATCGATCGAAGGTCTAATTCAACCTCTTCAAGTCGGCTTTGAATCGCAGATCGATCTACTGGAAGTGCTTTGATCCTTTCAGTGGTTGTGGCCAGAAAGGAACGCTTTTGCTGGTCTACTATTTGTTCAAACTCTTTCTCTTTTTGCTCAAAAAAGACAACAGCCTGCTCATTACGACTATTTTCGAGACGAAGACGTGTGCGGATGAAATGATCCGCTAAAAGTTGAACACCATTTTTTGCAATCGCTGGAATCGTATGTTGAAAGGTAATATCAAAGGAATCCGAGGAGCGAAAACGAGTAGAGATCTCATTTCGAAGTGCCTCCACAAAAGATTGCATCTGACTTGGATCTTCGAGTTCCTCATCCAATCCAAGTGAATCGATTAACAACTGGATCGTCGTACGGCTGTAAATGATTTCATTGAATGACTTTAATCGGTCTTCTGAGGCCATGGTAACAGCCATTTCGTAGAGAACCAACGGATTCAGAGTCTCTTCTTTCTGTACCAGAATCGAAATAGAGGACTCGTACTTTGGTTTGATCAGGAATATGGCAGAAATACTGATCAAGATCGAAATGAGAGGAACCCATACAACAATCCAAATCCTCCTTAAAAGGACGGTTCGAAGAAGTTCATAAGGGGAAAGTTGGGAGGTAAAGGAATCAGGTTTACTCATAGTTGGATTTTCGCTTGATCGATTGGACTATTCAGCTGTTTTTTAAAACTCAATACCCGTGCAAGGGATATGCCAATTCGCCAAATAAGATCGTAGCCCACCTTAGCTGATTCGTTTTTACCCACCCATTGTTTCTTTTTTACCCACTCCTTTATCCGACATCTTTTCATTTCCCTAATGAAAGCTTTCAAAAAGCCTTAGAACACGATTTTTAGATTGATGAATCCATCTGGCACGTCCTTTGCAATTTGAAGCCTTTACACCAAAACCTTGATCAAGAGACCTATTGAGAACACGACATGAATCCTGTTGTAAGAAAAGCCATTCGCCGAGTAGGAATTGATGATTCCTGGAAATCCAGAGCCGTTTATAGAGCCTACGAGTTTCTTTTCCATCATGAGAACTGGAAAAAGAATCAACAAATGCGAGAGTTTTACTCAAATTTGGTTCAATCTGTACCGATGCAAGATTGGAACCTGGAAAAAACCGTCATTTTTGATATCGGTGCAAATAAAGGAGATACAACAGAGTATTTTCGACATGCCTCCGAAGAGGTCATTAGTCTAGAACCTGATCATCGATTAGCCAGTCAACTCAGAAATCGATTTAAACCCGTGGAATCTGTCACGGTTGTTGAGGCGGCCGTAAATCACCAGAATGGTTACTCAATTCTTTATTTGAATCCGGAATTTCCGGCCTATAACACTTTAAACGGAAAATGGCGGGATATCCTGCAATCCAGTAGCAAACATCAATTCAATCAAAGCTACATAGTAGAGACATTCTCTCTGGATCATCTAATTCAAATCTACGGCCGTCCTGTGTATATCAAGCTCGATATTGAAGGTGCGGAGTTATCCGCATTAAAAGGATTAACCCATGCGATTCCTTATCTCTCTTTTGAATGCAATTTACCCCATTTCCGGGAAGAGACCCTTCATATGATGCAGATGCTCAAGTTGCTTAGCCCTGAAGTAGAGTATATGTATTCCACCTCAGAAGGCTTTCGAAAGAACCTTTCCCGCTGGATTCCATCGGATGAAATGGAAGATTTCGTCAAACGCACCTCTTATTCCTTTTTGGAGATCATGGCAAGAATGCACCGACAAGATTCCCAGCCAATCACTCCACGACTGCGAATGCACAAGACTCCAGAAGTCGTACTGAGTTAACCTTTTCTGGAAATGACTTTTAGGAAGATTCTCTTTTGTCAAACGACCTATCCACTAATATCCACAATGGTAATGACACGATCTAAAATTTGTTTTTGCTTACTGCTTTTCATGCTCTTACAGGCCTGCGCTTCTCAACGTTCTTTGTCTGAACAGCAAGCCGAACTTCTGATTATGGAGGCTGTCACAAATCCATATCAAGAAAATCTGAATCGCAGCGAACTCAATCGAAAAGGTGTTTACTCCAATCCTGATGAGAAACAAAAAGAAATCGTTATACAGCCTGGAGACGAAATAACTCTATTCGTGTTTGGCTATGAGGATTTTGACACCGAAACCATAGTATCCGCCCAAGGAACTATTGTGTTGCCACTTGTAGGCGAATTTCGAGTTTGGGGGCTCACAAAAGAACAATTTGAAATTCGGGTCCGGAAGGAACTTCGCTCGTTCATCCGGGATGAAATCACCCTCACCACCTCAATTCGTAGTCGAAAAAATGAGATGATTTCTGTTCTCGGATCTGTCCGTGATCCTGCCAACTATCCCATTATTGGAGAGGCAAGCCTTTTCGAAGTCCTTTCCATGGCCGGAGGAACTGCAGAAACGGCCGATTTACGAAATATTCGAGTTTATCGGACCAACAGCCCAACCATCGAAACCATCGTCGATATTCCGCGTCATTTGGAACAAGGTACCCTTTCGGATGCATCATTGGTCATTCAACCTGGTGATATCATCTTAGTCCCGGCCAAGGATAATATGGTGCGTGAACTCTCCTTTTTTCTTCGGGACATCGTACTCCTTTTCGGTCTATTTAGCACATTTAGATAGGAGGCGTTTATGATTTCTTATTTTACATTTTCGTATCGAAGCCTGTTTATGGGTATCTCGAGTGTTGTTCTCCTCCTTCACCTGCTCATGACAATGGAGAGTCATGCACAGGAAATTGATCCGCAACCGACATCACCCACCTATCCAGTTTCCTTACAGCGAGTGGATGCCAGGTCCCTTTCGATGGGCGAGGCTCTGATTGGTGATCCTTTTACCATTTCGGTGATTGCACACAATCCATCCGTTTTGAGCCTTTTAGACTATCCTCGATCTGTTAGTATCGGATCCTGGTACGATTCACGACTGAATCGACTTACCCATTCTCTGAGCATGCCTGTCTTTTTAGGCAAACGCCACCGACTGGCAACGCTAATGAATCTTCAACACCGAGGGGATCGCAAACTTTCCTTGTGGGAAAAACCTGCGGAAATGGATCCCGAATTCATGCTCTACGATGTTTCTCTGGTCTATTCCGTTCTGCTGGGAGATCATGTGAGTGTGGGAGTTAGTCAGACGCTTGCCATCGCAGAAAATGAATTGGATCAGAGGACAACCGGGAGTACCCATATCGGAATTCAATATCACCCTGATCCCTCTCTTTCCTATGGACTGGTTTTTCGGGGTATAGGGCGAAGCCCCACATTTCAGATCGATGAACACACTGAAACTCTTCCCGAAATTGACACTGGAACCCAATTCCCCAAAGCCGTTCAGACCTCACACGAGGAAGAACCCTCTACCCGTCTAGGTACAACCTCACTGGCTCAGCAGCTTGAAATTGGAGGGAGCTTTCGATATCCGGTTGATTTTTCCCCCAACCGCATAGTCATGAGTTTGGCCTCTTCAAAGGAATTTGGCAGAAGTGGTCTCCTTTTTAAAGGGGGTTTGGAACTATGGGCTACCCCCTGGCTGGCCTTGAGAGGTGGATTTCTGGTCCGCACTCGTACCAATGAAGACGGCCCTCGATTCGGGATGGGGCTAAAGGGAAGCTGGGTATGGCTGGACTATGGGGTAGCCTATTCTGATCGTCGTAAAGAATACCAACATCAGTTCACATTAACCCTTCCTTTTTGTGTGAAATGTACCTCCTATTAACCCTTTTTGCCTTGGCCATTGTGCTTCTTTCGATTCTAGTGGCCCCTGTAAGTGCTCATATCGCAAAAATAGCAGGAGGTCTGGACATCCCTGAAGCACGAAAACTACATCGATTCCCCACACCGCGACTGGGCGGACTTGGCATCGCAGTACTTTTTTTTAGTTGTGTGTTCACATTATCCATAACCGGGTTTTTACTACTTCCTAAGGAGGTTGTCGTCTTTCTTGTGAGTCTTGCATTGATCACCTTAATGGGCATTGTGGACGACCAAAAAAACATTCCTGCCCTGCTCAAACTGATTTTTGAACTCCTGCTTGCAAGCTTAGTATTTATTGGAGGAATACGAGTGTCCCCTCTTTTTGGTAGCCTTTTAGCTGAATTTTCTCAGCTCCTTATCTCGCCAATTATCATCTTGACGAATACAGATTGGCCTAAATTGACTCATGCCATCGCTGTAAGCCTCGATTATCTGCTTACGTTGGCCTGGTTTATTTTCATCAGCAACGCCATCAATCTGGTAGACGGCCTGGATGGGTTGGCAACCTCCACCGGATTGACCATCGCCACGGTACTCAGCCTATCCATCCTCTTGATTTTGCCTTGGGCTGAGTCCGCTTTCATCGTGATTCTTTTAAGTCTCTTTATCCTGATTCTCCTTGGATTTTTCCATTGGAATCGCCCTCCTGCCGTCATCTTTTTAGGGGACTCAGGAAGCCTTTATATCGGATGGTTTCTGGCTTGTATCTCCCTCTTTAGCGCGTCCAAAATGACCTCAATACTCACCGATTCCTGGCTGTTGATCCCAGGTTTGCTTTTGCTTTTTGGCTATCCGTTGACTGACACAATACTTAGTATAACAAGAAGATTATCTCATTGTTTTACAACAAATAATACAAATTATATAAAATATATTTTAACTCCAGATCGTCTCCATCTCCACCATCGTCTGAACCCCGATGGCCGGCATACACGTCATGCACTCTTTCGCCTCACAAGGCTTAATTTTGCCTATGGAATTCTGGCTCTGATCTCCTTTAGCCTATCCGGACACCCAATACTAGCATCTGCGATTCCAGAAGGATGGGGATGGCTAAGGCTTCTTCCTCTTGCAGTGGGCCTTATCCTGCAGACATTTCTACTTTTCTGGCAAAATGCACAGGATACCTCGACCCCCTCTTATCCCCAAACCCCCAACTTTCCGCTCACACCATGATGTCCCTCAAATTTTTCGCGCTCTTAACCGCAGCACTAAGTATGATTTCTTGCATTGAAAATCCCGCTAAGCAAGTGGATAGCAAGAGTTATGAAATTGGAAAGCATCAATTATTAAAAAGTGCTAATCAAGAGACTTCATCCAATCCGACAGGATGGATTACCGTCTATTTGGCCTCGTGGGAACATAACGCTGGAACCCCATACTCGAACTGGGGTTCCCTTACCGCTTCTGAGATCGATCTTTCAGGAATTACTCACCTAATCTATTTTGCCATGAACGTGGGAGAGGATGGCCTTCCAGGTGAGAGCCTGGATCCTGCAGATCGTTATAATTTTACTACTGATCGATTTCGGGATATTGTTCCCGTAGCCCATGCTCAAGATGTTGAAATATTGTTCAGTGTAGGTGGTGCAGGAAATTATTCAGGATTCAACAAAGCTATTTCTTCCGAACAGAGTCGTTTTCGGTTAATTCAGACAATCACCCATTTAATCCTTATGTATGATTTCGACGGTGTTGATCTTGATATGGAGCCCATAGAAGACCGAGACAGAAGTAACTATTCCCTATTAGTAAAAGAACTCTCTTCTCAACTCGATCAGATTACGACCCGAAGAGGTCATCGCCCATTACTAACAGCTGCCGTAAATAGTCAATTTAGTCTCTTTGCAGAACTTCAAGGATATTTTGATCAGATTAATTTAATGACCTATGATCTCTCAGGACCTTGGAGAGGATGGCAAACCTGGCACAATAGTCCACTTTTTTCTGACGGAATAAAATTCGAGTCTACGGGTGAGCAGATGCCCAGTGTGGATTTATGGATTGCATATGCATTGGGAGCTGGAATTAAGCCGTCAAAACTTGGGTTGGGAATCGATTTCTATGGCTATATCTGGAACGGAGTTTCCGAACCTGGGGAAAGATGGAGTTTCTTGTCACCCCCAATACTTGAACAAGAGCAAGGCGGAACACCCTACCGTACTCTTTACAAACAATTCGATTTGTCACAGGCAAAGTGGGATAACATTGCTCGTGTTCCTTATCTGTCGATTAAGAATCCCTCTCAATTTATAAGTTTTGATAATGAGCAATCCATTGACGAAAAGGTTCGCTATGCAGCAGAGAGAGGCCTTGGCGGGGTTATGATTTGGGAACTAAGTGCCGGATACATAACAAACTATCAAGATCTAACTTTAAGTCATCCTCTTCTTGAAGCTGTTCATAAGTCCACAGTTAGGCATCGACATTAAAAACACGGTCACTCAAACTTGATCATTTCTATGATAAAACGGTCTCCCGAAAAAAGATTTTTGGAGCATAAAACAAATAGTTTACCCGCTACGATGGATTTTGTTGTGCAGAGTTTTCCGACTGCATCCCAAAATCCGGGCCGCTTCAGATTTATTATTCCCTACCGAGGCCAATGTTTTTTGAATCAGAATCTGCTCCGCTTCTTCTAAGGAGGCTCCGACAGGGAGTGAAATCAAAGATTCAAAGTGTGATGCATGGCCATTTGAGACAACCCTCCCAGTATTGCCATTTTCAGCATTTGGCAGCATCTGCCCATTTTCCCTTGAAAGACCCTTAGAAGAACGGCTAAAGTCTATAAATCGGAGTCCTTGCCCCATGATTCCATTCGCCTCTTCAGTATGGGGTAATTGAGATTCGGAAGTGGGAGTGTGACCTTCTGCAAAGGCAGGAAGAAAACTCTGGTCAATCTCCATTTGCTCTGTAAAAAGCACGCACCTTTCAATCACATTACGCAGTTCACGAACATTTCCAGGCCAAGAATAGCCTTGGTAATCTTCGAGCACCTTCGCTGAGAAGCGAATCCCATTTCGGCGATATTTTCGACAAAATTGTTGTAAAAAGTAATTTGCCAAAAACGAGATATCCTCTTTGCGATCTCTGAGAGGAGGTAAGTCAATTTCAGCTACGCTTAAACGATAAAATAGGTCTTCTCGAAACTCTTTCTTGTGGATTTTTTCTCTCACGGTCTGGTTTGTTGCTGCCAAAATTCGAATATCGACCTTCACTTCCGTTTTACCACCAATTCGTCGAAATTGATGGTGCTCCACAGCCCGTAAAAGCTTACTCTGCACCTGAATCGGCATTTCACCTATTTCGTCCAAAAATAACGTTCCCTTATCCGCAAGTTCAAAAGCTCCGGGCTTTAGAGCATGGGCTCCCGAAAACGCACCTTTTTCAAATCCAAAAAGCTCACTCTCAACTAGCTCAGATGGAAGTGCTGCACAATTAACTGCAATGAACGGCTCATTTCGCCGAAGACTTCGCTCATGGATAAACCGACTCATCACCTCTTTTCCCGTTCCGCTTTCTCCCGTAACAAGCACCGGAACATCCACTCTGGCCAACTTTTCAGCAAGCTCACGAATGTGAAGCATCCGTGGATCTTTGGAGAGCCAACTCACGTCAAACGATAACTCCGTTTTACCTATTGAATCACTGACCTGCTTTCGATTCATTTACAACATGAAAAACTTTTCCCGACAGATAGATGACAACCTGCTTTTGAATGCGTACTTTGTCAGTCCTTTAAAAAAAAATGTATGTGTCTCCACAGATGAACGCTGACAGGAATTCCCTTAACGAGCAGAAGAGAAACAGTGGGATCGACCGAAATGGAACTACTGATTCTTCAGACATCCGCATTCCTCCTCAAGCCGTTGAAATAGAGGAAGCTGTACTCGGGGCCATGCTTATTGAGCATGAAGCCGCGACAATTGCACTGCAGCTTCTCTCGGGTGAAGATTTTTACCGTACCTCACATCGTATCATCTTTGAAACGATTCGAGAACTCTATGAGCGTGATAATCCGATGGACCTGCTCACGGTCGAGACGGCTCTACGCGATAACGGCCAACTGGATCAAATCGGGGGAATTCATGCGTTATCCGATCTGACCCGGTCTGTGAGCTCATCGGCTAACATTGACTATCACTCAAAAATCATTCAGGAAAAGGCTCTTAAGCGTAATCTTATTCTGAATTGTAATGAAATCATTCGCCACTCCTACGATACGGCAGCCGAGGCTTTTGACGTCTTGGATGATGCCGAACAGCGAATATTCAATCTTTCCACCATTCGCACTCGCTCGTCAATCAAAATGGTGGGCGATGCCGTTAAAGAAACCCTTTCCTACCTGGAAGATATGCGAGGAAAACCCTCAGGGATAACCGGAGTGTCAACAGGACTGGATGTGGATCGAATGACTGCGGGTTGGCAAAAAGGTGACCTGATTATTATTGCAGCACGTCCCTCTATGGGAAAAACCGCCTTTATGCTCACCGCTGCCCGTAATGCTGCCTTGAATCCAAGTGCAGATCAGCAAGCCAAGGTGGCCGTATTCAGCCTTGAAATGTCTCATCGATCGCTTGTGCAGCGTCTCCTAACCATGGAAGCCCGGGTAGACGCCCAAGCAGCAAGAACAGGACGTATGAGCGACGAGGATTTCAACCGAATGATTGAAGCTGCTGGACGTCTTTATTCAGCACCTATTTTCATTGACGACACCCCGGGCATAAGCCTAATGGAACTTCGCTCCAAAGCTCGTCGACTCAAACAAGAGCACGACATTGGGCTAATCATTGTTGATTATTTGCAGTTGATGACTATTTCACTTCAATCGAAATCGGCCAACAGGGAGCAGGAGATTGCGGCCATTTCCCGTGGTTTAAAAGCCTTGGCAAAAGACCTGGATGTTCCAGTAATCGCACTGGCTCAGCTGAGTCGTGCGGTTGAACAGCGTGGAGCCGACAAACGCCCACAATTGAGTGACTTGCGGGAATCTGGGTCGATCGAGCAAGATGCCGATGTGGTCTGTTTCCTTTATCGTCCGGAATATTATGGAATCACCACTACAGCCGAAGGTGAATCTACGGAAGGTCTGGCCGAAGTAATTGTAGGTAAGCAACGAAACGGCCCAACGGGTATTGCCCCACTCTACTTCGTCAAACATTATGCTCGTTTTGAAAACTTAAGCGGATCCCGATCAAGTTCGCTCTCTTCTGACGGTTCAGATTCTCTTTCCTCCTCCACTTCAAAAGGATCATTCGAGAATGACTCGGACAGAGTTCGCCCACCTCAGCCATTCTCTCCAGGTGGAGAGGATGAGGCCCCATTCTAATCCGAGCCGAATCCCTACACTCCGCTTCGTGAAGGTTCACTGACAATCTTGTCAAAGAGATCATCATAGCGTTGAATCATGACCGACCAATCTAAATGACGATTGATGGATTGTAGAGAAGTTTTGGGTAAAGGCTTAGTAACGCCTTGGAGCAGATCTCTTAGTGATCGAAACAGATCATCTTCCGATTCATAAATCACCGGAGCATGTAATAATGGTTTGTGCAGCGCTTTGGGAATGAGCTCAGGGTAATGCAATCGGTTTGGCACTAGTGGATGGCAACCAGAGTAAATTGCCTCCATCATCGAGACGCAAAAGAATTCGTAGGTGGCCGTAGAAACGACAATATCTCCCTTGTGTAACAAT
>JAURMN010000141.1 GCA_030830725.1 Balneolales bacterium | reverse complement strand
TTTGTTTTTTGGAATTGACGAATTGTACGCTCCAAAACAGTCTGGCCTGCAATCTCAATGTAGGGCTTTGGCACTGCCAGATTCAACCGGCTTCCAGTGCCTGCTGCCGGAAGAATGAGTGCAAAGCCTGTCATGAGAAATAAGGTAAAGTCCGAGGGAAACGAGGTTCTCGCTTAACGTTAGATTCCTTAGAGAATCAACATCGCATCGCCAAACGAGAAGAATCGGTAATTTTCTTTCTTAGCCTCCTCGTAGGCTTTCATCATAAAATCATACCCTCCGAAGGCTGCTGAGAGCATCAAAAGAGTCGATTCTGGTCGATGGAAATTGGTAATCAGCCCCTGCGTGATCTTGAAGTCAAATGGTGGATAAACGAATTTATCAGTCCAACCAGTACCTGGTTTTGATAATCCACTCGCCATTATACTGGTTTCAATCGTTCTGACAACGGTGGAACCACAGGCAATGACACGCTTGCCTTTCGTCTTAAGGACTTCGTTAATTTTTGCGGAAGTCTCGCTAGAAATGAAATAGTTTTCAGAATCCATACGATGCTTTGTCAAATCTTCAACCTCAACATGGCGATAGGTTCCCCATCCAATGTGTAAGGTTATCGGCATGAATTCCACTCCCTTTTTCTCCAGTTTTTTAACCAGTTCATGGGTAAAGTGCATTCCGGCAGTCGGTGCCGCTACCGCCCCTCTTTCGGAGGCAAATATGGTTTGATACTGCTCCTTGTCTTCTTCCACAGGCTGACGTTCGATGTAGGGAGGAAGTGGCATCTCTCCTATGGCATCCAGTTTTTCGTAGAGCTCCTCATTCGGTCCATTGTAGAGAAAGCGGATGGTACGTCCCCGGGAAGTCGTATTGTCTACTACCTCCGCCATTAGCTCGTCTCCGAAATAGAGTTTATTCCCAATACGGATTTTTCGAGCAGGCTCCACCAATACATCCCATAGCTTATTTTCCGCCTGGAGCTCACGGAGTAAAAATACTTCAATATCCGCTTCCGTTTTCTCCTTCGTCCCACGCAAACGAGCGGGGAAGACCTTGGTGTTGTTGTAAATGATCACGTCCCCACTGTTCATAAACTTCGGCAGATCCGAAAACGTGGTATGGGTGATGGTTTGTGCCGCACGGTCAAGCACCATTAGTTTGGCGCTGTCGCGAGGTTGAAGTGGTTTATCGGGAACGTTAAACCCTTCAATTTCAAATCTAAAATCCGTAAGTTTCATGCTGTACAGGTTGTCAGTATATAGAAAAGAGTGAGCCTAGAAATATAATGTAATTTGGCTGTAAAATCAAGTTTTAATGGATTTCCAGCCCATTGGAGGTGTGCCAGAGCGGTCGAATGGGGCAGTCTCGAAAACTGTTGTTCGCTCACGCGAACCGGGGGTTCGAATCCCTCCACCTCCGCAGTAGGATAACCGAGAATGAGAGTGGTATTGATCCTAAATACCGTACTCATGTACTCGTAAATTCCTCTTGTGTTAAGGGCGCGCATACTGTATACTTTACTTCTATATGATAACGTCAAAACCCGTCAGGTTATGGTAATCAAATCCGTTTCAATTCTCGTTTTCCTTGGGATTCTATATCTCGCTCCACTTGATGCCCGTGCGCAGCTCAAAGATGATTTGATGGCTCCTCCTCAACGCGTGGACGCAAGAGTTACACATACCCTTGGAAGTGGACGTGTCGGAGACTGGGCCAATTTACTTCCTGTCACTATGACACATGGCTATAGCATGTCTTTTGGATCCTTTGGCGGTCAATATCAAAATTTGAATGCCTATACAAACAGTATGCAGTTTGAATTCAATGACCGTTTTCAAGCCAATGTCGACGTTGCACTGCTTCATTCGCCTTTCGGCGGGTCTCTATTGATGCAAAATCAGAACTCAATGGGGATGCGATTCGTAGTCGAAAATGCCAGCCTTTCTTACAAGCTCTCCGAAAATGTTCGGTTCGATGTTTGTTTTTCACAAACCCCTTACGGAACCGGATTTTCGGGTAAGGCCAATCGCTGTGGTGGGGGATATTCCGCCTCTCCCTTTGGGTATTATGACCCCTTTGGTGCGGAGTATGGAACTTATGGCGGATATCCTGCTCATCGAATGATCGATTAAACCCCTCATTCGATCCGCACACCGGATTCCAAACTATGACCATCCTTAACGAGCAGCAACGACCCCTGATCACCAACATCGCCATTGGGTTCTTTTCATTTCTGCTGCTGCTACTTTTACTGGCTCTCATCGGACGGTTTGCTATTCCCAGAATTACATCGGAACGAGATACGAATAACACCGCACTAATTGGACATATTATTCAAGTCGAAGTATTAAATGGGTGTGGAATCAGCGGGGCGGCCACCACGATGACCAACTCCTTGCGTAAATATGGATTTGACGTGGTCGAAGTTGGAAATTTTGACCACTTTGATGTGCAAAAGACCCTGATCATCTCCCGAAACGGAAACATGGCGTCTGCCAGACAGGCTGCCAGGGCACTTGGTATTTCGGATGATCAGATCTTAAGGGAAGAATCTCCCGATTTTTATCTTGATCTTACAATTGTTATCGGTACCGATTACACAACCCTGAATCTTTAACACAGATCGGCAATCCTCATGCCAAAATCTCCGGCTAAAAAGTCCTCATCCACGAATAGTTCCGACCTAACTGATCCCCGAAAGTTGGCCGACGTCATTGCCGATGCTCTCTCCGATAAAAAGGGCAAAGACATTGTGATTCTGGATGTGAGAGAGTTGACTACGCTTACCGATTACTTTGTGGTTTGTCATGGTACCTCGGAAACCCAGATCAAAGCCCTGGCGGATTCAGTTGAAGAAAAAACGGGAAAACTTTTGAAAGAAAAAGCATGGAAACGGGAAGGATTCGATTCGCGACGCTGGATAATCCTTGATTATGTTACTGTAGTCGTTCATATTTTTAGCGAAGAAAAACGGGAATATTATGGGATTGAACGCATGTGGAATGACGCGACACGAATCGAGGTGACGGACTGAAAAAAGAGATCCTGCTCACTCTGAAAATCGGCGCTCCGGTCATTTTGACTCAGCTCCTTCAGATGTCTCTCAATTTTACGGATACCATCATGGCCGGCCGCCTCTCCGCGGTGGATCTGGCAGCTATAGCGATTGGTGGAAGCCTGTTCCTTCCCTTTATGGTGTTTAGTATGGGAAGTATACTGGCAGTCAATCCCATTGTGGCTCAAAACCTTGGTGCTCGTCGATTTCATCTGATTGGAAAAAACATAAGACAAGCCCTTTGGCTCAGCCAACTTTTTGCACTGGCTACCTTCTTTATTATCCGGAACATCAGCTTCATCATGATCTGGATGGATGTGAGTACGGAAATTATTCCCGTTGCAGACGGCTATCTGAAAGCAATTTCGTGGGGTATGTTTCCCCTTTATGGGTATGTAGCGCTTAGAAATTTCAATGAAGGTCTTTCTGTAACTCGACCCCCTATGTTCATTGCGTTGATTGGGGCCTTGGTAAATGTTCCTGCCAATTATGTTCTAATGTTCGGAAAATTAGGATTTCCTCAACTTGGAGCGGTAGGTACAGGGTATGCATCGACTTCAGTGTATACAATAATGTGCCTGAGTATGATAGTCTTCACGGCAAAATTCAGCTCCTACAAACGGTTTGAGATTTTTTCAAAATTCCGTTGGCCGGAGAAGGAGTATTTAAAAGAATTACTCCGGGTGGGACTTCCAATTGGAGGGAGTGCGACTCTGGAGGTGACTATGTTTGCGGCCGTGAGTCTTTTGATGGGCACGATAAGTACAGTAGCTGTAGCTGCGCATCAGGTCGCAATAAATTTTGCTGCCCTTGCTTACATGATTCCATTTGGGATATCTATTGCTGTGACGTCGCGTGTTGGACAATCCATTGGAAAAGGCAATGTGATTGAGGCCCGACTAAGGGGATGGGTTGGAATTGGAATTTGTATGGTAATCATGATGCTCACAGCCACAATCATGATCCTGTTTCCGGAAGCGATTGTTCGGATCTATACGAATGATCCGGTCGTTACCGCCACAGCTCTAAATTTGGTTTTTCTGGCGGCTATTTTCCAATTGTCGGATGGATTTCAGGTGAGCGGACAGGCTGCATTGAGGGGGATGAAAGACACACGCATCCCGATGTTCTTTAATATTCTGGCCTATGGAGTCATCGGGCTACCCATGTGTTATTGGCTAGGGATTACTCTGGAATATGGACCCGAAGGGATGTGGGTAGGCCTCATAATTGGGCTCACCTTGGCGGCATTGTCCCATACGATTCGGTTTCATCTCAAAACCCGACATCACGTCTGAAAGATCGGCAGCCACTTGCAACACTCCACGGCCACCCAAAAGTCACCAAACCAACAGTACCGACTCACCTTTACGCTTTTGCAGCGTCTCTGAGTACTTTGTGCAGGATTCCTCCGTTACGGTAATAATCGATCTCGATTGGCGTATCAATCCGGCATAGCGCTTCAAAAGAAATCGTTTTACCCTTTTTATTAACGGCCTCTACTTTCACCATTTGACGAGGTTTGAGGTTGTCATCAATATGAATGGAAAACGACTCAGAACCGTCAAGATCCAGCGTCGATGCAGTTTCTCCGTCCTTGAACTGGAGTGGTAAGACCCCCATTCCTACCAAGTTTGATCGATGAATGCGCTCAAAGGACTCGGCAATAACCGCTTTGATTCCCAAAAGAATGGTTCCTTTGGCCGCCCAGTCTCGAGATGAACCGGTACCATATTCTTTTCCGGCCAACGCCACAAGCGATACCCCATTTTCCTGATACTTCATGGAGGCATCAAAGATCGTCAGCAACTCACCCGTTGGATGGTAGGTGGTCACTCCGCCTTCCTGTCCTTGTCCCAATTTATTTTTGAAGCGAACATTGGCGAAGGTCCCACGTGTCATGATTCGGTCATTTCCACGGCGGGATCCGTAGGAATTAAACTCACTGACTTCTACGCCATGAGTGGTCAAATATTTTCCGGCAGGGCTGTCTTTTTTGATATTTCCTGCTGGAGAAATGTGATCGGTAGTTATGGAGTCACCTGCATAGACTAATACGCTGGCATCCTTGATGGCCTGAATTGGCTTTACATCGCTGGTGAGATCCTTAAAGAAAGGAGGCTCTTGAATGTAGGTGGATTCTTCTTTCCATTCGTAGATCTGTCCGCCTGAAACGGCAATTTTTTCCCAGGCCTCCGAATCGAAAACATCGGTATACAATCGGGTAAAGACTTCAGGATTGATGGCGGTATCCAAATAATTTTTGATCTCACCGGAAGAAGGCCAAATATCCTTCAAATACACATCCTGACCGTTTTTATCCTGTCCAATAGGATCTTTGGCTATGTCGATATCCACTGAGCCCGCGATAGCGTAGGCCACAACCAAAGGCGGAGAAGCTAGGAAGTTGGCCTTTACATTAGGATGGATACGTCCTTCGAAGTTTCGGTTACCCGATAGTACCCCGGCAACCACCAGATCCCCTTCTTTAATGGCATTCTCAACCGGTTCAGGCAAAGGACCGGAGTTCCCGATACAGGTTGTACACCCATACCCAACCAGGTTAAATCCTAGCTGATCGAGATACGGAGTGAGTCCGGCTTCATTTAAATAATCTGTCACAACGCGTGACCCTGGAGCCAGTGATGTCTTTACAAAAGGAGGAACTTTAAGCCCTTTTTCAACCGCATTTCGAGCCAAGATACCTGCACCCAGCATGACGCTTGGGTTGGACGTATTGGTACAGCTGGTAATCGCCGCAATCACCACATCCCCGTGTTTCATTTCAACGGTTTGTCCGTTTTTATACAAGCCTTTGGAGGTTAGCTTTTCGGCAGGCAAGTTGAATCCCATGGTAGGGTCATGGCTGGTCAAAGAGTTTTGGAACGTCTCTTTCATGCGACCTAACACGATTCGATCCTGAGGACGCTTAGGGCCGGCCAGCGATGTCTCGACAGAACCTAGATCGAGTTCAAGGACTTCTGTAAAGACCGGATCTGGCGTCGAATCCGTGCGGAACAGACCCTGTGACTTGCAATAGGCTTCCAAGAGCTGAATGGTCTTCTCATTACGACCCGTACGACGCATATAACGAAGTGTTTCCTCGTCCACTGGGAAAAAGCCCATTGTGGCTCCATATTCAGGTGCCATATTTGCGATTGTTGCACGATCAGGAAGGCTCATATTGCTGAGTCCCTGACCAAAAAATTCTACAAATTTGCCAACTACCCCGTGACGACGAAGCATTTGGGTAATGGTGAGGGTGAGGTCAGTTGCCGTAATTCCTTCACGCAATTGTCCCATCAGGCGTACGCCGATCACTTCAGGAACAAGCATATAACTGGGCTGTCCTAACATGGCAGCTTCAGCTTCAATACCACCAACCCCCCAGCCCAGAATCCCGAGACCATTAATCATGGTGGTGTGAGAATCGGTGCCTACCAATGTATCTGGATATGCTGTCAGTGAACCGTCAGACTCTTTACGGGTGAAGACCCCTTGGGCCAGATATTCCAGATTAACCTGGTGTACAATTCCACGTCCCGGAGGCACGACTCTAAACTGTTGAAAAGCCTGTTGACCCCACTTCAGGAATTCATATCGCTCACGATTGCGCTCCATTTCGCGCTCTACGTTAAACATAAAGGCAAATTCCTGTCCAAACATGTCTACCTGAACGGAGTGGTCAATGACCAAATCAACTGGGACTTGTGGATTAATTTTGTTCGGATCTCCCCCCATCCGTTTCATGGCAGAACGCAACGCGGCGAGATCAACGACCGCAGGCACCCCAGTAAAATCCTGTAATACAACCCGAGCCGGTTTAAAAGGAATCTCTCCCTGCGGATTTTTAGCATTAAAAGCCGCTAGCGTTCTCACGTCGTCCGACGTCACGGCATAATCATCACACTCCCTGAGCACGGCTTCAAGCAAAATTTTGATGGAGAAAGGCATAGAGCTGACATTTCCCAGGCCTGCTTCTTGCAGAGCAGATAAACTAAAATAGCCCACTTTCCCGCTTGGGGTGTCGAGTTGACGGTACGAGTTTTTAAAAGGGTGATTCAAAACCATGACGCGTTAAAATGAGGTTGTTGATCGTTTGGATTGTGCGAAACGGGTCGAAAGATAACGTATTTCAAAGAGACAATCAGCGGCGTTTCACTTTTTTGTAAAGGTGTTCCATAATTGGAAGGGTTTCGAGTTGGTTTCTTAAAATTTTGAGCGTATATTTATCGGCTCTGTCAGATTCTGCCTTGGTCTTTTGATTTCAAGACGTAAAGCAAAACGACAGAACTAATTACGAAAAGATTAAATTTTGCTAGTGTCGTGAATACTATTTCAAATAAGACATACTCAGCCAAACCAACTGACATCCAGAAAAAATGGGTGTTGATTGATGCTGAAAATCAACCTCTCGGCAGACTCAGTTCTCATGTGGCTACGATCCTGAAAGGAAAGAACAAGCCCGAGTATACCCCTCATATGGATACGGGAGATCATGTGGTTGTCATTAATGCTGAGAAAGTCGCTCTTTCCGGCAAGAAAATGACGGATAAAGAATACTTCCGCCACACAGGGTATCCTGGTGGAGTCAAAATTCAGACAGCTCAAGAAATTCTTGAAAAAGACCCTGCCCAGCTTATTCTGAAAGCAGTAAAAGGAATGTTGCCGAAAAACAGACTCGGCAGACAGCTCCTCACTAACGTTCGGGTGTATGCAGGTAGCGTTCATCCGCACACGGCTCAGCAACCCGCTAAATTTGACCTCTGATCTTCATGCAACAGCAAGTTTTCATAGGACGTCGTAAAACCTCCACCGCCCGCTTATATATTCAGCCAGGAAAAGGTGCTTTCGTTGTAAATGGCGATCCTGTTGACAAGTATCTCCTTACCAAAGCGAACGTAAACGTGGCTCTTCTTCCGATGAGAATTACCGATACGGAAGGAAAATATGACATTAAAGTAACTGTCCGCGGTGGTGGAACCAGCGGCCAGGCCGGAGCAATTCAGTTGGCACTGGCCAGAGCAATCGACTCTCTTAACGAGGGTGTACACACAACGCTCAAGAAAAAAGAACTTCTTACCCGCGATGATCGTATGGTAGAACGGAAAAAATACGGACGCCCTAAAGCACGTAAACGTTTCCAGTTCTCCAAACGATAAGAAGCATAAGAAAACACCGGATAAACGAGATTCCTCTTTAGAGGATTTGTTATCCATTACAACACACATACATGGCGACCTGTGGCTGAGTGTTCTGAAACAGATTCGGAATGAGCCCCCAGGAATGACCCGTGTAGAGGCTAAACTCAAAACACTACGCTCATGGCAAAATCAGCATCTGTTGACGAGCTCCTGAAATCTGGAGCCCATTTCGGTCACCTTACCCGTCGTTGGAATCCAAAGATGAAAGAATTCATCTTTATGCAGCGCAACGGGATCCACATCATCGACCTCAAAAAAACTGAGCACTACCTGCAAGAAGCTGTTGAACAAGCTCAGGCACTTGCACGCGCCGGAAAAACGATTTTATTTGTCGGTACTAAAAAACAGTCGCGTGACATCATTCGCACCGAGGCAATTCGTTGCGGAATGCCCTTCGTAACCCACCGTTGGTTGGGGGGAATGCTCACTAATTTTACGACGGTTCGTCGGTCTATCGAGCGTATGGAAGAGATTGATCGTCAGCGTAAAGACGGTACATACGAAGAGATTACCAAGAAAGAGCGCCTCATGCGCGATCGTGAGTATGAAAAACTGGAAGCGACTTTAGGTGGTATTGCAAATGTATCCAGACTGCCAGGAGCCATCTTCGTAGTAGATACAACTAAAGAGAGTATTGCAGTGAACGAAGCAGTAAAACTGAATATTCCGATCATTGCGATGGTGGATACTAACAGTGATCCAGACATTCCGGATTACATCATTCCATGTAATGATGACTCGGCTCGTACCATTCAGTTGGTTACATCTAATATTGCAGATGCGATTCTTGAAGGTGTTTCCGAGCGCGCAGCCATGAAGGAAGAAGAATTGTATGAGCAAGCGATGCTGGAAACCTCGGATAGAGACGGAGAGGGCTCCGAAGCCAAAGATGCAAAGCAATTCAAAAAACGCAGACGCGACAAACGTGGTGGACCCTCCGGAAGTGGGAATTTTCCAGTGGCTACCAAGCCTGCAGCTCCTAAAGCTGCGGCGCCGGCAAAAGAAACATCCACTCCTCAAGAGACCGCACCAGCCACTGAAGTAACCTCTGCCGAGACAGAGAGTCCTGCTGCCGAATCGGAAGCTTAATCAACATTATCACTCAAAACCCGGTATAGAATCATGAGTATCCAGGCGAAAGACGTTGCCAAATTGCGCGAGATGACTGGCGCTGGCATGATGGATTGTAAAAAAGCCCTTGGTGAAGCCAATGGTGACTTTGAAAAAGCTATAGAAATCCTGCGTAAAAAAGGTCAACAAGTATCGGAAAAACGCGCAGATCGTGAAGCCAATCAAGGCGTTGTATTGGTTAAACTTAGTGCTGACAAGAAAAAAGCTTCAGCGATTGAGTTGAATTGTGAAACGGATTTCGTAGCCCGTAACGAAGATTTTCAAGCCAAAGCTCAGTCTTTCTTGGGCGCCGCTTATGATCACGAGGCCGGCACACTGGATGCCGCACTTGCACTGCAGGTAAACGGACTCTCCATCGCAGATCATCTCAAAGAAATGGTCGGATCTATCGGTGAAAAAATTGAAATCGCACGTGTTGAACTGATCAAAACCCAAGGTACTCTTGTGGAGTATATCCATCCAGGAAATCAATTGGGAGTGATTGTGGAGTTTGATGGCGAGCTCAAGGATGAAGTAGTCGGAAAAGATGTGGCCATGCAAGTCGCGGCTATGAAGCCGATTGCCGTAACACAAGACGGTGTTGATGCCTCTATCGTTGAAAAGGAACTGGAAATTGCCAAAGAGCAATTAATCAACGAAGGTAAACCCGCAGATATCGCTGAAAAAGCTGCTCAAGGAAAATTACGTCGCTTTTATGAGGAAAGAGTCTTGCTGGATCAAAAATTCGTGAAAGAAAACAGCCTGAGCGTTCGTGAATTTCTAAAGCAGAATAATGCACCTCTGGTAAAAGCTTTCTGGAGAATTCAACTTGGCGAATCCAACATAGGCTAAGCCAAACAGATGTTATTTTAAGGCTGCCATAATATGGTGGCCTTTTTTTTATCATAAAGCG
>JAURMN010000140.1 GCA_030830725.1 Balneolales bacterium | reverse complement strand
CATGACGATCAGCACGGTACTGCAGTTGTGACATTGGCCGGATTATACAATGCCCTTAAATTGACAGGACGTAATTTCGAAGATCTTAAAGTGGTGCTCAATGGTGCCGGTGCCGCCGGGGTGGCCATCGTCCTCTTACTTCAGTATGTCGGAGTCAAAGAAATTGTTTTGTGCGACAGTAAGGGTATCCTTCATAAAGGTCGTACCGATCTCAATGCCGAAAAAGTCGAACTCCTCAAAACCACCAATCCGGAGAATAGATCCGGAACTCTGACAGACGCTATGAAAAACACGGATTGTTTTATCGGAGTGTCCGTTCCGGATTGTGTGAGCAAGGAGATGGTACGCAGCATGAACCCCGATCCGATTTTATTCGCTATGTCCAACCCCATTCCGGAAATCATGCCGGAAGTGGCGAAAGATGCAGGTGCAACGATTGTGGCAACGGGTCGTTCCGATTATCCCAACCAGATTAACAATGTGCTTGCATTTCCAGGGATCTTTCGCGGTTTATTGGATGCCCGTGCCTCTAATCTAACAATGGACATGTATGTGGCAGCAGCCAAAGCCATCGCCTCTTCGGTAGCGAATCCGACCCCGGATTATATAATTCCGTCTGTTTTTGATCAACAAGTCACGGAAAATGTGGCCAAAGCCGTATTTAAACTTGCCGAATTAGAGCCGAAACCGGAATAACCGATCTCTCTTCAGAAGAAGTCGTTACTTCTTAAAAAGGGTCGTGGCCACAAAGAAGACATTCTCTTTACGCTCCATTAACCGGCGCTTGAAATAAGGGAACCACATTGTCCCATAGGGAACGTACACTCGAGTTCGGAATCCCTCTCGGGTCAGTTGTTCCATTGTATTTTCTCGAAGTCCGTACAGCATCTGGAATTCGAACTTCGACCGGTCGATGTTCTCTTTGGTCGTGTAATACTTTACCCATTCCACCAATTTGGAATCGTGAGTGGCAATCCGGCAATAAGTCGTTTTTTCCAGGAGGATCTTGGCATACTCTTTATAGGCTTTTCGGATTTCAGACATGTTTTGAAGAGCCACACTGGCGGGTTCCTTGTAGGCGCCTTTGCACAATCTCACGTCTGCATCCAGTGCTGCCAAATCAGGGATATCTTGTGCGGATCGTTTCATCATGGCCTGAATCACAATACCCACATGACCCTTGTATGCGGCGTGAGCCTTTTTGAACTGGTCGATCGTTACCTGAGTGTAATCTGACCCCTCCATATCGATTCGGACAAATTGATTCAATTCCTTCGCTCTTTGGAGTAATGTCATCAAATTGTTGAGGCAATACTCCTCATCAATGTCGAGACCCAGCATAGTCAATTTAATGGAAATCGAACTATTCAGACCTGAATCGTGAATATCCTGAAGAAGCTGTAAATAGTCTTGTGTAGTCTGTTCCGCAACGGCACGATCGGTTACGTTTTCCCCCAAAAGATCCAGCGTAACAGCGATCCCCATTTGGTTTAATTGCTCTACTTTTGGCTTTGCCGGACCAAAGGCTTCTCCGGCCACAAATCGCTTGGCTAATGCAAAGGGTAATTTCATTCAGGTTACTCCGATACGTTGGCTTGAGTTTTAAAAGATGGATTTCCGTCCCAGCTCAATAAAGATATGAAACATTTCACCTTTCCGATTCGTAAAGCGTGTAGGATTTTTGTTCATTTTTAAAATTAATCATACTGGTTAAGTTGACGCTCGATCCGTGATAGACTCTTTCAACTTCCGCTTTTAACCTCCCAGCATTTACCCATGAAACGACTCTTTATCGCAGGTTTTATCCTCCTTTTATCGCTCGGCTGTAAACCGTATACCACCATAACGAAAGCAAATGGCACGGATCAAAGGCAATCTGTGGAAAGCGGATTAACTCAGGAGGTTTATCGCACAGAGACATTCCAAATTGAGAATCCTATTCTCGATGTACGCACAAGTGGAGGGGGGGTTTACATTGAGGGTGAGGATCGTTCTTCGGTGGAGGTGATGATGATTGTGAGACGAAATGGTCAAATTGTCACTCCAGAGGAGGTGGATTTGAGTGATTATCTCATTACCATCGAGCAGAGGGGGAATACGATTGTTGCCCATGCTGAACGGGAATCCGGATGGAATTGGGGGGTCGGGGATAAAAAGAATTACTCGATTACCTTTCAAATCAATATGCCTCGTAAAGGGAAAATCGATGCCAATACAAGTGGCGGTTCGATGCGCGCAACAGGCGTCGAGGGACCGATCCATATGCGAACCAGTGGGGGATCGATTACCTTGAACGAGACGATAGGACATGCTGAACTTCGAACCTCAGGAGGAAGCCTGGAGATTGAAAATCATACGGGCAGCCTGGACGGACGAACCTCAGGGGGTTCCATTACCATTAAAGAATCACTTGGGGACGTTGATGTTCGTACTAGTGGCGGAAGCATTCGGGTGGAGGAGTTTTCGGGGTCGCTTTTTGGGAGAACAAGCGGAGGTAACATTCGGGCAGATATCATCGAGGTGACCGGAGATGTGAATCTGTCTACTAGCGGCGGTAACGTACGCATTGAGTTACCAGGAAGATTAGGGTACGATCTGGATCTTTCAGGGAATAGTGTCAATATAGAGTTGATGAACTTTACAGGCGAATCGAAGCGAGATCGTGTGAAAGGGAGTATAAATGGTGGTGGTATTCTTCTAAAAGGGTCAACATCGGGTGGAAATGTAAGGGTTGATTTTTACCATTCGGATAAGAGCCCTATTTGATGAAACCCTTTTTTAATAGAGTCCATTCTCTCGTCCATCAGGGTCTCACGAATAAATTAACGGGCAAACCCCTACTCATTTGCCCTAAATATTCCTATATTGTAAGGCTTCAAAAGAATTTTCTTAACCCCTAAATACAACATTAACAGACATGAAAAACACAATGAAGTGGACATCCTTGCTTGGATTGGTCCTAACCTTAATGGTATTTACCGCATGTGGCGGTGGTGAGCAGATACAAACAACGGATACGGTTCGCACGATCAATATCATTGGTGCTGATGAAATGAAATTTGTAGTTGCTGAAGCGGCTGAAGGTATTACAACCGGTGATCAATACGGAGCTAATTTCAAATTAGAAACCATCCTGGCTGCACCCGGTGAAGAATTGCGTGTAAATCTTTCAACGAACAGTGCTCTTCCAGCTATAGCGATGTCACACAATTTTGTACTTCTAACTGCCGATGCGGATGTAGATGCATTTGCAAATGCCTCCATCAGCGCTCGTGACAATGGATACCTTGCTCCTGATATGATGGATTGGGTAATTGTTCACACTGCCATGTTGGGTGGGGGTGAATCTGACAGCATCACTTTTACAGCGCCATTGGAGCCAGGAGAGTATACCTTTATCTGTAGCTTCCCAGGCCACTATGCCGGCGGCATGGTGGGTAAACTGATCGTTCAGTAATCGAATCTTTTCGTTTCTAACAATCTTGGACGCAATCCGAACTTAGGATAGCATGACGAGCCTGACTTCGGCGAGTTAAAAAAGATTCAAACCGGTATCTTCGTTAGAGGGTACCGGTTTTTTTATGCCAATTTTTAGCTCTTTCGTAAAAATACCAAAGCCCAGACCAATGCCATAAGGATGAAGTAACCGGCCATTCCGGCAAATACAAGCCAGAAACCTATTAGCAAATTGTCCATGTAATTCACGGGCAAGTTAATCAGGAGGAGCAGTGGAAATCCAAAGCCTAAAGCCAGTCCACTACCATACACCAAATTATAGCTTGCAGGGGTTTTCATTTCCGGATCCAGCACCCGCAAGAGCACCAGTCCGGACTGAAGTGTGCCGGTCAAATTTCCGAATACAGTAACTAGCCGCTCGGGATAATACTCGGTGAATACCTGTCCAACTAACGTCTTAATAAAGTACCAGCTTGCCACGCCGACCACCAAGCTTAACAGGATAATTGGTAGAAAATAATCCACCACCACCTGTACACTGATAGCCGCAATTGACGCTACAATCATAAAATCCATTACCACATTTCCTGACCGAGTCATGGTGGTATCATCGATCAGGTGCCCCGCACCCAATCGCTGTATCACAATGCGCAGAATTAACGCTAGCACTGGCGAAAGAACAAAATGAAACGACCAAAGGGTTTGAATCTCTTTTTCGGCTCCGATCCAGACCAGCCCGGCTTCAAGACCATTTAAGATCAAAATGAGTAACCCGTAAGCAGCTCCAATCAGTGAGAGATGCAGGGTCAGGGATTCAATGACATCAGAAGTAGTGGTAATGGCACCAGCTTGGGAAGTATCTGGGGTATCGAGTAGTCCTGAGGTATTCGCAGGCTCAAAGGAAGAGCCGGAATCTGTGGCTTGGCGTGATTTTGCGAAGGCGCGAGTTTGATAAATCCCGATCGTGTACGCCGTTACAAAACCCATTGCCGCAAAACTGAGACCCACAATTCCACCATTGGTGAACCCAAATGCCTCCCAGTTTTTCCCAATAGTGTAGGCGATCCCGGGATTCATCCCGAAAGAGAGGGGCATCATTAATCCGATACCAGGAAAAAGATCTGGCATGAGTGTATAGATCAGTACAAAGGCAATTCCCATCCCGATCAGGGCCTGCATTAAGTATGTAAGAATAAAAATCACCCCAAAAGCCATGGAAGATCGACCTGTTTTTCGCTGTGGGGATCGAAGACCAAGCGCAATAAACAAAATGGCGATGAGATGATAGACATAGGTACCGAGTCGGTCTGAAGAGAGATCCAACAGTTCCAGACCATTCATACCCAACAGCAATCCAAGCAATCCAGCCGTCAGATTATTCGGAATCAGTGCCCATTGCAAGAATTTGAGCTTTTTTCGCATCCATGTGGCGATTACCAAAAGGAGTCCCATCAGAGAAAAGTCCAGGAAAAATGTTCCGGCTGGAATATCGAGCACCCATGCGTCCATGGTGGGGTACCTTTCTGACGAATCGTCGTTGGTGGCGGAGAACTTTATTCCCTAGAGATCGGAAATCAGACTACAATTTCTGATCCGAACTGCAACTGTACCGGTTCAGGAAGTTCCAAATGCTGAAGTCGTTGAATCGTATCCTGCCATTGCAAAGCACGGGTTGTGGTAAGTGCAATTTCCCAGGTCATATCGTCCAGAGTGAGCGTAATTCGCGAATTTTGTTCGATCGAGACATACCGGATATTTTGGAGCGGAATACGAGTGGTTTCAGACCCATGTTGAAATCCGACATGATCCGGATGAACCCATGCACGAGTCCAGGCAAGGCCGGACCGATTGAATCGACGGTCGATCTGATAGAGATAGGCTCTTGGTTCATCGATCAGCAGGCCGTTGGCATCCAGCTGCATTGGAAAGGTCTTTACCTTGTCATAGAACGGGGATAGCGTAAAGGCTTGGCCATAGGCATCCACCAATTGGGAAAGATCATTCATCCGGTACTCAAATTCCGGAGTGGCCTTGCTGAGCACCTTTTTCCCGTCTGGAGACCAGATGGCATCCTGTACTCCAGTTATCGGACACTTGTAAAGAAGTTTTTCAATCCCTGCAGCCGGTTTGTACATCCAAAACGGTGTCGTTTCGGTTGGAGGCGTTTCTTCCTGAAAGTTCATTGCCTCCATACAGGCCTGGTAGAAGGATTCGTAGGTATCAAAATTGGAAGGGATCAACGGGTCGCGAAAGATCAGGCATGTCCGATTTCTTCGAGGGAATGACGCCCATCGAGGCCACCCCACATAAGAGCCATGGGTTTCCACCGGATGCACAGGAATCCCAATTTTCCAGAAAAGCTTCATGGTAGATTCAATTACCGACTTTGGTCGACCATCCCAGCGTCGCCCCCCTTCCGGATAGATCACAATCATGCGTTTCTGATCTACCATTTTCATCACATTCCGAATCACAGAGGGATCCGGCACATACTTACTGGTCGGAACAATCCCCACGCTATCCATACAAAGCGCCGGAATGAAACGATGGAATTGATCTCGAGTCATCACCCCAGCGGTAGGCTCATCGTTCAAGTGAACATTGAGAATAAAAGGATCAAAATTATTGGCATGGTTCCCAAAAATAAAACAGGGGCCTGTAGTAGGCATGTTATGCTCATTAACCACTGTGGGGTTGAACATAAAATTCGCAGACCGAATAAGTGTCGCTTTCAAAA
Source organism: Balneolales bacterium (assembly GCA_030830725.1). Taxonomy (GTDB): domain Bacteria; phylum Bacteroidota; class Rhodothermia; order Balneolales; family Balneolaceae; genus JAURMN01. The sequence goes on along the minus strand of JAURMN010000140.1, from coordinate 18,426 downwards.
ACCGATAGCTACGCTCGTTCCAGCCTCGTTCATTTTTCGGAAATCGATAGGAGGTTATGCCCATATATGATGAAATCGATTGGATTTGTCTATCCGGAATACCCCTTGCAAAACCAGCACTCTACCCCCTATTAAACGTTCATCCTGGAAAAATAGTCGCGCGCTGCTTCACGGACTTTTGGAGCCAGAAGTAACGCGGAAGTCATGGTAGGAATAGCCATAAGGGCAAATGTACCGTCAATTAAATTCACAACAGTCCCGATCGACACCACAGCCCCGACAACCAGGGTGAAGATGTAGAAGTAATTATACCAATGAGCACGATGCGCACCAGCCAGATAAGACCAACATTTGGTTCCATAATAGGAGTAAGTGAGCATAGACGAGACGCTAAACGTGATCACGGAGATCAGCAGGGCAAACGTGCCAAATCCAGGCATTGCCTCATTAAACGCGTTTAAGGTTAGTGTAACTCCATTAGCCTCAGAGGTTTGCCATACACCGGTCACGAGGATGGCTAAGGCTGTCATAGTACAGATCAATAAGGTATCGATTGCCGGGCCCAACATCGCCACTAACCCCTCCCGTACGGGCTCCTTGGTCTTAGCGGCTCCATGGGCAAGGGACTCCGTTCCGATCCCGGCCTCATTGGAAAAGGCTGCACGCTGTACCCCTACCACGATCAGCGATCCCACGGCACCGCCCATTACGGAAGTTGCGGAAAAGGCATCAGTGACAATCAATTTCAGGTAATAAGGAACCACATCTATATGCACTCCCAGGATGTATAAAATCGTCAGCACATAGACCACCACCATGGCCGGGACCATACGCGCCGCCACATACCCAATCCGCTTTATCCCGCCAAAAATCACCATGGAGACAATCAAGACCAGACCGAGGCCCGTGAGTAAATTACCCATGAACGGATCCGCAGCATCGACTAACCCGTTCGGGATATAGAGAGAGTCACGCAGAATTTGGGTGAGTTGATTCGCCTGAAAAACCGGTAATGGACCAATCAGTCCTGCAACGGCAAACAGTGTGGCCAGGGGTTTCCATTTGGAAGAAAGAGCTTCGCGTATCACATACATAGGCCCACCCTGAATCTCACCGGCACTGTCTTTCCCACGATACATAATGGAGAGAGTCCCCGTAAAGAATTTTGTGGCCATTCCCACGATGGCACTCACCCACATCCAAAAAAGGGCTCCTGGACCTCCCATCACGATAGCCACTGCTACACCGGAGATATTCCCCATTCCGATGGTAGAAGACATATGACTGGCCAGTGCCTGAAAGTGATTAATATCTCCCGGGTCATCGGGGTCATCATATTTCCCGGCGAGTACATCAATAGAGTGTTTTAAATAGCGAAAAGGGAGAAATCGGGAGTAGATTAAAAAGAATAATCCGCCGCCAACCAGCAGGGTTACAAGGGGAAATCCCCACATGAATCCTGAAAATGCACCGGTCACGGCCTCGAGTGTGGTTAAAAAATTCTCCAAAGCAGGGGGGTCAGATTAAAGGTTAGTTCCAGAATCCCACGTTACCATACCGGCATCGGGAAATGAGCGCGTATAACTAATATAATCAAAGCCGGGAGAGTCAATCCCTGATTTTTTTAAAAAAAGTGCAATTTGAGCACGATGATATTGACCATGTACAAGCAGATGATCCAGGACTTCCCGAATCATTTTCTGGCTTTTTGAACCGTCTTCTCGGGGAATGGTCAGAATCGTGTTGAGATTAATCTCTTCATCCCCAATCAAATCGACCCATTTTTGATTAATGGCTTTGGCGCGTTTTCGTAATTCTTCGGGTGTATACTCGACCCACGGATCATTTTCTTCCAACACCGGAATGGTAAGAATACGATTGAACCACGTTTCCTGAATGGTCACGATATGCGAAAGAAAAGCTAGACAGGCAATTCGATCCGAAAACCGTTCTTTTCGTTCCATCAATAAAACCAATGAACGGATACTCCACAGATCGAACTGAAAAAGTCGCTGATAGTTTTGACGCAGGGTCGTTGGTGTTGGTAAATCGGATGGGTTCAACATAGGTGAAATCTACTGCGTTCCACAAGCGGGGTCAACCTTCACCCTCACATCAGATTGAAAAATCTTGAAATTCCGCTCAAAATAAACTGAACGCTAATGGCCAGGGCAATGAATCCCATCATTCGGGTCATGACCCCTAATCCTGTGTTGCCCAATGCTTTGGCCAGAAAAGGGGCAATGCGAAGGAGAGCAAAGGAGAGTGCACTAACTAGTAATATACTCAGCGCCGTAACGGTATAGTCAGTCACATTTGAGGCCTGAGTCGCAAAACCGATAACAACGGCAATACTTCCCGGCCCTGAAAGAAGAGGCATGGCCAGAGGGCTGAATGTAATATCTTCTTTCTCCATCGATTCGAGAACATCCTCTTTGGATAGTTTTTTGCCTGGCTTATCGGGATTTAGCATGGATAAGGCGGATTTCATGATCACGATTCCCCCGGCGATTCGGATACCGGCCAGATTGATCCCAAAGAAATTGAGGATATAGGTTCCAATGAGTAAAAAGGTAAAAAGTACTCCAAACATATAAATGGAGGCTTTTCGTGCCACTTTAATACGGTCCTGATCCTTGTATTCAGCTGTGAGGGATAGGAACACCGGCGCCGCAGCCAGTGGATTTACCACCGAAAAAAGAGAGGTAAAAGTGGCAAAGAACAGAGAGGCAATGCTGATAAAGTAGGTACTCAAGTCCACATGGGTTTGGTCAGATTATGGGAAATTCGATGATTTAAATTCGAGTTCGTTTGTACGGATGAGGAATCCTTTCCAAGCATAACTAGACATTTTGAAGAAGCGGTGCCAAAAACCGTCCGGTATGGCTTTCCGATAGAGCTGCAATGTCTTCTGGAGTTCCTGCCGCAACGAGTTGTCCACCTCTGAAGCCGCCTTCAGGACCGATATCCAGCACCCAATCTGAGGATTTGATTATATCCAGATTGTGCTCGATCAGGATCACGGAGTGGCCTTGATTTACAAGCTCGTGAAACGCATCCAGTAAACGGGAAACATCTTCAAAATGAAGTCCTGTGGTAGGCTCATCAAAGAAATAAACAGTGTGATCTGTAGCTGACTTCGCCAAAAAACGAGCCAGTTTTACCCGTTGTGCCTCACCTCCACTCAAGGTTGTCGCACTTTGCCCCAGTTTGAGGTACCCCAGCCCTACTTTCTCTAACGGTTCGAGTCGTTGTACAATGGCGGGGTGTTCCCGAAAAAAGTCCAGTGCTTCTGAGACCGGTAGTTCCAAGACATCGTGTATGTTGTGCCCGTCTACCCGAACCTGCAGGATTTCTTTTCGGAAGCGAGTGCCATTGCATTCCTCACAGACCAGTTCAATATCGGCCATGAACTGCATTTCAATTTTTTGAACACCCTCTCCTTGGCAAGTTTCGCATCGCCCACCGGGCACATTGAATGAAAAGTGCCCAGGAGTCAACCCCCATAATTTTGCCTGTCGACTTCCGGCAAATAAATCGCGAATGGCATCAAACGCTTTCGAATAGGTGGCCGGATTCGATCGAGTGGAGCGACCAATCGGAGACTGATCCACCATTTCAACCCCACCCACCCATTGAAGTCCGGACAGCGATCGATATCGACCGGTATGTTCTACGTTTAATCCAAGCTCTTTTTGAATGGCGGCATAGAGTGTGTCATGCACCAGTGTAGATTTTCCTGATCCGGAAACACCGGTCACACAGACGAGTTTATGCAGTGGAAATTCAACCGTAATATTTTTCAGATTATGCTCGCTGGCCCCTTCCAGAACCAGAGCCCGATCTTTCCCTTTTCTCCGTTTTGCGGGGATCTCAATCGATTTACGCCCGCTGAGGTACTGACCGGTGAGAGAATTAGCGGTACGCAAAGCCTCTACACTACCTTCAAAGACCACTTCCCCACCATGAACGCCGGCAAAGGGCCCTATGTCAATTATATGATCTGCAGCCTGGATCATTTCCGGATCATGTTCCACCACAATGAGTGTGTTCCCTATATCTCGAAGTGATTTCAGAATTTGAATCAGTCGTTCATTATCCCGGGGGTGTAACCCGATAGTTGGCTCATCCAGGACATAAAGACTTCCAATGAGTGAACTGCCGAGGGCATTGGAAAGACTGATGCGCTGAGATTCCCCACCACTTAAGGTGTTTGTGGGGCGGTCCATGGTCAAATAATCGAGCCCTACTCGATTTAAATAATTGAGACGTTTCCGGATTTCGAACAGAATCTGCCCGGCCACTTCTTCCTGAAAAGGGGTGAGTTGCAGCGATTCAAAAAACTCTTTGCCATGAGCCAGGGTCATTTCGGAAACTTCCCCAATATGATGCCCATTGAGCTTCACATATAAAGCATCTTTTCGGATCCGGTAGCCCTCACACTCCGGGCAACGAGAATATCCTCTATATCGGGCATAAAAGACTCGCATATGCACTTTGTAAAACTGATTTCGCATCTCCTCAAAAAACGGATCAATCCCGATATACTCCTCTTTCCCTTTCCATAAAAGGCCCTTCATCTCTTTTGACAGAGTACTGTAGGGCGTGTCAATGGGATATTGATGGCGCGCGCATACTTTGATCAGATTTCGGAAGTGGGATCCAAATTTTCCGCCTTGAAAAGGTGCAATACAGCCGTCTCGAATGGTTTTGGATGGGTCCGGAATTACCAGAGATTCATCTATTCCACTCACCCGACCAAATCCTTCACAGGAATCGCAGGCGCCAAAGGGGTTATTAAAGGAAAACATTTGAGGAGTTGGTTCCATAAACTCCATTCCGTCCCGCTCAAAATGTTCACTAAATTGGAACTCCTCCCCGCCACGAACCTTGATGCTACAGCGACCCCTTCCTTCTTGGAAAGCGGTTTCCAGCGACCCAGCCAGGCGGGTTTTGGCTTCCTCGTTCCAGGTGGCTGTAAGCCGATCTACTAAGATTCGTAATTGCTCCGGTTTCGTTTTCTGAATCTCGTCGGCATCGGTATTCATATCCAGAATGGCCTCATCCGAGAGCCGCAAAAAGCGACTAAATCCCTTTTCCAGCAGGATCGAAAATTCCTTTTTTTGTGAGGCTTTGGAGTGATGCGGAACCGAAAACACCACATAAAACCGTTCGTTTTCAGGCAAATGCTTTTCAATCCAGATTGTGACACTCTGTGGCGTGTCTTTGGTAACGATTTCCTCACTCACCGGCGAATATGTGGTCCCAATTCGGGCGAATAAAAGGCGGAGATAGTCATAAATTTCGGTCGTTGTACCGACAGTAGATCGCGGATTTGAGCCAATCGTTTTCTGCTGAATCGCCATAGCCGGCGAAATCCCCTGCATAAAATCTACGTCGGGCTTGTCCATCCGTTCCAAAAATTGCCGCGCATAGCTCGATAGACTCTCCACATACCGACGATGACCTTCTGCATAAATGGTATCAAATGCGAGGCTCGACTTACCGGATCCTGACACACCGGTAACAACGGTGAGGCTATTCCGGGGAATTTCTACATCGATATTTTTTAAATTGTGAACCCGCGCTCCCTTAACGACAATCGGGCGGGATTTCACAACGTTAGCACTAGCCATGTAGGCGTTTAAATAACGTATTTAACAACTTAGTTTTGATCGCGTAAACTGCTGAATTCAGCTTCAGAGTGCAATCCGGTAAGATACTCAATTTCCACACCATTGGCAGAATGTCTGCCAAAAATATAATCTGATTCTCTGTTGAGTACTTAAACGGAGGAACGCTCCGATGATTCAAGGAGTAAACGGCGGAATGCGTAGACGTGTCATTGCAATATGCCCGCCAAATCGTTGGATGATGAAGAGCTGATCATACTCTGTTTCATCCAGATCAGGAATCTCCTGACCTGTAATCAAAGAAACCAGTCTTGGGGTCGTATTACTATGCCCCACAACAATAATCACACCCCTCAAAGAGCGTAATGTATCCGCAAATGCCTCAAGGTCTCGAGGATCATAAAACTCTATCTCCTTTTCATACTCATCTGAAAAAGGTTGAATGGTTTGAGTGGTTCTTCTGGTATTGGTGGAGAAAAGACGAGTGACTTCGGGCTCTGAAATCACTTTTTGCAAGGTTTGAGCACGTTCTACCCCTGCAGGTGTTAAGTCAGGATCTTGTCCAATAGCCTCTTTTTCGGCATGCCGAAAGAGATAGATGGTAAGTGTATCCTGCTCCTGTGCAATTGTTACTGAGGAGCTCAATGCTAGAGCCCCAATACATAGAAAGGTACTCCCATATCTGCAGATCAGAGAAGAACATGTACGTCGCACCCATTGAATCATGATCTACCCCCGATACAAGGCCTCTATGTCTTCGATCTCTTTCGCCACCGAAGTCAAATTTTCATTTCCGCCCTCTAGGATCACCAAATTATCCTCAATCCGCACACCCCCAAAAGAGAGCATTTCTTCAAGACGATTCACGTTCAGGCAGGCTTTTTGGTCAGTGTTTTCGAAGGCAGGTCGTAACAATGCCGGAATAAAGTAAAGACCGGGTTCAATGGTGATCACCATCCCCTCCTCCAGCTCTCGTCTGACCCGTAAATATCGAATCCCTGGCCTGTCAATGCGTTCCACCCCTTTGGGATACCCGCCCGGATCGTGGGTATCAAGTCCCAGGAAGTGACCCAGGCCATGAGGGAAAAACAAAGCAAAGATATTTTTCTCCATAATCTCCTCAACAGACCCCTTCAAGAACCCTGCATCCAGAAGGCCCTCCATCATCACACGTGTAGTCATCATATGTAGATCCTCCATTTTTACACCGGCTTTTGCGGCGAGAATCGCAGCTTTTTGGCCTTCCAGCACAGCGGAGTACACGATGCGTTGATCCTCGGAAAAACGACCGTTTACAGGCCAGGTTCGGGTAATGTCGGACGAATATCCTTCAAATTCATAGCCGGAGTCGATTAGGAAGAGTTCACCATCCTTCATTTGCCGTATATTTTCTACATAATGCAGAATGGCACTATTCGCTCCGGAGGCAAAAATCCCGTTATAGGCAGGATGAAGAAGGCCGTGGCGTACCAGATGGGCGTCTAATACTGCCTTCATTTCATATTCATAAACATCCGGTTGCAAAGCTTTCAGGACCTCATTGTGTGCAAAGCTATTTACCAGACCCGCAAATCGCATACGCTCGAGCTCAGCTTCGGTTTTGTGAAGACGACAGAAGGTAAGGGCATCTCGCAAAGAAGTGGTTTCCGTACGAACATGTACCCAGTCCGTAACCGACTCTCCAAAGTAGTTTTTAACCGATTTCTCTTCGGGAAGGGATCTCAACGCTTCCGTCAGACTCAATTTTCCCCTATCGTCCAAAACAAAGATCTGCTGAGGGGAAAGCTCGGCCAATACATTCCCCAGATCAACGTCGTAATGGAGTTCATCCGGAGCATATAGGGATTGGATTTCATCCAGGCCTTTTACTCGTCCGTTCCAGACCGCATAAAGCGTGTCGCGCTTCGGTGTAAAGAGATGAAGTCTACGATTTTTCAGCTCCAGAATGGCATGGTAATCCGCTTCATTAACCCCGGTCAGATACCAGAAATTACTCTCTTGGCGAAAGGAAATTTCGGTATCCGTATCATAGCGATGCTGTACGGAGGCTCCTTGGATGTAGACAATCCCATCGGTAGGAGCTTCAAAAAGCTCCCAAAGATTTTCGCGATGTTGACGGGCCATGTCCGATGCCGAAGAGAGACGAGCTGAATAGCGGGATGTGGTGAGATCTGGCTGATAAAGACTCATGTGCATAGTAGGGTTTGATCTAGGAATTACACCGTGAGGATCTGCCGAAACCAACTCTCAAAAAATCCAGGCAAATTAGAGAGGATCATCGGGTGGATCTTGAATGGCTGCAACGGGATATGATCGGTCAGATTCGCCGTTTTTTTATCATTCACCGTGTAAATGGTGGTGTTGTCCGCCTTCCCTTCGGCAAGAGCCTCCAGATGAGTGACAATCATTCCCGCATTACTCTGATGTTTATTCATCAAGGCCACAAGCCAAGTCGTATGCTCGTCTGTGGCCACAAACCCGATCGCCAGATCAGATTCCTCGTCCAAATGGGCAATACGATAATAGTGGCTCAAATCACCTTGCCATGGATTGCGGGATAAGTCCAAATAGGAGGTTTTCAGCTCTTCCACTTCTTCCCAAAACAACCGTTGTACGTTTTCGAGCCAGGAGCGAAAAGCCGTTGGACTCTCCGGTGCGATAAAACCCCGTTGTCCCCAATACTCTTCTTGTCTGCGAATTTCTGAAATCGATTTCACGGAGGGGTAGAATGGAGAAGAGATCGGCTCCACACTCACCATCTGAGAAGAATTCAAAGGAGAGTCCGGTAAGGATGCTCCAGATACTTGAAACCAAAAGTCATGATGTCCGTTGCAAAGCCATAACTGCGGGGTACCCAGCGCCTGATTGTAACGGGCAATTTGCATGGCAGTGGAATCGGAAAGGCTGACGCTACGGGCTTTGCATTCGATAAGGGTTTCCGGATTCCTCGACTCACGATCCGTACCGGATTGTACCAAATTTGGGAAGACCAAAATATCGGTACGCTGACGCCCGGCCTCCCCTTTTGCTCCATGCCTGCCCAGGGAGCGCTCCGTGGAGATGCGTCCGCGTGAAATTCCTGCTTCTTCGATCAAATACTCCAGCACTTGAAGTCTGACACGCTCTTCTGGCTGATTGGAAACGGATTTTCGGGTTACAGGATTCCAAAGAAACCGGGAACCGGACCTGAACACAACAAGTGGGAAATGCTGCGCACAGAGGGCCTGCATAACTTATTTCCGTTTGGCTGTTTTTCCGGCCGATTTCATCACTTCAGAGCGTTTTACACCTGCCTTTGCCACATCTGCTTCCGCAGGTTTGAGATGCTTGTGACGGTTGATATACGCTTGTTGTCCGATCGACAGGACATTGAAGACCAGGTAATAAAGACTCAATCCAGAGGCAAAATTATTAAAGAAGAATAACAACATCACAGGCATGATATACATGAAGATTTTCATGTTTGGAGCACCGGGGGTGGTGGGTGTTCCCGTCATGCTTCCGGAGACTTTCGTTTGCAGAATAATGGATGCCGACATCAAGACTACAAAACCGGCAATCTGATCACCCAAAAATGGAATGGCAAAAGGAAGACTTACCAAATAATCAGGCGCCGAGAGATCCGATGCCCAAAGAAAATCCTTCTGACGAAGCAGGATAGAGCTCTGGAAATAGGTCCACAAGGTAATCAGGATTGGAAACTGAAGAAGCATTGGGAGACAACCACCCAACGGATTTACTTTGTTCTGACGATACAACTTCATCGTCTCTTGTTGAAGCTTTTGGGGATTTTCCTTGTATTTCCCTTGAATATCTGCGATTTGAGGTTGTAACTCGCGCATAGCCGCCATGCTCCGGAAACTACTTAAGGTCAGCGGAGTCAGTATTACTTTCACAAGCAGGCCAAAGAGAATAATGAGTACTCCATAGTTGGCAATGTAAGTGCTGCAGAAGGTGAAGAACGGGATAATCAGCCATTTAACAAGGGGTTCTGCAAACCAACGCATCCAGGCATACCCAATTTCCGTCATCCCATAAGTGGATTCCTCAAAATTCCGAAGCGCATAATAACTGATCGGTCCAACATACAAGCGGAACCCCAATCGATCGGTTTCTGAAATATCTACCGTGACCGAAGATTCGTAAGCATGTCGCGTAAGCGGATCTTTGAGATCACCCGTCATTTCACCCGCTAAAACCGCTGCTTCTGTCTGGGCAACTGGTTTGATAATCTGAGTAAAGAATTTGGTCTTTGTGGCGACCCATTCGATCGTGCCATTCACTCTGGACTCATTACGTCCGGGTTCCATGAGCTTCAGTCTTTCCAGCTCCCCACCGGCTCTTACATAGGCCGAGACGTATTGTCCGTCCTGCGTCAAATCTTTTTCCGTGAAATTCAGGCGTGGCTGCCAGCCCAAATCAACGGCATTTCCCACAATTTCTTGTTGGACGCCGTCCAGCTCCACCACAAGGTCCATTTCATGATTGGATCCGTTGAGCATATAGATATAACGTATGGCGCTTCCATCTTCCAGAGGTAACTCATAGACCAACTCCAGGAGCTCTTCATCGGCAAGGGTAATTACCGGATTTTGATCTGGGTCAGAAGATAGGCCAGCTTCAAAGAGCGGACGAAAAACCAACTGATTGGTTTCGATGTTCAGGCTCTCCCGTGTCAAAAATCCAAGGGAATAGGCTGAACGGGTAGTATCGGAGATTAATTGAACCGGTTTGCCGTCCCAGGTTTGATAATCTTTAAAGGATAGTTCGGAAGGTCCACCACCGATGGTGGTGAAGACCGCTTCGTATAATGGGGTTTGTACCCGGGTGCGAATCGTATCTGCAACTAATGAACGTGCAAAGAGTCCACGTTGAGGGCGAGTGGAAGCGGAAGAGACTCCGGTTTCAGGGTCAGTTTCGGTTAGGCTAGACAACCGTTGAAGCTCCTCAGGTTCCAGTTGAGTCAGACTGTCACGACGAATCTGCTCAAGGCGTTCCCGTTCGAGTTCTTCAGGAGAAGGCAGAGACCAATACGACCACGCCATCATGATCAAAAAGATCAAACTGAGTCCGATAACTGTATTTCTATCCAAAATGAATGGGGTTTTCTGTGGTTATTCGAGTGGATCAGAGAGCGTTTGCGGCTTCTTTGTGTGAAGTTTCTTCCGAAACTGATCGATTAAGGTACTAATCTCTGAGCCAACTTGCTCTGAATCCAGTGGAGCTTTTTGAGCAATAAAAAGGGCCTGAACGGTCCGATCTTCAGGGATGTCTGCAGAGAAATGCGCTTGCTGGCGACGAAAGGCCTCTCTCATCTGTCGCTTAACCCGGTTGCGCAAGACAGCATTACCCAGACGTTTGGGTGCGACAAATGCAATCTCCCACATCGATTTCCCTGTAACTAAAGGCAAGGAATCGTCTAGAGCGATCACCGAAGGATCTTTCGGAGTCAGTCGATAACGGAAATGGATTAAAGAACCCCTCAGGGTTGTAGACTGGCGAAAGAGAGCGGTAAAGTTGTCCGCTCCCCGCAGAATTTTTTTCTTAGGAAGAGACAGAGAGATGCCAGGAGCCTGATTATTTTGGCCCTTTTTCATCGCTCACGGTGAGCTTATAGCGTCCTTTTGCACGACGGCGACTCAGAACTTGCTGACCGTCATGAGTCAACATCCGCTTACGAAAACCGTGTTTATTTGTTCTTTTACGACGGCTTGGTTGGAACGTGCGTTTCATCTTACTTCAAGTTTTGACAAATTTTTGTGACAGAAGATTAAAATAAGCAGAAATTTTGGAACTAAGAAAAAAACGATGGATAATCTCTTTTGATCCCGCTCGATATGAGGCTCGTATACGTGGGTCATTCCCTGTAAGGCGACTTTCCAGCAAAGTCCCTTCAGAAGGTAAAACCGGCGGATTTTCCCTGTTGTTAGGGGTTCACGAACAGCGTACCTTTACGGACGATATTTTTTTTACCACACTGAGTATTGATGAAATTTTCGATCGACACTATTCTTACCAAGATATTTGGTTCCAAAAGCGAGAAAGATCTTAAACAGATCTGGCCCATCGTGGATGAAATCCACAGCTTTGAAGAACACATGAAGTCCCTCTCGGATGAAGAACTCAAAGCCCAGACAAACCGCTTTAAGGAGACGATAGCGAACGATACCGCTGAGATTACCTCTCAAATAGATGACGTTCGTACCCAGCTCAATTCTGTCGACGCCGATCTCACATTGGAAGACCGCCGAGACCTCTCTGCCACCCTCAAAGAATTGGAAAAAGAATGGCTGGAGCAACTCGAGATTACCTTGGAAGAGATCATGCCGGAAGCCTTTGCCACCTTAAAGGAGACCTGCGCCAGATTTGTCGGGAAGTCATGGAAAGTGGCCGGAAGCGATGTGCTTTGGCAAATGGTGCCGTATGATGTTCAGTTAATCGGCGCTATTAGCATGCACAAGGGAATGATTTCGGAGATGAAAACAGGCGAGGGTAAAACCCTGGTGGCTATTTTTCCGGCCTATTTGAATGCCTTGGCGGATCGCGGAGTGCATGTGGTGACAGTGAATGATTATCTGGCCAAACGGGATGCCGAGTGGAATGCTCCAATTTTTGAATTTCACGGGCTCAAGGTGGATTGTATTGATAAATATGAGCCTAACTCGGAGGCGCGTCGTCAGGCTTATCGAGCCGACATTACCTACGGGACTAACAATGAATACGGATTCGATTATCTGCGCGATAATATGGTAATTACTCCGGAGCAGTTGGTTCAGCGGAAGCATCACTATGCCATCATTGATGAGGTGGATTCCATTCTGATTGATGAGGCGAGAACCCCATTGATCATTTCCGGTCCGGTACCGGAGGATACGCAGTCTGAGAAATATGAGGTTATGAAACCCAGGGTTGAAGCCCTAGTGCAGGCGCAACAAAAATTGGTCGCCTCACTGGTCGCGGAAGCAGAATCAGCATTAGAGGCGGCAGATGAAGAAAAGGCCGGACTGGCTCTGTTTCGCGCCCAACGCGGATTTCCAAAAAACCGAAAATTGAAGAAACTTCAGCAGGAGCCACACATTCAGAAGTTGATTTCCCGTACAGAAAGTTTTTATCTGCAGGAAAACGCCAAGAATATGCCCATTGTGGATGAACACCTGTTTTATGCGGTGGATATCAAACAGCGTACCATCGAAATGAGTGATAAGGGACGGGATTTTATTACCCGAAAAGATGAAGATCCCGACTTTTTTGTGATCCCCGATATGGGAGAAGAGACGTCCCGTATTGAAGAGGAACTGGCTAAAATTGAAGACGATACGAAGCGTTCCAAAGAGAGGGATACAAAAATTGCGGCTCTGAATCGACTCTTTTCAGAAAAAGGGGATCGTATTCACACCGTAAACCAGTTGCTCAAGGCCTATACTCTTTTTGAAAAAGATGAGGAGTATATCGTTCAGGAGGGGAAAGTACAGATTGTCGATGAGCATACCGGACGGGTACTTTCCGGACGTCGCTACAGTGATGGGTTGCACCAGGCGATTGAGGCGAAGGAACAGGTCAAAGTGGAGGCGGCGACACAAACCTATGCCACGATTACCCTTCAGAATTATTTTCGGATGTATCACAAACTCTCCGGAATGACCGGTACGGCTGCGACGGAAGAGGGAGAATTCAATGAGATTTATGGATTGGATGTGGTGGTGATTCCAACCAACCGTCCGATTCAGCGTGCGGATCATGAAGATCTGGTGTTCCGTACCAAGCGGGAGAAATTCAATGCTGTGATTGAGAAAATCCGCGAGTATAATGCGAAACAACAACCGGTTCTAGTGGGAACGACGAGTGTGGATGTTTCTGAGACATTGAGTCGGATGCTGAAGCGTGCCGGAATCGATCATAATGTGTTGAATGCGAAGCAAAATGCTCGCGAAAGTGAAATTGTGGCTCTGGCGGGCCGTCCGGGTGCGGTGACGGTGGCAACCAACATGGCGGGTCGAGGTACCGATATTAAGTTGGCCGAAGGAGTAAAAGAGAAGGGCGGATTGGCCATTTTGGGAACGGAGCGTCATGAAAGCCGGCGTATTGACTTGCAGCTTCGTGGTCGTTCCGGACGTCAGGGTGATCCGGGTGAATCCCAATTTTATGTCTCGCTCGAAGATAATTTGATGGCACTTTTTGGGGGTACTGAGCGGATCAGCAGCCTGATGGGTCGTCTCAATTTTGAAGAGGGTGAGGTGATTCAGCACCCATGGGTCACCAAATCACTTGAGCGCGCCCAGAAAAAAGTGGAGCAGAACAATTTTAGCATCCGGAAGCGTCAGCTGGAGTATGATGATGTGCTTAACAACCAGCGGAACGTGATTTACAGTCGTCGTCGCAATGCCTTACTGGGTGAGAACTTGCAAAGTGATATTCTGGATATGCTGGAAGAGCTTGTTGCCTCTGTTGTGGACACCTACTACAAAGACGGGGACTATGAGACGATTCATGAAGAGATCTTGAGACTCTTGGCCGTGAATGTAACCATTGACCCTGAAAAATGGGCTCGAATTGGCGATGATGGGCTTATTGACCTGATCATTGAGCGAGCCGTGGACCTCTATCGTCAAAAAGAGGAACGGATCGCTATACCGTTGAATCAGGCTTTAAAACAAATTGAGCAGGCGGATCCTTCGCGACGTCCGGAACGGATGCAGGTGATTTTCAATGATGGATCGCGTCGCCTTCGTGTGGTGGCTGACGTCAAGAAAGCCCTCGAAACCGAAGGTCATGAAGTTGTTCGTGCCTTGGAGCGTGCCGCAGTTTTGGCGATTATCGATGATAAGTGGATGGAACATCTTCGTGAACTGGATTCGGTTAAAGAGGGGATTGGCTTACGTGCATTTGGTCAGAAAGATCCCCTCATTGAGTATAAGAGAGAAGCCTTTGAGATGTTTCGCAGTCTGATGGGCGAGCTTCAGCAAGAGGTAATCTCTTTGATTTGGAAATCCGTTCCGGATGCACAAGCTGAGCAAGCCGGGATTCAACAGGCTAAAGCTCAAAAGGCTAAAATTGACATGCAACGGGCACGGACTCAACATCAGGATTCCACCAATATGGGATTTTCGGCGCCACAGTCTTCGATGTCTGGAACGGGTGCTCCAACGGCACAACAAGCCGCCGCAATTGCAGCCGGCGCTAAGGTATCTGGCCAGTCAAGAAAACCTGCGGTTACTGATAAAGAACCAGGCCGAAATGACCAGGTTACCATTCAAAATGTTCAGACAGGCGAAACCCGTAATGCAAAGTGGAAACATGCGCAGCGGATGGTGGAAGAAGAGGGTTGGGTACTCATCCAATCCTGACCGGGTGGTCTTCATTAGGATACTCTTCATTTTTCAGTATTGACTTTGACTCAAACTTGATCAACTTCTATGGCAAAAAAAGGAATGGAAGTACTGGGAATCGATATTGGTACGGACGAGATTAAGGGGTGTATCGTAGATACCGAAAGTGGAAAATTCAGCTCTGAAATGAAGACCTTGAAACTCAAGAGTACATCTACTCACAAAGTCATTTCTACAATTCACAAGTTGGTTTCCAGTGAATTTAAGTGGGACGGCCCTATTGGGTGTGCCATTCCAGAAGCGGTGACAAAAGGAGTGTCACTTTCGGCAAAACGCCTAGATCCTTCCTGGGAATCCACCGATATTCAACACCTGATCTCTGAAATCACCGAAACGTCCGTGAGCGTGATTAATGACACGGATGCGTGTGGGATTGCTGAACTCAAATTTGGCGCGGGTCGGGATCAGTCCGGAGTCATCATTGTGCTTACTGTCGGAAAGGGAATCGGATCAGCTCTTTTTTCAGACGGTAGATTGTTTCCCAATAGTGAACTGGGCATGATGGAGATTCGAGGACTCAGTGCTCAGGATCGCGCATCCAATAAATCCAGAAAGCAAGAGGGACTAGGGCGCAAAGCTTGGGCAAAACGGATTGAATTTGTGCTCGAGGCTTATGAAGAGATGTTTCATCCGGATCTTTTTATTCTGGGCGGACAAATCAGTAAAAAAGCAGAAAAAACCTTGCCTTACATCAAGATCAATACCCCCATTGCCGGAGCCTCTTTTGAAAGTGAAGCGAGCATGGTAGGCGCGGCCGTATATGCGGCAGACCGGGTTCAGGGATTGAAAGTATTCTATATGTGAGTATGATCGATCCAACTCCTTTTTTGAAGGAATTATAGAATAGACTATTATTCGTATTTCTTATTGTTGCAGAAAGTAAATAGCAATAAAGTAGCGCGCACTCCCCCATCTAACTACTTTTAATAGAGTTATATAATTGATTATAATGTAGATCTGCTGTTTAAAAAGCGAATTAAGTGTAACAATTGTTACAAAGAGTCTATTCGAAGATCTTTATTCTGCAAAATGGACATTAAAATTTCGAAATCAGATCTAGATTTATTCCCATTTTCTGACGAGCTAAAGAATCAGATCGTGGAGAACTGCTCTGCAGTTTTACAGAAAAAAGGAGAAATAGCACTAAAGCAAGGAGATCCGGTTCATCGAATCCCGCTTTATTTATCAGGCGAGTCCGTGCTTAGTAGATATAGCCTTGAAAAGGATAAGAATTACGTTATTTGCAGAGTAAAAGCCGGGGAGACTTGCCCTACCTCACTTTCGTCCGTTTTAACCCATCAATTGAGTCCTATAACAGTGACCGCCTTGATTGACTCAATCAAGGTGATAGTGCCGTCACAGGTTGTTTTCGATTGGCAAAAAAAATATCCAAGCTGGGCGAAATTTCTAATTAAGACACTAGCTAGTGGATATGCTTGTGTTCTTGATAATTTTCATCAGTCCATGACCCAGACCGTTGAGGAGCGAATTGCTCAGTTTCTGTCATCAGCAATTTATACTCAATCAAGGACCATTAAATTAACACATGAAGAGTTGGCTCATGAGATAGGCAGTTCAAGAGTTGTTGTTTCGAGAATACTTAAGAGCTTAGAAACAACAGGAATGTTACAACTGGGCAGAGGTGTAATTACGCTAAACTCATCTCAGAACTGATCATTTAAAAAATGAAAACACATTTATTTTAAATGTAACTGAGGTTACAAACTACGTATAATCAAATAGATATATTTCTTTTCAACTATTAACTAATATTTATTGGGATGAAAAAACTATACTTACTTCTTCTTTTACCAGTTCTTCTTATTCAGACCGCATCTGCCCAACCAGAAAAGGCATATTACCTCGAGAAATATTACTTAGATGTTCCGGCATTGCAAATTCCTGAATTTTTGGAAATGCACAAGCAATTCACAGATGCCAGTATGAAAAGCGAAAAACGAACTTTAGTAGGACACTACGTTGCTAGACATATGTTCGCAGGAAAAGCGTCAATTGTGATGTATGACAGCTTCGAATCACTCGAAGACAAGCAAAATGATGATTTATGGGGATCTCTTTTTGAATATGCATCTGGAATGGAAGATGCAGATAGTGTGGCGTTTATCGAAAAGGCTCAGACTTGGTTTCAGCTTTTTTTAGAAGGTCATACTGATGAAATTCGCGTGCTTCGACCAACTGGGTTTGGAGACACCAATTGGCAGTCACCTGGGGTGATTGTAAATAGTTATTATTCTCCTAAATGGGCGAATATGGGGACATTTGCTGGATATTGGAATGAATTGGGAGTTGCAAATGAAGCCTGTGGACACATGGTCGCTTCGAGATTGAGTACGCATTACAGTGGTTCAGGAACTACAATAGAAACAGCTTATTTCTATAATTCTTGGGATGATTTTGCCAACGACCAAAAAGAAATCCAAAATTGTCGAGTTGAAAATATCGAAAACCTACCTGAATTGATTCAAAATTACTGGTCGATTGCCGGTGAGCATTGGGATGAAGTCTACATACCCGTTGGGTCAGTCGTAAATGGCGTGTTTGAGTTAAGTGAACATTTTAATTAAACCATCACTTTAAAGGAGATGAAAATGTCTAAAACGTGGATCATAATACTTGCTGTGATCTTTTCAGGTTGCAGTTCTACATCGAGTCAATTTCAGAGCCAAATTGAGGATCTTGCAGAGGATTGGGTGATTTCTGGATGGACAGGAAAGCAAGCAGCCTATGATATGGTACTAGAAAATATGGACGAGAACGGTGTGAACAATGGAGCCCGATATGTTGGGTTTGGGTTTAACTGGAATCCTGATGCAGAAGAGGGAATGATCGTCACAAATGTGATGGCCGGAGGACCTGCAGACGGGGTTCTTCAAGTTGGCGATGAGTTTCTGAATGTGAATGGCGTGGTAGTCACTGAAGAAAACTATAACAATGGGAAACTCTCATTTCAAGGGAAGCCTGGGGTCCCTGTTCAAGCTACTATCTTACGCGAAGGAACCATTCTTAATGTATCGGTCACAAGAGGCATCGTTTCACCTATGTACTCTAAGGAAAGAATCCTAGAATCGATTAACATGTCTAGTGAAGAAAACTGGAATTCTGGTCTCTTAGATTATAAAATCGTGGAAAAGGTGAGTGATCCTGCAAAGCGTATCGTGTATCTCAAAACTTGGACATCCAACAACGACGATGTTTCTGGATTAGATGCTGAATCTTATTCACTCATCCGATTCGAATTCACCTCAGAAGGAAAAGTGCTATCGGTTAACCAAATGTCAGAAGACGAATTAGTACTACGTCAGACAGGATGGAACATTACCCGATAAACATTATTTGTCAATCTTTGGGTATATATTAAGACCTCAGTGGCTGATCCTGCTGAGGTT
>JAURMN010000139.1 GCA_030830725.1 Balneolales bacterium | reverse complement strand
CGCACTTCTACGGCCATTTTCTCAAGTGTCCCACCAATTAACGCAAGTGTTGACATGTAATGGGCATGCCGATCACGCTGAAGCGTCTGTGTCGAA
The DNA here is from genome assembly GCA_030830725.1 of Balneolales bacterium. GTDB lineage: Bacteria > Bacteroidota > Rhodothermia > Balneolales > Balneolaceae > JAURMN01. Next base: position 9,086 of record JAURMN010000139.1, on the reverse strand, counting down.
ATCGGCGCCGGAGTCAACCCAAGACGTTCACACGTAAACGCCTCTACCTCAGGCGGAATGTTAGCAAATGTTCCTACTGCTCCAGATAACTTTCCGAATTCCACTTGCGCTGCTGCCTGAAGAAAACGCTCCCGATTTCGCTGCATCTCACTATACCAAAGGGCGCATTTTAGCCCAAATGTGGTCGGTTCGGCATGCACTCCGTGTGTTCGACCCATCATGAGCGTATGCTTATGCTCCCGAGCTCTTGAAGAAAGAGCTTTCAGCATTCGATCGATGCCGGCCAACAAAATCGTATTTGCCTTTTTAAGTCGAACCCCAATTGCCGTATCCACCACATCCGTAGAGGTAAGTCCATAGTGCACCCACTTTCTCTCCTCACCAACGGATTCAGAAACCGCACGGGTAAATGCTACCACATCATGACGAGTCTCTTTCTCAATCTCTAAAATACGATCTACATCGAAGGAAGCTTTTTGGTAAAGAAGGTCCACATCTTCCGCTGGAATCACCCCGAGTTGACTCCAGGCCCAACAGGCAGCCAATTCTACATCCAACCAAGCCTGATACTGGTTTTTTTCACTCCAAAGATCGGTCATTTCAGGTCGGGAATAGCGGGAAATCATGGTAAAATGTATGAGTTAGAAGATTCGTAAAGGTACGATTTTTATGGGTTGGTGTGAAGTTTCCGATTCCAGTAAATCAATGCCTGAGCCATGATCCATGTGTCCATATCGCAATAATCCATTAACCGGGTCATCCACTCCTCTTTTGAGGAGAGATCTAAAATTCCGGTTCGAAGTCCTAAATAAATATGCATCGCATGTTCACCATTCTTCACTCGCTCTGAAAATGATACGTCTGAATTCTGATGAGCTTCTATCATGCCTTCGGAACGCAATGCCTGGTAAAGATCCTTTAGTCCGAGTCTTCCCTCAAGTTTTTCGTGATAATAATATCGAGAAACCCAGTCTGCCATATCGATAAACCGAGTAGAACCGGATGTAGAGTGGATAAAATCTCCAAGTGGCTCACGAATCGAAGACCATTCTGGCGAAGATACCTGTTTGGAGCGTACATTTAATTTCATCAAATGCTGTCTTTCAAATGGAGCATAATGAAAAATGGTTCCCGAGTGGAGTTTATCGATCGTGAATAATTCCTTGAGTAAACGAATTTCGGGATCCTCGGACATCTCTCGATCCACCCAGTGGTGATGTCGAACCAATCCTTTTTGAAGATCTTCAGGGGTATCGATGCTATGGCAGGAAAATTGAAAAAGTACCGGAATGTAGGGCTTACTGGGAAAACCAGGTGATACCGGAAATGAAGCGGCTTCGAAATCCAAAAAGTGGAGAGGGAATTGAAGTTCTTTGATTCGATCCCGCAGCCCCGGATGAATAACTTCGCGCTCTCTTTCAGCGGAGGGTAAATTTACTGCGATTTCGACCTGCTTTGCTCGCCTCCACTGCAGGGTTAGGTGAGTCTGCGGTTCCGTCATCTTCTCTCCTGCCAACTCCTGAAACAGTATTCCCTCTTCGATCAACCCGAGATTTCCATGACCTGGTAAATCGGGAATGTGTAAATGAGGGTTACGAATTTCCTTTGTATCGACCTGATTTTCCCAACAACCCGTCTCCTTCCCAGGGATTTTTTTACGAAATCGACAGGCAAAACAGTGTTTACCAGGTTCAAAATGACCTGGTTTGATCTGATGCTTGTGGTGAATTAACCAATCTGTATTTCCAATTTCCTCCAAAACCCATTCCTGAACACCAATTGAAACAAAAATATCAGGGGACGCATATCGTTCAAAGATCTCTTCAAGTCGATGATACGGTTCTTTTCGATAGGCTGAATTTGGAAATATGAGAACCGGGATCGGCGGAGGGACATCTTGAAACTGCGCACAAAACATCGCATACCGAAATGTAATCCGCTGTATATACCTGTTTATTTTGGGATGTAGTAAATCTATTGGACGCAATGTATGCTCTTTTTTAGACCATCTTCTTCCCTGAAATTGTGCCAGATAAAGTTGACCGGAATGGTCCCGGTAGAGTAATGGCAGAGTAGTTCGAAACGATTCGGTACGCAAGGGAAGATCAAAAAAGGCGCCTGGATCCGAGCCTTTTATCCATTTTGAAAACGACTCTGGTTCCTGTTCTTGAATCTCTTTGGCCATTGTAAAGAGAGCCAAAAGTTTTCGATAAAGAGCGGATTTAAGCTCTCCAGCAGTTTCGGGACTTATTCTCTCTTGATCTCGATTCAGGTAATCCATACCCAACATCTTCTCCTCGTAGCTGAGTCGAAGTCCGCACTCTAAGGCATCAAACAATAAGGTATCGGAAAGCGGTTGATCACCCATGAGTGGGAAGGGTCTCCATACCGATTAAGTTTACCTCAGGTTCCAGTTCGATGTTGAACGTATGACGAACGGATGATTGAAGACGTTCAATAAAGTGATTCAATTCCTGTCCCGTTGCCTTGCCATTTTGAATAAGTACAAGAGCCTGCTTGGGCCATGTCCCAACGGCACCCGACATTTTTCCTTTCCAACCGATCTGCTCAATCAACCACCCCGCCGGTATTTTTACCCTTTTATCATCCATCTTGTAGTAGGGAAGATCTGGATACCTAAGGAGCAATATTTCTGCCAACTCGGAGGATATAATCGGATTTTTGAAAAATGATCCTGAATTGGGAACATCTTTTGGATCGGGGAGCTTGTAACGTCGAATCGCGCAAATGGCCTCACGCACCTGCATAATGTCCGGTACAGACTGAGGGTCGGCCCCTTGACGAGCAAGTTCATCCATTAGGCCTTGATAGGATACTTCAGGCTCGTACTTTATTTTTGGGGTTAACGCCAGGGTGATCGACAAAATAATCATCACTCCTTTGAGTCCACCCTCTTCTACTGGATACTTAAAAACGCTATCTCGATAGGCAAATCTGCACTCCTCTTTGGACATTGTTTTGACTTCACCCGTTCGAATATCGAAACAAGTCAGCGAATGGAAGACATCCGATAGTTCAACTCCATACGCTCCAATATTTTGCACTGGTGCTGCCCCACAGGTTCCTGGAATCAAGGAAAGATTCTCAACCCCGCCCAGATTGTGATGGATCGTCCATTGAACAAATTCGTCCCAATTCACACCAGCACCAGCGCTCACCAACACATTAGATTGGGAATTTACCGATTCCATTTTGGAGGTTTGACTCAAAAGTGGAGTGCCATCCGCCTTTGGAGAATCGATCCCTTGAATTGTAATTTTTAGGATCGTTTCCTCAATCGAAGAAAGAAAAATAGTGTTACTCCCCTCTCCGAGAATCAGAAACGGCTGATTCAAAACCCCCTCTTCAAAAAGTTGAATCAGATCTTGCTCCGACTCAACCGAAATAACTCTTCGGGCATGGGTTTGAAGTGAAAACGTATGCAGAGGGGCGAGTGGAACAAGGTCCTGAATCTGCATGCAAGTGAAGTTAATTGAGAATTTATCTCAGGTTAAGCAGGTAAAGATTTGACTCGCAATTTATGAATTCTGCCATTACGGACAGAGTGGACTGTAATTTCTACACCTTTATAAACTGCTTTTTCTCCAATTGCGGGAATACGCTCCGTTAAAAAATACATCAACCCGCCAAGGGTTTCAAATTCGTCATCTTCGGAGGTCATTTCTACTCCGAGTAATTCTTCTACCTCATCCAGATCGATTTTAGCGTCGCAAACATACGCACCGGACTTTAATTCGGTATAGAGCTTTTCTTCCACATCATCAGACTCATCCGCCATATCTCCCACGATTTCTTCCAAAAGATCATCCATGGTGATCACGCCTTCTGTTCCACCATACTCATCCACCACAATGGCAATGTGCGTTTTTTCCTGTTGAAATACCTGTAATAACGCGTCAAGTTTTTTAGTTGACGGAATAAACAGTGGTTTACGGGCAATGGTCTTCCAATTTACAACAGTATTTTTGGGATCCGCATTTAAAAATGGCAACACATCCTTAGCATACAGTACACCGATGATCGTATCCAAATCATTCTCATACAGTGGCATTCTCGACAACCCTTTTGTCCGAATCAATTGAAGGACTTCTTCCAACGTCTGATCTACGGAAACGGCAACAATATTGACACGCGATGTCATGATTTCGCGAGCCGTAATTGTTCTGAACTCAATTACATTTTCAATAATCTCACGTTCGTCCTCTTTCAGTGATCCGTCTCGTTCACTTGCCTCGGCCATAGCCTTTAAATCATTGGTGGTCATCTTTGTGGTAGGGCGAGGTAAGACCCGCTCCAATACGATGGTAGTCTTGGCCATCAAATCATTAAAGGGATACAGAAGAATAAAATGAGCATAAACAAATGTCGAAACCCAGCGGGTCAGTTTTAAAGGATTCTTCAGAGCATAAATTTTGGGCGAAATTTCACTCAGAATAAGAATCGTGAATGATAGAATGAGTACTTCGATGGTAAATACAACCACTTCCGGAGCGCCAATGAATGCAATCAGGCGCCCCGTCATGGAAGCCGCAAGAACAGACACTACTACATTGGCGACCGTATTCCCAATGAGAATGGTGGCTAAGAGTCGCCTCGGTTTCGCCAACATTTTTAAGGTTTTAGAATCGAGTCCACCCACTTTCTGGTCAGGCTCTAAGAGGTGCATTTTAGCTGAAATCGAAAAGAATCCAACCTCAGCTCCGGAGTATACCGCACTTAATAAAAGACCGATTAAAATCAGTGAGATCTCAATGAAAAGCGCTGAGAGATCCAGTGACTGTGTTACAGTAACTGCCTGACTAAAAAACGACTCTGCGTATAAAATCAGAGAACTCGGAGGTTCGTCTAATGTTTCCAAACCGTAACGGATTTGTTCCAGTTATGCGTGAACTCAGAATGGAAGGTCATCATTCATGTCATCGAAATCCTGATCAAGCTCAACGGCTTCTGTTTTGGGCGAAGCATTTCTTGTCGCAGGTCGGGATGCTCCCTGACCACCCGAGGAATACTCCATAGATCCCCCCCCGTCACGCCCGTCGAGCATCTGCATGGTAAGAGCCTTAATCTCAGTCGTATATCGCTTTTGACCCTCTTTGTCTTCCCACTCACGGGTCTGAATTGGCCCTTCAAAGAAGACTAAAGAGCCTTTTTTGACATACTGTTGGCAAATTTCAGCAAGTCTACCCCAAGCAACAACCCGATGCCATTCGGTACGCTCTTGTTTTTCTCCGTTGGAATCCGTGTATCGCTCATTGGTCGCTACATTCATCGTTGCAACGGCAGTATTGGACTGTGTGTATCGGACATCGGGATCAGAACCCAGGCGTCCAATGATCATGGCTTTGTTTAGTGAACTCATGTCTTTTTATCCTCAATATTGGTTAATGTAACATACAAAACCTATAAGCATTCTAAAAGCATTTCCTTACAGCGCATGGTTAACTTTTTTAATTTTTTCCTGGATTTTCAGGATTTTAACTTGGTGACTCTTAACCCAACCTCTAATCATGGACTCAACCGCTCTCTTTACTAATGACGCTATCGTACTTGGCCTTCTGGTTACAATTCTGGCCTTTGTCTTTCGGACGGCTAGTAGTGACCACCCTTTTTGGAAACGATTTTACACGTTTATCCCTTCCCTATTGCTTTGCTACTTTATCCCTTCACTGTTGAACTCAATGGGAGTAATATCGGGCTCAGAATCTGATCTGTATTTTGTGGCCTCACGCTATTTATTGCCGGCTTCACTTGTCCTGCTGACTTTAAGTATTGATTTAAAAAGCACGCTCAGACTTGGCCCCAAAGCCGTCATAATGTTTTTGACCGGGACTGTAAGTATTGTCTTGGGTGGACCGATAGCACTGTTTATTGTTTCACTCTTCAGACCCGATATCCTCGGGGGTGCCGGACCGGAAGAATTGTGGAGAGGACTTTCCACCATCGCCGGGAGCTGGATTGGTGGAGGAGCCAACCAGACTGCTATGTTTGAAGTGTTTCAGCCCTCCACAGATCTCTTTTCTGCCATGGTAACCGTAGATATCATCGTAGCGAATATTTGGCTGGGTTTTTTGCTATATGGAGCCGGTATTTCTTCGAAAATTGATACCCTTTTTAGTGCAGATAATTCAGCCATTGATGAGCTGAAGAAGAAAATGGAGTCCTTTCAAATGCAGTCGGCACGGACTCTGAATCTTCCGGATATGGCTATGATGGTTGCCATCGGATTTGGACTCACCGGATTTTCGCACCTTATCGCCGATTGGATCGCTCCATGGATTGGAACCCATGCTCCACTTCTGAAACAATTAAGTCTCGATTCCACATTTTTCTGGATTGTCGTCATTGCTACAACTGGAGGACTCGCGTTTTCATTTACTTCGCTCAGAAATTTGGAAGGCGCCGGTGCCTCCAAAATTGGTAGTATGCTATTGTACGTCCTAGTCGCAACCATTGGGATGAATATGAACTTATTTTCGATATTCGAGAATCCCATTTACTTCGTTATTGGTCTTCTCTGGATCTTGATTCATGTTGGGATTTTACTGGCTGTTGGAAAGTGGATTAAAGCTCCATTTTTCTTTACTGCTGTAGGGTCTCAAGCCAATGTTGGAGGAGCTGCATCAGCTCCAATTGTAGCCTCGGCCTTTCATCCTTCATTGGCTCCTGTAGGAGTTCTAATGGCCGTATTGGGATATGCATTGGGTACCTACGGTGCCTGGTTGAGTGCCTTGTTAATGCAATGGGTAAGTGTAGCCGGGTGAAGTAGATGAGGGTTTACCCAAAAAAGTTCCTTTGATTTAGCGGGAATTGTGTATCTTTCTGCCCACTTTAAATCAACTCAACCTCAACCCTGCCTGAATTAAAGCGTTATGCCAAGCGGTAAAAAAAGAAAACGCGCAAAAATTGCGAAGCACAAGCGGAAAAAAAGACTCCGCAAGAATAGACATAAGAAGAAGTAATCAGGCGGCTACGTAGTGCGGTAAAATTCCGTTGGCCGATTGGATAACTTTTCTTGTGATGAACAGGAGCTGAATCAGTCTCCGGTCAATGGTTTTATGTACATCCTGTAAGGATTTCACTTGCTCGAGTGAGAACTGAAAATAGGTGATCAGTTGAGCAGAGGTGAGCATTCTACCGTTCTCATCCCCTTCGAATTCAATATGCCATCTCGACATGAGACTTCGAGTTGAGAATGTGGTGCGCAGGTGGCGATTGATTTCTTCCATCCAACCAGAGGCAATATCGACAGCCACAGGATTTCGTTCTATACCTTGAATTGCCGGAAATGCTTCCAGGTTAAACGTCCATGAAACTTCGACGTCTAAAATTGGAGCTATATCGGCCGATTTCAGAAAAGAAATCGATAAAAAAGGATGGTTGGATGTGCCTTTTAACTGTTTAGCTAGATTTCTCTCACGGAACGAGTCCCAGTCAAAATGGATCTTAACCTGGTCAACCCATGGGCTTTGATCGGATACATTCACCAAGATTTCCAATCCTGTAGCATTAATTTGCTTCTCAGTCCAAATCCGGGCACGAGCCGAATCGATACTTCGTTCTTTTAGAGAAGATTGTATCCGGTTTATGATCGCCTGAAATATTGGATATTGCATGAGTTTTAGAAGATTCTGGCGTACCTTTCGGCAAGATTATGAATTCTTATTACACGTTAAAATTGCTCACTCAAGAGCTCCGATCCAAGCTTTTGAACGCCCGTTTTATAGAAAGCACAACTCCTCTGCGTCAAACCTGGTCGGGTATCTTTTCTGCCGATAAACTTATTATTCAGCTCCAATTTAACACGACAGCCGATCGAATTTCTCTTTTTTTTCGCTCAATAAAAAACGAGGATTCTGAAATTCGAAAAAGAAAGAATCGGCTCACATTTTTCGATGACTTGAACGGAGTAAAGTTGATCGATATTGCCCTTGCAGAAAAGGATCGACTTCTGTTTTTCACTTTTGAAAATGGGGATGTTTTGCGGTTTGTTCTTTTTGGTCCGGTAGCCAATCTTCTGCATCTAAACCGAGAGGGAAAGGTGCTCGACGCCTTTCGAAGGACGGACCTTGATCAACTTGGAATTCAAGATGAGTTATCTGGAGTGAAAACTGAACTTTCTCGACCGAACTCAGCCGAATCCGATGCAACCAATCGTAACGGGTCAGAAGGTGCTAAAAAGACTAAAAAAACTGGAAATTCTGCCGTTGAAAGAGGAGTAAATGTGAAAAACTGGATATTGGCTGAAAATCCTAAACTTTCTCGGCCCCTGCTTAATCGTCTACTTTCAAAAGATGCTCCTCTATGGATACTAAGACCCGATATTGTGGAGGAACATGCAGCCAGAGAGCTGGCTCGTGAGATGACCCAATTCATAGAAGAAACTCCCGAACCGAGGGTACTTCAAAACGGGATTTGCTCCTTGGTTCCGTCATCCTGGATCTCTCATGAGCCGGTTTTTGATTGTGAATCCGCAAATGAGATGATTCGAAAGGCCTTTTTATCGATTCCTGGAAAAGACTCCTTTCTGGCACAAAAACAGTCTCAGATTCAAAAAGTGGAGGGACTTATCCGAAAAAGAGAAGACTCTCTAAAACAACTTTCGGACGAGAAAAAAACCCTATCTAGAGCGGAAAAAAATGAGCGTTTTGGGCATCTTCTTCTGGCTCATTCACATCTTCGAATCCCCTCGGGTCAGGTTTATTTGGAGCTTGAAAACCTCTTTAAGGCCCCTGAAGAAGCCCCTATGATACGAATTCCAGTAAATCCTACACGTAGCATCCCTCAAAATGCTCAAGAGTACTATGAAAAAAGCGAAAAGGGACGGCGGAGTATTCAAGCCCTACAGGTACGACGCAAACAACTTAACGAAAGCATTGAGCTTTTAAATTTTGCTCGAACTGAGCTACGGAGTGTGTCGGATCGACGATCGTTTGATAAATGGCTCCAGAAGTATGGAAAGCAAGTTCAGACAATTACTCCGTCTCTTCCCTATCGTGAAATTGAGGTGCAAGGATGGAAAATTTGGATCGGAAAACATTCTAAGGGTAATGAACAGATGCTTTCTT
>JAURMN010000138.1 GCA_030830725.1 Balneolales bacterium | reverse complement strand
CGGAAATTCGAAGTTCCATTTGATCGGCATCCGTAGATTTTCGGCCTGACATTGCTCTTACCAAATGGGCAGACGCAAATAAAATCCCGTCATCAAACCGATCGATACCTGTTTTATAAATGCCAGTTACAGCCACCTGTTTGATCTCGGGTGAAGTATCAAAACCGGGTATCCCTCGAAAGGAAAATAAGGTAATGGACTCACCAACTTTTATCCCCAGAGCCTCAGCCACACCGGCTCCCAGAACCACTCCATGGTCAGAAAAATCTCCTTCAGAAAGGTATTGAGAGAAGTCCTTGTGTACATGATCTGTTTCTAAACCCTGCAGTAGGCCACCTGTAATCTCACCATTACCCTGGATCATCACTTCTGCAATCACGGATGGGAGCACTGAATCAAACTCCCCACGTTTATCCAAAAACGTCTTTAAGGTATCCGATCGTTGTATTCCACCATCAAAGGGTGCAGTAACTGTGATATGTGGAGCAAAACTGAGTGTTTTTTCCGTAATAACAGACTTAAATCCGTGAACAATGGAAAGAGAAATGAGCAAGCCTGCGGATCCAATCGCGATCCCGCCAATCGCCATATACTTGATAAAGGAAAGAAATCCTTTCCCTTTAAAATAGCGTCTCGCAATCCACCATTCTGTATTCACGGTACTAGACTTTATTCAGGTCTCATTTGCGGGAAAAAGAGTACATCCCGAATAGATTCAGAATTGGTCATGATCATGGCCAATCGATCAATTCCAACACCCAAACCCGCAGTAGGGGGCATTCCGTACTCCAGAGCTCTAAGAAAATCTTCATCAAGCTGCATAGCTTCCTCATCCCCTCCGGTTCTTAAGCTTGCCTGATCCTCCAAACGCTCACGTTGATCGATTGGATCATTCAATTCACTAAAGGCATTGGCAATTTCTTTCCCGTTACAAATTGCCTCAAATCGCTCAACCAAGCCAGGCTTTGATGGGTGTTTCTTGGCCAATGGACTCATTTCAATCGGATAATCAATGAAAAATGTTGGCTGAATGATGGTGGGTTCAACCAGTTCCCCGAACAACTCATCCAATAGTTTGGCTTTACCCATCGAAGAGTCTGTTGTAATTCCATTTTTATTCGCTAGTGTCCGAAGGTCGGACTTATCCATAATACTGACATCGGTGCCGACTGCCGCGCTGATCGAATCCAGCAGTGGAATCCGTCTCCAGGGGGTTTTAAAATCAAGTAGATGCTCACCCACCTGCACTTTTGTTGATCCATGGAGATCTAAAGCCACCTGTTCGATCATAGACTCGGTAAACTCCATCATCCACAGATAATCTTTATAGGCCACATATAATTCAACCTGGGTAAATTCAGGGTTATGGAATCTCGAAAGACCTTCATTTCGGAAATCTTTAGAAAACTCATAAACTCCGTCATACCCCCCGATAATCAATCGCTTCAAGTACAATTCGTTTGCGATGCGAAGATATAGAGTCATATCCAATGCGTTGTGATGCGTAACAAACGGTCTTGCAGAGGCTCCTCCGTATACCGGTTGTAAAATGGGTGTCTCAACTTCCAGATAACCCGATGCATTCATAAACTGACGCATCGATTGAACCATTGCGGTTCGTTTTCGGAAAGTATCCCGAACATGCGGGTTGACAATCAAGTCTACATAACGCTGGCGATAGCGTTGCTCTTTGTCAGAAAAAGCGTCATGAACAACTTTTTCACCGCTTTCGGTTTCGGTCTCCTTGGCAATAGGAATCGGCCTCACGGTCTTTGTAAGCAACTCAAATTCAGTAGCGTGAAGCGTGAGTTCACCGGTACGGGTTCTGAATAGATACCCCCTCACTCCCACAATATCTCCCAAATCAATGAGTCTTTTGAAAACATTTTGGTAGTACCCCTCCGGAAGTTCATTTTCCCGAAGATAAATCTGAATGGTTCCTGTTGAATCCTGTAGATTAAAGAAGGAAGCTTTCCCCATCACCCGGCGTGTCATAATTCTTCCGGCTATCCGAATAATGGGACCTATTTCTGGCGGATCCTGAATATATTGATCCGATTCACGATGAAGGATGGCTGCGTGGTGAGTAACCTCAAACGACATGGGATAAGGATTAATCCCGAGATCTTTAAGCTGGTCTACCTTTTGAATACGTATAGATCGGAGCTCGGAAAGACTCAGGCCTTCTTCACTTGCTTGTGGATCCAGCGGTGAATCTTGATTTTGATTCTGAGTAGTGCGATCCGGTTGATTTTCTGAAGCTTCGGGGGTTACTTTCACTGTGGAAGAATTGGTTGAAAAGAGATTAGGACCATGAAAATTTACGAAAGCCTAAAAATACACAAAAAATGGGTCAATGAGGACTATGAGTTCATGATCTGTGAGCATGTGAACGATCAAATCCTTCTCGGCTTAGCACTCTCTCAATTCAAGCAATCGGAATCTCCAATCGTTTCTGTCATTCAAGATCCAGTCCCCGAATTGATTCATTCCATTTTTAATCCTACAGACCCACAATCGGGTATCCAAGTTCAGACACCTTTTTCACTTCATAGAATCTCAAATCAAGCTCCGTTTCTAACCTATTCGGATGATACACCTGATTTTCCTCTGAGTCTTACACATACCCACGACCTAACCATTTTGGCTTGTTCACGAAATGCAAGATCAATCGGTGTAGATGCGGAGCGAATACAGAGGAAGGTCCCGGAGGGGTTGTTAAACCGCATGTTATCTCATGCTGAAAAAGAGGAAAAAGAGGTTTTGACTCTCCCACCAATTCAACTTTGGACGATTAAGGAAGCCTCTCTGAAGTGGGCCGGAACCGGACTGCGGACGCCGATGAACACCTTAACCATACGCTCTCGAATAACAGAACCTTCTCCTGGAACGAAACCTGCAAAAGACAAGGGTGCTGCCCATTTGGATTCCATCCAAAAAGCCTCAAATCTTAATTCGAATGAGGATCATGATCGGTTTATCATTTATTTTAACGATGAAAGAAGGGTGGAAGTCGTAAGTTTCCCTCTATTGGAGTATTGGGTCAGTCTCGCCTATGATATTGGTCCACAAGCTTAATTTATGACGATGTTAAACAGGAATCTTCCCGGTCAAACACCCCAATCCATTGGAATTGTGGGTCTTGGATCTCTAGGGTCTGTACTTTTTCAAGAGTTGATTCGGGTTTATTCTACCCGAGAGGATCATTCTTCGGAGACTTCGGATTCCTCTAATTTCGAAAATACCGGGCAATCCGCGCCACTTCTGATCGCCTACACGTCAAGGCCCGAAGACGTTGAGTATATCAAGACCAGTGCGGTTTTCGAAGCTCTCAAAACGATAGATGTACAGATACGTCCTCTGCAAACACTAAAACATGACATTGATCTTCCCCAATGGTTGTTTCTCACTGTACCGGACCATGTACTTCCAGATATCACTTCTGAGCTAAGCCAGAACACCTTTTCCAATTGGTCAACAAAGTCCGTTATTCATTGTTCAGGAGCACATTCATCCGTTATTCTCGATAAATTAGCTTCTTTTGGTGCTCGAACGGCTTCTCTCCATCCTTTGCAAACGTTTCCAAGCCGAGCAGCTCTTTACCACTATGAATCAACGAAATCCTACTCATCGGATGCTTCTCATCCCTCAATCCGATTTTTCGGTATTCCCTGTTCAGTAGAGGGGGATGTGGATCTATGCACAGAGCTACTCGACTTCTTCACTGAGGGTTTACACGCGAAGGCTTTTCGGGTATCTGTCGAACAAAAACGTGCATTGCATCTGGCCGCAGTACTGGCTTCTAATGGGGTGGTCGCTCTATTCTCCTCAGCCAGAGAGATTCTTCGTAAGGCTGGTATTGAAAATGGATTTTCTCTGCTACAACCGCTCGTAGAGCAGACCTTTAAAAATGTATATTTACTGGGTGAAAATGCTCTTTCCGGACCCGCTAAAAGAGGGGATGTTTCCACTGTACACATCCATTTAGATGACCTTAAAAACGCTCCAGAATTACAGTATCGATACGCTCTTTCCGGTTTAATGGTGCTATCCCTACTTCCCGAAGAGGTACAACATCAATCTGGCCAAGAAAAGCTTTATCAGCTGTTCTCTGAGATCGTCTCACGGGAGCCTGTTCAATGAACCAAAACGCATTAACTTCTGACTTTGCACTGAGCAAAACATCACATTCAGCATCCGCGGTTAAAAATCCGGATCCTCAGGCTTCCATAAAGAACGATCTTTATATGCGAATTTATGAGGTCGTATCTCGAATCCCCTCAGGCCGTGTAACCACTTATGGCGCGATTGCAGGGGCTGTAGGTGTACGATCAGGAGCGAGAGTAGTCGGGTATGCGCTCAATCATCTTTTACTAAATCCGGAAGCCATGAATTCAATCCCGGCCCATCGGGTTGTGAATCGACTTGGTCAACTCACAGGAAGAGGCTATTTTCCTGGAAATAGTATGGTTGAAGCCTTGGAATCTGAGGGAGTTACCTTTAGCGAACCCTATTGCATACATCTCAAAAAACACTACTGGGATCCTGTAACACAACATCTCAACGAAAGCGATACGAAATGATGAAATCGTTACGAATTAGTTCATTCATCTTTGCGGGACTCCTCTATTTGTCAGCATGTGGACAAGCAAATGAAATGGAATCTCCAACCGTCTCATCGTTCCTTTCGGATGATGAACTATTGCTCGAAATAACCCCCGAATCCATTACAGACATCATTCCTGCTTCCGAAAGTGCTGTTACCCTTGTAAATGTATGGGCCACTTGGTGTGCTCCCTGCATCAAAGAGTTTCCGTATTTGGTTCAGCTTCAGAAAGCGTATCCGGAAGATCTGGTTGTTGTCTTTATCTCAGCTGATTTTCCAGAGGATAAACCTCGAGCTATCGAATTTTTAAGAGAGCAAGGGGTTGATCAACCAAGTTTCCTCAAAACAGGAAAGGATCTTCCGTTCATTGCTGCGATATCCGATAACTGGTCAGGATCTATTCCTTTTACTCAGCTTTATCTCCCAGATGGCACGATTGTGGCTGAATGGTCAGGCGAAGCCGATTTAGAACGTTTTGAAGAGCTATTTTTGTTAGCCCGAGACAAGATGGTCTCATCAGAAATAGAAATTCACGCAAACTAATTTCAACGAATCCCAATCCTCGAACCGTAAATTCTTCATTCCATGATTACAAGTAAACATCCGCAGCGATATTCATACCTCTTTCATGCCAGTTTAATGGTCCTTTTCCTGACAATGCTGACCTTTCAAGAAATCTCTGCACAGGATAAACCTGAACTTCCAATCGGAGAGCGTGCTCCCATGCTGGACGCGCCTCTCGTGACCACAGAAGATGAAACCGTAACCCTTCGTGAGATTGCTGGAGAGAATGGTCTTTTGGTGGTTTTTACTAGTAATACCTGTCCATGGGTACATCGCTGGGAATCTCGCTATTTGGAAATGGCTTCCCTTGCTCAAGAAAATGGCATACCTATGATCGCACTCAATCCCAATGAGGCTACCCGTGAAGAGGGTGAATCGATGGCCGATATGAAGATGAGAGCCAAAGAGTACTCCTACAATTTTATTTATGCAATGGACAAAGATCATGTGCTGGCAACAGAATATGGCGCGAATCGCACACCCCATGTGTATTTATTCAATAAGGATTTTATCCTTGTCTATCGAGGAGCGATTGATGACAATGCACACGACATTGACGAAGTTGAGCAACATTTCGCGAAGGATGCCATTGTCCAATTAGCAGCCAAACAGGAAATCGTCACAAAAACATCTCCATCTTTGGGCTGTACAATTAAATGGCTTTCTGAGTAACTTTACAGTTTTATCCATGTATAGAATATTCGATCATGCCCACCTGGATCTTGCATACTGAATTTACCTTTGATGCGGCTCATGCCATTGACGGCTATGATGGGAAATGTTCGCGCGTACACGGACATACCTACAAAGTCAAAATGAGTGCAAAATCTCATACTCTACATCCTTCACAGTACCTGCCTACTGCGGATATGGTATGTGACTTTAAAGAACTCAAGTGGCCAGGCAGTGATTCTCAGAAAGGTGGATTCGATCACGGGTATCTGAATGAACTCCTTCCCGTGGCGACTACCGCTGAAAGAATCGCAGAATATATACACAAGGAGACCAAAAAGAGAATTCCCTCTGACATTGAACTCACGGTAACAGTGTGGGAGACTGAGCACAATTGGGTCGAGTACACAGACAAAAATCTGTAAATTTTCGAGCTTCCATCATGAGTGAATTGCTTTCAATTTCGCAGCAGGCACCTGCCAAAACGGCCTTAGTCTCCTATCCGGTGATGGAGCATTTTTACACCATC
Organism: Balneolales bacterium; assembly: GCA_030830725.1. GTDB lineage: Bacteria > Bacteroidota > Rhodothermia > Balneolales > Balneolaceae > JAURMN01. Next base: position 57 of record JAURMN010000138.1, on the reverse strand, counting down.
CAGGGAGAGGGGGAGTATACCGGACAGGCAGCCTATTTCATCCGTCTCGCTGGGTGT
>JAURMN010000021.1 GCA_030830725.1 Balneolales bacterium | reverse complement strand
GTAGATTTGATAGAATGGATTACCTTTTTCACGTTCACTTTGGAAGATGATTTTCTGTCCGTCACTCGACCAGTAGCCTTCTCCTGAGCGGAGTCCATCGTAAATGAGCTGGCGCGAATTGATCAGCAAGGACTCTGAATCCAGTAGATCGGAGCTCATTTGAGCGAAGAGACTATTAGTAAGTCCACTTAAGAGAATAATCGAAATAAGTGAAACTGTTCGAGAAACGAAAGACTTCATGAGATCAATTGAGATTGATAAGTATTTAAGAATGATTGCGTTTTGATAACGTCTTACTAGAGAGCCGCGACGATATTACGCCAGGATTCTAACTCTGGAATGCCGGGTTTCCGTTTCCCGAAAAATTGGACGATCAGCTCGCCGTTTTTATCAAACACTTCCAAAGAGTTTACATCGCCATCAACACTCGGCTTGCGAACCCACCAGGTTTTCTCAATGTGTTCTTCGTTGAGGTGAAGATTGAAATCCGGATCCATGACATTGAACCAAGGACCTTGTTCCAGAAGTTTTTTAACTGGGCCAGAGTGAATCTGAATACAGCCTGGATTCCCCACAAAACACATAATTGGAGTTTCCGTTTCGGCAGCCATCTCCAACATCTTACGCGCGGTATCCTTACCGGTCGGCCGGGTAAACTCTCCTTCAGCCAATCTCAAGGCTTGTGTACGAGTAACCCCTGCTTCACGAATAAAACCAAAAAACTCATGCGTATCCTGCAACCCTCTCCAGGTGGATAAAAACCCGTCCAAATCGACTTCGCTGTCTGGTTTTTCTGGTGATTTCGGACGTCCTCCACCGGCAGAAACCCCCAGTAGAGCTTCCTGCTCTGGAGCTTTGAATTTCTCAACGAAGGCGTGATAGGCATCGAGATTACTCTCTTTAGTCATGTAAATCTTGTGTACTGCCTCTCCGGCGCGGTTAAAAAACTGTAGAGAGTAGCGTGTTTGGGTTCCCATCGGCGTTTCAACAGCAAAACCGAATCCCCAACCCATCAAAAAGATTCGAAGATCGATTTTTTCATCTACAAATAGCACAACCGGGCTTTGACCTTCTTGTTCAAAATTACGGTATACTCCATGCTTTTCATGAACACAGGCCTCATTGCGAGTCAAAGCCATCACTTCCCCCATAGTTTCGATCTCTTTGAGCATTGCGGTCCAATCTGTGCCAAGTCTGGTAGCGCCCTCTCCCAAATCTAAGGCAACATATTGGGCTTCACTGATACCCAGATCGCTGGCCACATTGCGGGCACGCGCTTTTGGATGTTCAGCCAAATAGGCGTCGCGTTTTTGTTTCAGGTCAGAGATGGAGACTTCCAGTGTTTCGGTATTCATGGGGTTTTCCTCGCGTTTTGATTAATATTCTTAAGACTATTGTATTGTCTTCAAAAAAGGGTCATGATGGGCATGAGGTTTCAGATGTACATGCTGTGTTCATGACTCGGTAATTTCTTTGATTACAGCCTCTTCTTCCGGTGTTACCGGTATTTTAATAGAGATCGGAGAACGAAGTTGACTCGTTGACGATGCTGAAGCGATCGGGATCGAATCGTGGTCTATCATAGCTTCTTCAGGCAATGCCACAACCAGTGGGCATGCGGCTGCAGGATGACGCGTGACCATGACATTGATGTCAAAAGCATCGTTAATAATATCCGGCGTCATCACTTCATCAGGAGTTCCTTCCGCAGTCAGACGGCCTTTCCTCATTACCACAATACGGTCGGCATGTTGAGAGGCCAAATTTAAATCATGCAAGACGGCCAGAACCCCAACTCCACCTTTTGCCACTTGACGCGCAATCCGCAATACATGATGCTGGTGCGATAAATCCAGACTGGCCGTAGGCTCATCGAGAAAAAGATAACGGTCTCCCTCTTCAGAAGGGCTCCAAATTTGAGCCAGTACTCTTGCCAGATGTACGCGTTGCTGTTCCCCACCAGAAAGCGTAATGTAGGATTGAGATGCCAAGTGGTCTACTCCCGCTGCTTCCATGGCCTGGAATGCAATTTCAAGATCTTCTGAGGCAGTAGTTCGGTGTGGTGTTCTTCCCATCATAACCACTTCGAGTGAACTAAAGGCAAATGAAAGGGTGGAGTGCTGAGGCAGCACAGCTCTGCGTCTGGCTAATCTATCAGGATCTATCTGAGATACATTTTTACCATCGAGTGATGCACTTCCGGTTTGGGGCTTTAAGGCACCACATAAAATTTTCATCATGGTGGTCTTACCCGCGCCGTTAGCCCCTACTATGGCCACTACTTCCCCGGGTTGTATTTTGAGGGAAATATCCTTGAGTAGAGGTTTATCTCCGATATGGTAGGATATGTTTGCGAGTTCAAGCATAGGGGCGTCAGGATCAACCTTGTAAATTAGCCCGTGAGTATCCTCGAAGCAATAACCAAAGGAAAAATGGAGCTCCACCAAATGCGGTTAAAATTCCAATTGGAATCTCAGAGGGTTGAATTAAAATACGAGCTAAAAGATCCGCTCCGACCATTAAAATCGCGCCCAAAAGTGCAGAACCTGGGAGTAAAATTCGGTGATCCGGGCCCAGTGTAAGTCGAATCAAATGCGGAACCACCAATCCCACAAAGCCGATTAATCCTGTCACGGCTGTAACCGATCCAACTGCAAGAGCAGATAAGAAAATGACAAATTTTTTTATCCGTTCGGTATCAACACCCAAATGCCTGGCTTCCGCCTCACCCAATAACATGGCGTTTAATGAACGTGCAAGCCGTGGTGAAAAAAACAAGGCAATGAGTGTAAAAGGGGTTACAATCGCCAGGGTATGCCAGGTTGCAGAGCCAAGACTGCCAAGGGACCAAAACGTCAAATCCCGCAGTTGTGTATCATCCGCAAAAAGGACAAGGGCCCCTGTTCCGGCTCCACATAGTGCATTTAATGCAATGCCTGCCAGTAGCATAGTGGCAACCGAAGTTTGGGCTCCATGTGTTGCAATTCGATAAACGATAAGCGTAACAAGTAGGCCAACGGTGAAGGCCGATAGTGCAATACTAAAGATTCCGATACTTGATGCAATAAAACCGGGTAGAAGACTCCCGACCACAATCATGATCGAAGCTCCAAGAGAGGCTCCGCTTGACACGCCGATCAAAGCAGGATCGGCAAGTGGATTTCTGAATAACCCCTGCATGAGAGCACCACTGATGGATAAACCCATACCGGCAATCACTCCCAAAACCACCCTGGGTAAGCGAATCCCGATCAATACGAGCTCATGTTGTGTGGTATACTCGGCGATGGGGGGCAGTCCAAGTTTGGAAAGAAGAATTGACACTACCTGAATGGCTGGAATTTGCACCGCTCCGGCACCGGACGCAAACATCACAACCAGAAGCAGAATCCAAAATAAACCACCAATTTTGAGGACGTTTTTGCGTTTGACGGCTGTTACTTCTGCAACTCGATCCTGTTGATCCTCACGTACTGAGGATTTCGATCGTAAGTAGCTGGACAGTGATGCAATTGATGACGCCATCCCGAATTATCCGTTTCTGATCAGCGCTTCTCCAAAATTTCGCGGGTCAGCTCCAAAATTCCCTGGCCCAATCGAGGTCCGAAGGAAAGCAACAACGCGTCATCTACGGCAATGACCGCACCATTTTTGGCGGCTGGCGTCATGGAAAGGCCGGGCTGTTTTATCAGCATTTCCATACCCCCGATCATGTCGACCCCATGTTGAGGGACCAAGATTACATCTGGAGCAGCTGTAACTGCGGCCTCAGCGGTTAAAGGACGGTATCCTTCGTATCCGCTTACCACATTTTCTCCGCCGATTAGGCTAATCACGGCGTCAGCACCGGTTTCCTGACCGGCTACATTCACCATGGATGCTCCTCTGGTGTAGACGAATAATACACGTGGCGTTATCCCGGATTTCTCTTGTATTTCACGCGCAGCGGCAATATCCTGATTCATTATGGATAGGATCTCTTCTGCTTTATCCGTTTGATCCAGAGCCTCGGCCAAGGTTCGAATCCGATCTGCAGCCTGTTCAGCAGAATACGCATCATCTAGTAATAGGACTGGAATGCCTGCCTGACGAAGTTGATCCGGAACAGTGGTAGGTCGTATTCCAATGGTGGTAACCACAAGTGTTGGCTCCAAGGATAAAATCCCTTCTGCAGTAGATTGGCGGAATACATTCAATCTTGGTTTTTGAAAAATCGAATAGGGATAAAGACTGGATTGATCACTACCGACAACTTGATCTCCATATCCGAGAGCATAAACCGTTTCGGTAATGGCACCGCCAAGCGTTACAATTCGACTAACATCCGAAATCCTGGTCTCCACGCCATCGGCTCCGGTTACACTTCTTTCTGAAACGAATCGAGGTTCTGTTTCAACTCGAACTCCTGGTTCAGAAACACGACTGATTTCAGCGGCATCCGGACGTTGTCCCGCTCCATATGATCCGGCTGGCCGTTCACCGGGTCTTTCGGCAGCATTGGCGGGGCGTTGTTGAGCAACCCCTTCATCGGAGAGTGAACAGGTGATTAAAAACGCACAAGTGAGAAGAGACAAACGTGGAATCATAACAAACGTACCTGAGATATTAAGCGGGATAATAAAAACGATATCTTACTGATTATTCAATACTTAAATTCGTAGTCCCGTCCGTTTGCAAGACATACTCAAACGTGTAATAACGACTTTCATCAGCCAATGGATCCGGATCTGCAGGACTTCCTTTATAATAACTAAGAATACGGACTTTTGCGTAGTTCTGACCGGCGGCCGTTCTCACAACAATGGTACGTCCGGCAATGGGTGTAATCAGCGGACCGTTGGAATCGTAATTGTACCAACCGTTTCCCGATCCGGTGCAAATCGCGTATGGAGCTCCTGGGAAAGATCCCGCTGGCGTTTGAATCCCAGGACAATTTTGATTCGATCCATCAGCTACATATCCGGTAGCAGGAGCCGAAACCACGTCTTGGAAAGCTTGTGTTAAAACTTGAGCCACACCTGCACCAGGACCACTTGTCCCACCGTTTATGATAATGGTAGTGGCATTAAATCCGATATCCCATTTGGTAGATGCAGAATCGGCTTGTCGAACCGCTGGATCCGTCTCTTCGGAAGAAAGAATGAGTTTATTTTCAGAAAGGGAATATAGCGTGTATCGACCACTTCCAGTTGGGCGACCGTCCGGACCAATAACGGCAGGATCTGCGATGACATCTTCGGCCAGTTGAACAACTAGGGGTTCAAGATCAGGTCCGGTGCTGTTATCGCAGGAGAGAACGAGGAAAGAAAGTGTAAAAAGAGTGATTAACGTATTGTTTTTCATGGGTATTTCTACAGATTGAGGTTACATGGAATTAGAGTAAAAGACATGGCCTCTGATTGCTACATTCGAATTTTTACCGAAGCGTAGAGTTGTCGTCCGGATAGTGAAGGAATCTGGGAAGGATAGGTACGACTAGCCAGATTGCGGGAACCGAAAACAAATTGGGCTGCAACAGACTCGGTAATCCGATGGTCTTTGTTGAAGGTCAAATCCCATACGGCGTGAGCGGGCACAAATTCATCCGGTCGGTTGGCAAAACCGTTTCCATCTCGATCCCGATAGCCATATTTGCCTCTCCAGCGCCCTTGAAGTGAAATGGAAGCCCCTTTAGATTCATTATACAGAGTCAACCGACTGGTTGCCATGTGTTTTGAACGACCGAATAAACCCGAATACTCCGTTTTGGAAATACGGTAATCTTGGCCGTTCATGGCCCGGCCAAAGACGATACCACGGTCAATATCCCGCAATACCTGCTGATCATGTGCCTGTAAAAATTGATACCCTGTCTGGATTTCGATACGGCTTAACCCAAGAGGAAGTGTACTGGAAGGAGAGTAGCCCCAACGAATGTCAGCACTGACACCGCGGGTATAAATCTCAGCGAGATTAAAATATCCGTAAACAAATTGACCGTTGGTTTTTTGTGCGACCGGTTGAGTTTCGATCAGATCATAAACATCATTATAAAAGAGATTTACATTTACAATCAAGGATCTCGTTTTGAGTTCGGAAAAGGGTTCGAGGGTAAAACCGATATTAGATGCAATCGAATGCTCCGCCTGGATCGCTTCAAGCGTGTAGAAGTCAACCATGAGTAGTTCGATCTGTCCCTGATCCACAAGACGCTGCAAGCCTTTCTGTAAGGTAGTGGAGCCAAAAACTGAATATCCGGCTATGGAATTGGAGAAAGAGAGGTAAAGTTGACGAAACGCCGGAGCTTTAAAACCGGTACCAATACTGCCACGAATTCTGAATCGATCCGAAAATCTGTAAAGAACTGACAATTTTGGGCTAAATCGATGCTCATAATCCGAATGAGCATCCAGTCTTCCGCTAAGGTTTGCCTCAAATTTTTTTCCAGGGATCCATTCATGTTGTAGATACGTAAACCATTGCGTTGCGACGGGATTTGAAACAGAGGGAATATCCACTCCAAAGGTACCACTGGTCGCTATCAGATCTTCTGTTTCATCGGACCCATAACGATCACCTGCGAGCTTTTCCTGAATCCATCCTCCACCGGCGATACTAAGGTGCCCCGAATTCCAAAGAACAGTGATCTTTTGTTCGGTTTTGTAGTATTGTTGCTCAAATCGATCTTCGTATAAGATCTCACTAGTGCTCTTTTCCTTCTGCAAAACATCGGTGGTGAAAGAAGATCCATAAAGTGTTGTGGTGAGTTTTATTCGTTCCCCGATCCGATACCCAAATTCAGGATGAAGACTCCACTCATTGCGCGTTCCAGTGTCATGATATCTCTTTTCGCCGGCAGGACCCTTGATGGCAAAGGTCCCGGCTTGATCTTCCATTCCCAAGCGAACACCAAGTTTCATCTTACCCCGTTCGCCAAAAGTAAGATTTGCTCTCAAATCGACAGTATAATCGATGAATGCAGGACTGGTCATTCCGAATTGCGTTGGTGTTAAATCATACCCTTCGGAACGGTTCTGATTCACCAAAAGACGGAGTCCACCTTTCCACCCGCCATAACTCATTTCTCCGGTGAGATCACTTGTCTGATGGGTGCCGTACCGCATTCCAAGGGCTCCATTCCATCCTTGATTAGGAGAGGCCGTAATTAAATTCACCACTCCGGCTAGAGCTTCACTGCCATACAAAGAAGATGTAGGACCTTGTACGATTTCAATTCGTTCTACTCCTTCCAGTGTCAATCGCCGAAGATCCAGTGTTCCGGCGTTACGCCCGATAACAGGTTCTCCGTCCAGCAGGATAAGAGTGTATTCAGGAGAAAAACCCTGCATCTGGATACCGGCTCCATGATCCTCAAAAAGTGTTAGGCCAGGTATCGTTAAGAGGGCTTCATTTAACCGGGAGCTGCCATTTTCTTGCAGAATTCGCCGTGTAATAACGGTAGTTGGAACGGCAAGATCTTCTAGGGCTTTTTCATTTCGTGTGGCCGTTACCACAACCTGCTTTTTGGAGGTGTAGAAAAGGGTATCAACCTCAGATTCGATTCGTGCGATCGGGGATACAGGGAGGCTTACAAGAAACTCCGATCGAGTAGAGGACGAAGAACGGAGTATACCTGCGACGACTTCATATTGACTCGGGAGAGGGGTGCTGATGAGAAGGATTAGTAAGAAAATATGCGGAGAGGCAAAAAATCGTCTCAAAACAGATAAGCGCCTTAAAGAATTAAAAAACAATAGGTAAGAGTTCCTCTGAAAAGGGAAAAAGATCGAAAGACTGCCCTTATTCTTATTTAGAATAATTCTAAATTAAGACGATTTTACGCCAGTGGCAACAAAAACTTTCTGTATAATTAAAACTTAACGCAGTTCTTTTACATGCAATGAACCATCCCAAAGCGAAGCACTTCCCGTAACTCCCGGTACACAGAGACGATACCCTTTCATATCTCTCAATTCGGCTGGAATATGAGTCTCAAAAAAGTCGCTGAATTGCTCCAGAACTCCCTCTTCTGAATACAGATCTGGGATTTTATGAAGATTCCATTGAAGAGAATCGATTCGACTAAACCCCAGAAGTGATTGGACTTCGAATGAATTCGCAAGAATAGGAAGAACATGCGTTAAGGGGTGTAGTCGTTGAGATAGACCTTCTTCTGTCATTAAGGTAGATAAGATCACGACGGGTATGGAGGGTAAACTGAGCCACGCAGATTCTGAGACGTTTCCATTTTCCGAAACCAACTCTTTTTGGAAGGGATGCAACCCGATGGCCGGAATTCCTTCATCGGCAAGCAGGGCTACCAGGCGATGATTCAAATCTTTAGCTGCTCGGATACGAGCCTCCTCCCTCATGACTCCTTGCTGCATGATTCTTTCCGTAAAAGGGCTGTCCGCATGCAATAAAATTCCTCGCTTATCCGGTCTTTTAGCCAGTTCTTTAGCCAGAGATTTCAGGAAGAAATGGTTGTCGAGATGTTCATAGTCCAGTAATGCGATGTAGTCAAAGGAAATCATACGGGCTTAGACATAGTAGTCGATGGGTGAGGAAATCGTGCGGTTTACCTTTTACGCCTATTCCGGACCAATTCCAAGGGATGAGGCTTGAAAATGAAGGGGAAGCAAATCTTTAATACGATGTTCAGAACTGCTACCATCACCGTGATACAGCAACACTCGTTCCATCAGCGGCCATTCCGAAAGGGTTTGACGGCACATGCCACAAGGACTACAAAGTTGACTTTTTGGAGCAAATACTGCGATGGAGCCGGTAGGTCTGGCCCCATAGGCGATAGCCGTATGGATTGCGTTTCGCTCTGCACAAAGGCCAAAATTCCAAATTCCAAACTCAACATTCACACCTCCAACCAATCCTTTGTCGGTTTCCAATAAGGCAGATACTGGAAAATCTGAATTTGGGGTGTAGGCATCGGGTATAAGTTTGGTCAAAAGGGAGCGTCTGGCCCGATCATACTCGGGTTGAACAGCATCGATAAACAGGGAGTTTAGCATCTCGTTCGGTCCGCTCTGCACTTTCGTCGCTGTGGTAGATTGCGGATCAGGAGTATTGCCGGAACTCCAGATGGAAGCATTGTCCGATTCAGGCCGATTGTGAATCACGGTCAATGGATTTCGGAACTCCGTCAACTGTTCAATGAGATCAGCCGACAGTTGATCTGAATAGGTCCATTTAATATTCCACCCTTGAGCCTTGACCCAATGCCGCCAAGTCTCTTCATCTGCCATTGGGCTGGAATGATTCTCTGAAGGCTGTAGAATTTCAAGTGGAAGATCCCCACAGGAAAGACAAAGTCCGAACGCTCCCTGAAGGGCGGTGATCGTTTGGGGATAGGCAATATTCTCCACCCGCACACCAGGGTAGACTCCATTTTCGCCACGGATCACGCATGCTTCCTGTTGCCGCGAATAAGGGGAGTAGGAATTTTGGAGAAGCGAGTTCCAACTCATAGAGATCAAATCTTACAATGTTTTCGAACAGAACAATTGAAATGCTTTATTTGGCCGTATTTCCAGATGTGGGAATCGTCACCGGTTCCATTTCACGTTCGAATTCACCGAGCCAAAACTCCATTCTGGATTCCATTTCAAGACTTTCCACTACAATATCGGCTACTTTTCGGCGGATTTCACTGATTCGGCGGCCCTTTTCCCGTGTTGGCCACGTACGATTGGAGAGCAGAATGATTGTGAGATCGAGCTCAGGATCTGTCCAAACACTAGTGCCTGTAAAGCCGGTGTGTCCATATGTTCTCATACTGGTCAAGGACCCTGCCGTACTGTTTGGTCCAGACTTATGATCAAATCCAAGGCCTCTGCGACTTTCCTCGTCTTGCACTGAGGTAAACTCCAAAATCGTTTCGGGAGAGAGGTAGGTTTCCCCGGCATAGGTCCCGCCATTTTGCAACATGGTAGTCCAAATGGCAATATCTCTTGCCGACCCAAAAAGTCCGGCATGCCCAGCCACACCGTCCATAAAATAGGCACGTTCGTCATGAACTCTTGCGCGTACTACACCGCGATCATACACGGTATCAATTTCTGTGGGAGGAATCAGATTGGCCATCCATTGTCCCACATTTAAGGGATTATAATGTGCCGTCACCATTCCCATAGGGTAGAAAAACTTGTTACGTATGTATCGATCCACAGAGAGTCCGCTCACCTGTTCGAGGATTTCGGCCAACAAAATCATACCTAAGTCACTATAGACATATTTTTCACCCGGCACACCGGTGAGAGGTTCATTACGAATAGCTTCAAGGATTTCATCTCGGGTCCGCAGGGAGTCTACATAAACACGGAAGGGGGGGAGTCCGGATGTGTGAAGCAAAAGATGACGAATGGTGATCGCCTCTTTTGAGGGCTCTTTGAATTCATGGATATACTCGGATACGGGATCATTCAATGAGAGTTTACCCTCGTCCACTAGTTTCATCGTGGCCGTGGTCGTTGCCATGACTTTGGTAATGGATGCGAGATCAAAGACGTCCCTCGCTTCTGTCTTACGTGTTTTTGTGTAGTCATGATACCCATATCCTTTGTTGAGTACCATGGTTCCATTTTTGACAACGCCTACCACGGCACCCGGGAATACCGAGTCCCGAATCGCGGCATACACCAGTGAATCGATCCTGCGTAAAGCCTGTCGACTTACCTCTTCCGACTCAGGAGATCCGAGACGAAGAGATGATTTTGGTAACTGGATTCCTGATCCAAATTCAGCAATACCTGGGACTTCTACTGCCAGGCGTCCTTTGATTTCAGAGGCACCAAAAAGCGCAGGAACCGTTTGTTGAACTTGTTGTGTAGTTCCTGTCCAAGAGACGATAAAAACCTCTGAATCGGGTATTTCAGCCAAAATATAGGGATTGCCAAACGAGATCAGAACTGAGGGAGTGGAGAGATTTTGAAGTCTTTTAAGTGCGGACTTTTGTCTTTCGGTTAATCGACTTGCGTATTCGGTACTCACCGATACAAACGATCCGATAATGACCAGATTGGCTTCCTTTGCTTTTTTCAAAATCGTGGCAATCTCGTCATCGCCACTTCGCTGATCCAGAACCTCATATCCAACTTTTTGATGATACTTGCGAAGTTCGGTTAATAGGGGTCTGCCTGCGGATCCTGATCTGTCATCATCTACAGCCACTAGAAGCACATCTGCAAAATCTTTATCGCGAATCGGCAGGATACTTTGTTCATTTTTTAAAAGAGTGACAGATTCACGAGCGATACGCTCAGCTTCAGCCACAGAAGATGGCTCCCGAATCTCCTTCGCTAAGCCTGCAATATCCACAAAGCGATTAGAGAAAAGTCCATGTTCTGCTTTAAGGCGAAGAAAGCGATGAACGCGGTAATTGAGTTCTTGTTCGGAGATTTCACCGGACTCGACGGCGAGCTTCATTTCATGAACAGCAGAGCGTTCGTCTGAACTCAACAGCAGAATATCGGCGCCCGCTTTAAACGCTTCAACGGCCGCCCTTCCCGGAGAATAAGCATCCGAGATCGCCTTCATATCCAAACCGTCTGTTACAATGAATCCATCAAATCGAAGGGAATCCGTCAATAGGCGGCGTAGCACAGAAGGATCGAGCGTAGAAGGCCGATCCTCAAATTGACTAATCACAGGATACGCCACGTGAGCACTCATCACGGAACGGATACCCGATTCAACAGCGGCTCGAAAAGGTAGAAGTTCGATTTCGGAGAGCCTCGAATAAGGTTCAGACACTATCGGAAGAGCAAGATGAGAGTCTACATCGGTATCTCCATGCCCCGGAAAATGTTTGGCCGTTGCAATTACCCCCTCACTCTGCACACCACGCAAAAAGGCTACTCCATATTCTGCAACAATCTGAGGATCTTCTGAAAAGGATCGCACATTAATAACTGGATTTTGGGGATTGTTGTTCACATCCATCACCGGCGCAAAGATCTGATGCACGCCAAGGGCCTTAGCCTCTTTTGCTGTAATTTTTCCTTTAATAAATGCATTTAAAGGGGAACCCGTTGCCGTAATCCCCATAGCGGGTGTAAATCGGGTCGTTCCCTCTACCCGCATCGCCGCACCGAATTCCATATCCTGAGTGACCCAAAGTGGAACTTTGGCGGTTGCCTGATATGCATTGGTTAGATGCGCCTGTCCGTAGACATCACCCTGAAAAAATAGAATTCCACCAACTACTCCTTCTTTGATCAGTTGAGTCACTTCATAGAACTCATCATCCTGCTCGTTCATAAAATTCCCATATAAACGGGCGATGAAAAGTTGACCGATCTTTTCTTCGAGGCTTAATTCCGAAATCACAGAGTCCGCGATAAAAAGTGATTCTTCCGGAGTAATCGTGGTTGATGGAAGCCCCAAAAACCCTGAGTTATCCTCAGAGGTTTCGAATAGATTTTCAATGTTCTCCTTCCCTCTAAAAAGGGAGGCTCTCTCTTCTTTTGATGAATCAATTTTGGGGTTGTTCGCAGAGCCCATTCCCATATCCGATGAAGTTCCCACAGCTGATTTTCCAACCTCGATCTGAGAATAGGATTCTTTTTCCAGGATTGTACTTCTACAAGAAACCGAAAGTAGAAGGATGAATGAAATCAGTGAAGATGTGAGGAGTCGATGATTTTTCATTTTTATTCTATCAAAGTGAATCTTTGTGAGAAATTGAATCTTGGTAGGTTCGTTTAGTATACATTACATCCGACTTGCCGGTATAAGTCTCATGGTTTCATAGCGGTTCCGAGTGAAGAAAAGGGAATCCTGGTAAAGCGTTTTCAATTCTCCTTTCAACCAGAGATCTGTTTGGTCTCCAAAGTGTCGGGATAATGGGTTTCCAGACTGTCCGGTTGGGAGAACGGATTTTATACTACTTAAATCCGATAAATCGATCACTCGGCGGATGGACGCTCCCAATACCTGATCATAGGGATCATTCCAGTTATACTGTCCATTATTGAGCGTCATGCCATGGCCTGTTACTGAATAAGGTCCTTTGCTCATCAGATTTTGGACGATCAGCGTGAGCGCTGCCGGTGCTGCGGAGTCTTTAACCGCTTCACCAAAAAGTGGTGGGGAAAGCGTAAGGTAGTGCAGATTATTCCACTGCCATTCAAAGGGTTTCATTCCGAATTTTGCTTCCAGATAAGCAATGGCATCCTTCATGCTTTTTTGAATGATTTCATCGCGTGTTTCGATTCCAGGTGTTAGTTGATTATCAAACAAAGGGGAATCTAACGAAAGAAGTCGAACAATGGATCGCACCGGAAGATTTTCAAGACGAACAAAGTTTTCAAAGGCTTCCTCGCCAAGTTCATCTATCAGCGTATTTCGAACCAGTGAGAGAATGAAAGCATCCATAATGGACGCGGCTGTTGACGAGAGTTCATACTGAAAATCCCAATTCAACAAATAAGGTAGTGCTATGGAGATTCCGCTGCTTGGATCTGTATTCGACTCCATCAGAACCGGAAGCACGATATCCAGAACTTCCCGCGCATGGGGTGATAAGATATCAAGCTGCCAATCTGAAAATAAGTCGGTATTCACTTTATCATGAAATGAAAATAGTTCAACGAGGCGTTCAATTCGAGACGAAGGTTCCCAAAATGTTCCAATATAATAGGGATAGTTTTCATCGTGAATCTTGTTATTGGCATTTGCAATCCATCCCTTTTCCGGATTCATAACAGATGGGAGTTCTTCAAATGGAATCCAGCTTTGCCAACGATCCTGCGGTAACCATCCTTTCCGAAAAACATAGGAAGAAGTGGTACGCTTTGGTAGTCCGGCCATCGCAAACATCGCAATATTACCTTCTTTATCCGCATACATTGCATTCATCCCAGGGGATTTGAATTTGGAAGCCGCATTTCGGAATTCAGTCAGTGTGGTGGCTCGATTCATTTCATAGAGCGCCTGAAGTTCCATACTGATCTCGTGACCTGTCCAACGAACCGATATCAGCTCTTTGTTTACCAATCCCTGTGAGGGATAGATATCATTGATTATCGGCCCGTTTGAAGTCAGGCGTATCGTATGAATCACATCATCTTCCCCTTTGACCTGAATACGTTCTCTAATCAAGGTGAGAGGGTTTTCAATGAATCCTTCAATGGTTTCCTGGATAATTACCGAGGTGGAATCTTCATCTGTGAGTCTTTCCAGATAGAAGTCGGTATCGTCGGCCATGATATTAGTGAGTGACCAGGCCAGATGCTGATTTTGTCCCAGGATCACAAATGGAGCTCCCGGTATCATTGCACCGGAAATTTGAAACTCCGGCGTGATCAAATTTGCCTCATACCAATTTCCCGGCATACTTAGGCCCATATGTGGATCCCCCGCGAGAAGCGGAGCACCACTCACTGTTTTTTGGCCGGAAGCCACCCAGGCGTTACTTCCCACGCTGGTTCCCTCTTTGCCTAGCAATGAACGTAACGCCTGTTCGGTATGTAACATCGCCATCGCAGAAGAGATCCCCGAATCACTTTCTGTGATTGGTCGAAAACGTTCATACTCCGGAACCAACTCTCGCATACGGGCATCCGGCAAACGTTGCTGTAGCCATGCGAGCGTGAGCTCGCTCCACCAATTAATATTCTGATCCCAGGCCATCAATCGAGAGATTGCAATCGTATGGCGTGGGGTCCATTCGATAGGATCCATTCTCAGAAGTGAGAACTCAAGGGGTAAACTTCGTCGATTTTGATCAGTCCATGCATTCACGCCGTTTGCATACCATTGCAATCGATTACGGAGAGAATCTGGCATAGCCTGTTCGATTTTCTCTGCTGTTCGCCAAAATCCGAGGGTTCGCTGATATTTATCGAAAGGGAGTAGATCCGCGCCCAAAAACTCCGCAAAACGGCCCTCTGCGGCTATTTGTGAAAGAGTCATTTGCCAGATGCGATCTTGCGCATGAACATATCCCACTGCAAAAAAAAGATCTTTCTCTGAACGCGCATAGATATGAGGTACTCCATAATCTCCCCAGTAGATGGTAATCTCCTGATCAGGCCCTTCTAGTCGAACCCGATCAGAATAGTCTGGTAAGGGTTTCAGGACCGTCCAATAAAGGGAGAGAAGGGCGAAACCTGTAAGGAACACCAGAAAAAAAAGCACTATCTTGCCGAGAGTTTTCATAAAACAAATATAACAGAATTGGTGACGGTATGAAGAAAATTGTAGTCATTGGCGGGGGTACCATGGGAAATGGGATTGCTCATGTCTGTGCCATGAGCGGATATTCCGTAAAACTGGTAGATGCCAATGAGCAAGCGTTAGATCGGGCGATGATCCTCATCGAAAAAAACCTGGATCGTATGCTTGCAAAAGAGAAAATCACACAGGCTCAAAAATTAGAAACCCTTGAACGGCTTCACCCAGCACTTTCCATTTCACAGTCAGTATTGGAGGCCGATCTGATAATTGAAGCCGTTCCTGAAATCCTTTCACTCAAAGAATCCGTTCTCCGTGAAGCAGATTCAGTGGCTCCTGAAAACGCAATTTTAGCTTCGAATACATCATCCATCTCCATTACGAAGCTGGCCTCGATGACTAGTCGCTCTGATCGATTTATCGGGATGCACTTTTTTAATCCGGTTCCGGTCATGAAGCTTGTAGAGGTTGTAAGAGGACTGGACACTTCTCAAAGAACAGTGGATGCCATCATGAAAACCGCTGAATTTTTGGGTAAAACACCTGTTGAGGTTCAGGATTCACCTGGTTTTGTCAGTAATCGGGTGTTAATGCCTATGATCAATGAAGCCATATTTTGCCTCCAGGAAGGCGTGGGAAATGCCGAACAAGTAGATGAAGTCATGAAGTTGGGAATGGCGCATCCAATGGGTCCTCTCCGATTGGCTGATTTTATCGGGTTGGATGTCTGTTTGAATATCTTAAATGTTCTTTATGAAGGCTTTAAGGATCCGAAATACCGTCCTTCACCCTTACTTGTCAAAATGGTCGATGCCGGAAAGCTGGGCGATAAAACAGGCCAGGGTTTTTATTTGCATGGGAAATGAGGGATCCGATGATCGATCTGCGAAGTGACACTGTTACTAAACCCACACCTGAAATGCTCCAGGCCATGGTGCATGCAAAAGTCGGGGATGATGTTTTCCAAGAGGACCCGACGGTTATTGCGTTTGAAAACAAAATGGCGATGCTTTTTGGCATGGAGGCTGGTCTGTTTGTTCCGTCTGGAACGATGTCCAATCAATTAGGGCTGACGATCCTGGCAGGCCCGGGAGAAGAAGTCCTGATTGATGAACTGGGTCACGTCTATAATTATGAAACCGGCGCCGCAGCTCACTTGAGCTCTTTGCAGCTCAGACCCCTCAAAGGGCAACGCGGTATTCTTTCACCTGAGGTAGTTGAAGCCGCTGTTCGAGCAAAAAATGACTGGGATCCTTGGACAACAGTACTGGCGTTAGAAAATACTACCAATAAAGGTGGAGGGGCTTGCTACACCCGAACTCAACTGCTTGAGCTACGGGAATTGAGTCAAAAAAAAGGACTTAGCCTTCATCTGGACGGGGCCAGAATATGGAATGCCATCTCGGCCACCGGAATCGAGCCCCAATTTTTCGGCAGCGTTGCAGACACCCTCTCGGTCTGTTTTTCAAAAGGGCTCGGTGCCCCCGTCGGTTCGATGCTGCTGACCACGCGTGATGGAATTCGAAAAGCCCGACGATTTCGGAAAATGTGGGGTGGAGGCATGAGACAGGTAGGTCTCTTGGCAGCAGCAGCAGACTATGCTGTGGAACATCATTGGCCCCTCTTAAAAGAGGATCATCATAGAGCGCAAAAATTTGCGAAGCATCTTTCCACAAAAAAGGAGATTCTACTTGATCCGGACACCGTGGAAACAAACATTCTCATTTTTGAAGTGAATAGGGATGGTGGGACTGGAACATCCAAAACGGTAGATCAGGTGCTCCGCTCCTACAAAGAATATGGAATTGAGATGGTAGGATTTGGCGGGAATACGATTCGGGCGACGTTTCATTTTCAAATCGATGATGCGATGCTGGATCAATTAATTCAGGTAACAGACATCATTTTTACATGAAAGTATTAAAATTTGGGGGAACCTCTGTAGGGAGTGAAGCGGCTTTAAGATCGCTTTCCAAAATCATTAAAGACTACAAAAACAAGGGCGAAGAGCTCATTATCGTAAGTTCAGCTATGGGCGGTGTAACCAATCGTCTGCTTCAGATTGGAACAGATGCGGCGAACGGGAAGGAGCGTTTGGCTCTTCAACATGAAATTCGGGATTTGCATCTCAATACGCTTCATGCTTTTGCAAAACCCACGGATGAAAAATTGGCGATCTTAAAAACCTACTTTGCCGAAATACAGCAAATTGTTTCCGGAATTTTGGCTATTCGGGAGTTTTCTTCTCGTGCGTATGATCTGTTACTTTCCTATGGGGAACGAATGGCTGTCGAAATTGTTGATCATGTTCTTCAATCGGCAGGTATTAAAGCGGTTCCGATAGACGCAAGATCTCTGATTCGTACTGATTCTGAGTTTAGTAATGCGCAGGTACAAACCTCGCAGACCAATCGTCTTATCTCATCTTGGTATAAAACCGTGATATCCCAAAAAGGTTCGCCAATTCCGGTTTTGACTGGATTTATTGCATCGGATAAGGAAGGACGAACCACCACGCTGGGAAGAGGAGGGTCTGATCTGACGGCATCTGTGATTGGGGCTTCACTTAAGGCCGATGAAATTGAAATATGGACCGATGTGGATGGGTTTATGACGGCAGACCCACGGCTTGTACCCAAAGCGTTTACATTGGAACATTTGAGTTATGAAGAGGCAATGGAGCTCAGTTACTTTGGTGCAAAAGTGATTTACCCTCCTACGATGCTCCCGGCTGTCTCCAAGGGAATTCCGATTCGGATCCGTAATACGTTCAATCCTACTCACACCGGAACCCGAATTCATCATAGTAAAAGTCAGAAACATAATCCGGAGTCTCCACTATGGGACGGACCACGATGGATTAAAGGAATCACATCTATACGGGAGATTTCGTTGATAACTCTGCAGGGAGGGGGAATGGTGGGTGTAACGGGTCTGGGCAGTCGACTATTTGAAGCTCTGGCCAAGGCAGAAGTGAATGTAATGCTTGTCACCATGGCTAGTAGTGAGCATAGTATCACATTTGCCGTGACTCCTAATTCTGCTCCTGCGGCAAAGGCAGCCATTGAACAAGAGTTCGAGCTAGAAATCCTGCAAAAAAGACTGGAAGTGCCGGTGATGGCCAATGAATATAGTATTCTGGCAGTTGTCGGTGAGAATATGAAACATTCCAGAGGACTCAGTGGACGACTTTTCTCAGCCCTCGGGCGTAGTGGCATCAATGTTGTTGCGATTGCTCAGGGCTCATCTGAACTCAATATCTCCGTTGCGATCAAAGCCTCTGATTTACCAAGGGCCCTGAATGCCGTGCATAATTCTCTCTTACTTTCGGCTCCTCGTCGACTACATGTGTATATAGTGGGTACGGGAACCGTCGGGTCCGAACTCATGAATCAGCTTTTATATTCTGAAGATCGTCTCAGAGAAGAACAACTGCTGGAAATTAAGGTGATGGGGATCATGAATTCCCGAAAGATGCTTTTCTCGGATGATATCGGATTATCACTCTCAGCCTGGCAGGAAGATTTAGACAAAAAGGGTCAGAAGTCCAATCTTCGTACGTTTATTGAACAGATTTTCTCTCAAGACACTGCCAATAAAGTCTTTGTGGACAATACGAGTAATGGGGATGTCGCTTCTTTATACGAAGAGTTGTTTACAAATCACATTTCGGTCGTCACCTGCAATAAAATTGCCAATTCCAGATCAGATGCGGAATTCCGTCGATTACGTGATACACACCGGGCCATGGAAGTCCGGTATCTCTATGAAACGAATGTTGGAGCCGGACTCCCTCTCATTCGAACCCTCTCAGATCTAATATCCAGTGGTGACGAGGTGCAGAACCTGGAGGCAATTTTGTCAGGTACGATTTCCTATATCTTCAATCACTATACTCCCGGTCGAACCTTTTCCGAGGTCGTTATGGAGGCACAAAGCAAAGGATACACAGAGCCGGATCCGAGGGATGATTTAAGCGGAATGGACTTTAAGAGAAAGATGCTGATTCTAAGTCGAATTTTAGGCAATTCAGTTGAGATAGATGAGATCCAGATGGATCCAATTCTGCCGGAAGCCTGTTTGAAAGCCCCAAATGTAGATGCTTTTTACATAGCATTGAAGGAGGCGGAACCTCATTTTGCTTCATTGCGAGACCGTGCTCATCAAAAGGGCAGAGCGTTGAGATGTATTGGATATCTTGATAACTCAGGTAAAAAGAAGAAACTTTCGATCCGTGTTTCTGACGTCGACGATTCCCATCCTTTTTTCAGATTACAAGGATCTGATAATGTGATTGCAATTACAACAAAACGTTATCATGAAACACCTTTGGTTATCAAGGGGCCAGGTGCAGGAGCAACGGTTACGGCCGCAGGGGTATTTTCAGACCTACTTCAAATTGGAACTACAGGAAGATGAAACAGAATCCTGCATCTTTATCGGAACGTATTGCCATTTCGGAAAAAGTGACGGTGTTCGCTCCGGCAACGGTAGCCAATGTGATTGCAGGATTTGATGTGCTCGGTTTCGCAGTAGAGGAACTTGGAGACGAGGTAAGTGTTGCCTTTACCAATGGGGGTTTAGTAACGCTGGATGATGTAACCGGCGATGGAGGATTTTTACCACATGAGGCCGAACGGAATATTGCGTCTTTGATGGTCTCTCAGTACATAGATCAACTCCGCCAGCGAATCCGATCTGGTGATTTGCATACCTCACGTGTATCGATTGTTCCCGAGTCGGGTCTGGGTGTCTCGGTTCGATTACAGAAAGGTTTACCTATTGGCAGCGGACTTGGATCGAGTTCAGCTAGTATTGCTGCAGCTTTAATGGCCATAAATGAGTTGTTTGGAGCACCACTTTCGATCGATGAACTCATCCCTCTTGCCATGGAAGGAGAACGCATCACCTGTGGAACAGCCCATCCTGACAACGTGGTTCCGGCCCTATTGGGAGGCCTGATTTTAATTCGCAGTAAGGATCCTCTGGATCTGGTCCCAGTGAGTTATCCAAAGGGATTATACTGTTCGATTCTACATCCTGAGATTGAAATTCTGACCCGAGATGCTAGAAAAGCACTACCTGAACACATAGAACTTGCGCAATATGTGCGGCAATCTGCTCATTTGGCGGGAATGATATTGGGGTTTGAGACCGGAAATCTGGAATTGCTTCGCAAGAGTATGCAAGATGAAATCGTGGAGCCTATTCGAGCAAAGATGATTCCAGGATTTTATAAAATGAAGGAAGCTGCACTTAGAGAGGGTGCCATTGGTTTTGGGATTTCCGGATCAGGTCCTTCACTTTTTGCATTAAGTAAAACCAAAGATTGTGCTTCATCGATTCTGGAAGCAATTCAAACTGTTGCTGAGAAAGAAGGAATTTCCTCAACAGCTACTTTAACTCGAATCTCCTCCAGAGGCGCTAGAAAGGTATCGATATGAGATATTTTTCAACTCGTGATACACAAAAAGTTCATCCAACTTCACTCGAAGTGGCGATACTTTCAGGGTTGGCTCGGGATGGAGGATTATACATGCCGGAATCCATTCCGAAACTTCAAAACTCATTTTTCGAAGCACTTCCAGACATGGAGCTCACAGAGGTAGCTTATCAGGTGATCTCGGCTATCGTCGGAGAGGACATCCCAGAAGACATCTTGCAATCCATTGTGACGCATACCTTTGATTTTCCTATTCCCATTGTGCCTGTTGCTTCGAAGTCGGACCAGACTAAGAAGGATGCTTCAGTATCTTCTAATTCAATGACCGCAGATGTAATCGAGGAAGCGACATTTCATGTTATCGAGCTTTTTCACGGGCAAACTATGGCATTTAAAGATGTAGGAGCCCGATTCATGGCCCGTATGATGGGATATTTTAATGCCACTAAAGAGGGGGACTTAAATGTCATTGTTGCCACTTCAGGAGATACAGGTGGTGCCGTTGCAGCGGGGTTTTATGGAGTACCGGGCGTGCAAGTGCATATCTTATTTCCAAAAGGGAAAGTGAGCCGGCTACAGGAACTACAACTCACCTCTTGGGGTGGGAATATTCATGCCTATCGAGTGGACGGAACGTTTGATGATTGTCAGGCGCTGTCCAAGCAAGCACTTTCCGATCCCGAGATTCGCAAAATCATGCGACTTACGTCTGCAAACAGTATTAATATTTCCCGATTAATCCCCCAAATAGTCTATTATTTCTGGGGAGCTGCTCGCTGGTTGGCTGAAAATGAATGTAGACTAACTTCACATCCTGGAGTGCTGGTAAACAAAGCAGAATCGACTATGTATGTCGAGGATGTTAGTTTTACTTACAGCATACCCAGTGGAAATTTTGGTAATTTGACTGCGGGACTTTTTGCAAAACGCATGGGTCTGCCCATTCACCGACTTATTGCTGCCACTAACGACAACTCTGTCCTACCGGAGTACCTTGCATCCGGGAATTACGAGCCTAGGCGTTCCGTAAAAACATTAAGTAATGCCATGGATGTGGGCAACCCGAGTAATTTTGAACGGATGGTAGCACTATTTGATGGAAAATTGGATCGCTTTCGAGAGGTGCTTTTCGGTAGTCACTTTTCGGACAGCCAGGTTGTAGAAGAAATACAGGCTACCTTTAATACCAGTGGCTATCATCTGGATCCACATACAGCTGTTGCCACTTTGGGAATGAAGCACTATTTGGCCGCCCATCCTCATTCTGAAACCACATACACTACAGAACCCACCGAAGCTCGTCTTGTTCTGGCTACAGCACACCCAATAAAGTTTGGCGAAGAGTCGGATCCATTGACGTCTATATCGTCAACAATTCCGAAACAGGCTTATGCGTTTTATGGGAAGCCTTCTCAAGCAGAGGACTGCTCCACATCTTACAAGGACGTGAAGCAAAGAATCTTACAGCATACGTAAGTCTGAACGCCTGAATCTAAACTTCTTTCAAGCAAGATCAGCGACACGGACCTTGTAGATCCCGATCCGTGTCACACTAAGCAAGCGAGTTACTTACCGATCTGATTAAACAGGAAGGCCCATCTGTCTGCCTGCTCTTCAATAATCATAGCCGTTGGTTTTCCAGCGCCGTGACCTGCTCGGGTTTCGATGCGGATCAGCACAGGATTCTCACCGGCATGCTTTCCTTGAAGTTCAGCTGCGAATTTGTAACTATGCGCAGGAACTACACGATCATCATGATCTCCGGTAGTGATGAGAGTTGATGGATAAACCGTACCCGCTGTCACATTATGTACCGGGGAGTAGGCATAGAGATACTCAAAACCTTCGGGATCTTCACTGGTGCCATAATCACTTGCCCATGCCCATCCAATCGTCCAAGTGTGGTAACGTAGCATATCCAAAACACCCACAGCAGGGAATGCGACGGCAAAGAGTTCAGGTCGTTGTGTCATCACCGCACCGACTAGAAGTCCACCGTTCGAACCCCCACCAATCGCTAATTTCGAAGAAGAAGTGTATCCTTCCGCAATCAAGTACTCAGCAGCGGCGATAAAATCATCAAATACATTCTGTTTACGTTCCTTTGTACCGGCTTGATGCCACTCACGACCATATTCGCCTCCACCACGAAGATTGGCTACTGCATAAACTCCTCCTCGTTCCATAAAGGCTAGGTTGCTTACAGAAAAACCAGGGGTAAGGCTGATGTTGAACCCACCATACGCATAGAGATAAGTCGGATTTGTACCATCTAGTGCTAATCCTTTTTTATGAGTAATAAACATTGGGACTTTTGTTCCATCTTTCGATTCATAAAAGACCTGCGTTGTTTCGTAATCCTCTGGATTGAAGTCCACATCCGGTTTACGATAGACCTCGGATTCACCAGTTTCAACATCATAACGGAAAATCGTTGTCGGATACGTGTATGAAGAGAAGCTATAGAATGCTTCAGAGTCTGATTTTTGACCCGAAAACCCGCCAGCTGATCCTATGGTCGGTAGCTCAATTTCTCTTTCAAATTCCCCAGAGTAGCTGTAGACTTCCATTTTTGATCTAGCATCTTGAAGATACTCCACAATCAATTTCCCCCCGATTGCGCTAATACTGGTCATCACTTGTTCCTTTTCAGGAATAATCTCTTTCCAATTTGACGGTTGTGGACGACGAATATCCATCGCAATCACGCGATTGTTAGGCGCATTGTT
>JAURMN010000137.1 GCA_030830725.1 Balneolales bacterium | reverse complement strand
TAGGGCCTCTTCCTTTTTTACTTCTTCATGCAGATTTTGCTCAATGACCGAATTCAGATCTTTTTTTTTTACATCCTCCACAGAAGTATCCGACGAAACCGAAGGCGATGTCTCAACGGATCTCGGCGAGTGGCTCTTTACCTGCTCCTGAGGTTGGCGCTTCCCCTGCTGCGAACCCTGACCGGAAAGAAGGTCACGAATCTGAGCCAATTCGACCGAAGGGGTCATGTGAACTAACTTAAGTAACATCAACTCGAGCTGAATACGAGGTTGCCTTGCCTCACGGATTTTGATCTGACACTCACTTACCAAGTGCATACATCGAAGCAAATCTTCAGGGGTAAATTCAGCCACTTGCGCCTGATATCGGGCTTTGGTTTCCTCGGTAGCTTCAATGAGATGATTTCCGGAGGATACAGAGGCCACATAGAGGTTTCGGAAGTGCTCATTTAGCGAGCCCAAAAACTCCTGCATGTCGGTTCCGGATTTTAACAGGGTATCGAGTAATTCTAATCCGGCCGGGGCATCCCTCTGAATCACAATCGAGGTAAAGGCAAATAACTCATCGATATCAACTGCGTGTAGTGCCTCCAGAAGAGACTTATACGTAATCTCTCGGCCACAAAACGCAATCGCCTGATCCATTAATCCAAGAGCATCACGAAGTGCTCCGTCTGCGCGACGTGCAATCAACAAAAGAGACTCTTCATCGATCGAAATTTGCTCTTTAGTGGCAATTTTTTTCAACTGCACCCGGATTTCATCCGTGCTGATCCGGCGAAAATCAAATCGTTGAACCCGGGATAAAATCGTAGGAAGAACTTTGTGCGGTTCTGTAGTCGCGAAGATAAAAATGGCGTGAGCAGGTGGTTCCTCAAGCGTTTTCAACAGCGCATTAAACGCCGCTTTGCTGAGCATGTGAACCTCATCAATGATGAAGATCTTATATCGGCCATTTTGAGGTGGTATGCGTACACTTTCCCGTAGGTGATGTATATCCTCAACCTTATTGTGGGAAGCGGCATCAATTTCGACAATATTCAATGTCTGATTAAGCGCCTCGCCATCTACACTGCTGTCTACCTCGTTGAGTGTACGGGCCAACACCCGCGCCATGGTCGTTTTACCCACCCCTCTCGGACCACAAAACATGTAGGCATGCGCAAGGCGATTTTGTTTCATCGCATTCATCAGCGTACTGCTGACATGTTCCTGAGAAACAATGTCCTCAAAGCTGGCTGGACGGTAGGCTCGGGTTAGTGCGCGGTAGGTTTCAGACATGAGAGGAAACTACAAAAAGTCTGGTCAAAATTCTGGATTTAGATAGCGATCAAAGAAGGTTTCAATACGCCGATATTCATCGATCCAAGACTCCGGTTTTGTAAACCCATGAGGTTCTGACGGATACATCATCATATCAAATTCTTTGTCTCTGGCCATGATCAAGGCTTCGATGTACTGAACCGCGTCCTGGAAGCCCACATTATCATCTACCAGCCCGTGAAGAATTAACACCGGATGCTGGAGTTCATCAATCCGATCCAGCGGACTGCTTAAGGTATACGGCTCTTCGTTGACCTCCGGATCGCCCAAGCGTGGGAGCGTATACCAAGGATTAGCATAGTAATAATTTCTCCAGTTGGTAACGGCTCTCAGCGCTGCAGCGGCATGAAAATGCTCTGGCGCAACACTCGTAGCGTAAAGCGCCATAAATCCGCCATAACTACCTCCATATATCCCTACGCGGCTGCGATCGATATAATTTCCATTCTCTGCAATCCAATCCAGCCCGTCGATGATGTCTTCCGTTTCATAACGTCCCATCCAGTTGGTGACGTCTTCCCTAAATTTTCGACCATATCCAATACTGTGACGATAGTCTACCTCTACCACTACATATCCCTTTCGGGTTAACCATTGATGGAACATGTACTCACGGTAGTAACTGTTCGACCATCCGTTGTAAACATTTTGCAAGGATCCTGCACCATGCACAAACACCACTGCAGGGTACTGTTTATTTTCAGATGGATCATAGCCCTCAGGTTTTAGAATCGTCATGGAGAGTTCGGTTTCGCCATCTCTACCAGTGAAACGGACAAGGTCCTCCAGCTGCCATTGCATGTTGGTGAACTCTTCTGGAACCGTGAACGTCACTTGGTGTTCTTGTGGTCTTCTGGATTTGAGGTCGAGAACATAGAGATCGTAGGGTTGATGAAGCGTGGTATACGCATACACGACCTTCGTTCGATCCGGAGTCAATCGAAACTGATAACGATACCCATTCCGACCGGTCAATTTTTGCTTTTGATTCCGCTGAAGGTCAAGGTGATAAATGTGGCGTTCGCCAAGATCTTCTTCTGTGGTGGCAATCAACATGCTGTTTCCATCCAGCCACTCTACATAGGGGATATCATAGGAGCCGGTAGTATGTTGTTCCAAGCCAGAACCATCGGGATACACGGTATAAATGTGGTTCCATCCAGTCTGTTCAGACTGGAACATCATTACATCCGTGGTAGGTGCAAAACTAATATTTCGTCCGAAAATCCATCCTTCTGTGGAGTCCTCAAACACGACAATCATGGTGTCTTGCAGAAGATCATAGACTTGGATTTCACGCTTTTTCATAGGGGCATCCACTACATCCAACGCCACATAGCGGCCGGAGGGGCTAACATCTGCCGAAGTCCAGCCGGATCCGGTGAAAAGCTCTTTGATTTTGGTTGAATCCACAGAAAGCGTCGCATACGTGGTGGTCGGAATTCCCCGAATTGAAGCCCCCGGGGTCACAAATTCGTCGACATATTCCGGAAAGTAGATGGTACGATTGGAAGAGCGGTCAGCCGAGGTCAGCAAAAGAGCGTGACTTCCGATCCAGCCGCTCAACGAAACAGGTGCTTGTCCCTCTTTGGGTGTATATAATTGCCTGATCGCGCCGGTATTCAGATGCATGGCCCAGATCTGACCTGCCTGCTGCCAGGCAATCTGTTGGTTATCTGTTGCCCACGAAGGAGAATTTATCCGATCTACCGCCTCCACCAACCGTTTCGCATTGTCATACTGCCCATCAGCATTACGAGTGGCATCGGCTATAAAGAGATCCCCGTCCTTTACGTACAGAACCCTTTTCAGATCGGGGGAATAGGCAGCCCCGCGGGGTAATTCTTTCTCCATTTTACGAACGTCAGAAGCCGTTACTCCTGCTTTAAGTTCCACAGAATAGGTTCCTCGTTCATCATAGGACGAATCATTCCATGAAAAATAGAGTGTCCTTCCATCTGCGGAAATGGTAGTTAATTGCGGGCGAACCCCAGGCAAATATGGTTCGTCAAATATTCGGCTGAACGTTAATCCATCCTCTCCACGTGTCATCTCTGCCACATTCGATGGCACCACCTTAGTCTGTTGGGCCTGAACGTTTGTTGAGGTTACCAGGAGAAAAAGCCCAAAAAGAGGAATAAATCGAAACCAGCCTGAAAATGTTTGATCGTTCATACGGTAAGAATTAAAGTTGAGGATGGAGAAGCCGTAACGGATTCGTGCAGGGTTAATGTGAAGGTTCTATCCCTTGCAAAGAGAGTTCCTAGATATGCAGTGCGCAAAACAAACCGCTCTGGATGATAAAAAAAGCCTGGCAATTGGGACTGAAAGCCAGGCCCATAAAAACCGGTTCGATCAGGGAAAAATGCCCATCTGTTCGTAAATGGTTCCCACTTTGTTGATGGAGTTGATATAAGAAGCCGTTCTCAAATCCACAGTGTGTTTTTTGCGGAGCTCGTTGATCTCCAGATAAGCCGTGATCATGGTGTCTTCCAATCCCGACATCACCAATTCAAATTCACCGGCTCCCTGGGCCAGATTTAGCCGTTCCTGATCTGAAAATGACGTTTTCGAGATTTTTTCCATCGCATCGATCATATTTTTCATCGAGTTTTCTTCGAATCGTTTTTCAATACGACCAAAACGGACATGCTGAAGGTTTTTGAGCCATTCAAAATAGGATACCACAACTCCACCCGCATTCAAATACACATCCGGAATAATGAGCGCCCCTCGTTTTTTGAGGGTATCATGGGCATCACGGGTGGTAGGACCATTCGCTGCTTCTGCGATGATTTTCGCCTTTATTTTGGAGGCATTTTTTTCATTAATCTGATTCTCGAGAGCAGCCGGAATCAGAATGTCACATTGCTCTTCCAGAATTTTATACTTCTCTTTACTGGAAACCGTACCAGGAAATCCAAGGATTGAGCCTTTTTCTTTCATCCACTGCAATAATGTATCCGGATCAATCCCTTTTTCACTATAAACTGAACCATCACGCTCTGCCACTCCAATGAGAATAGCGCCATGCTCGCTCATGAATTTAGCGGAGTGATACCCCACATTCCCAAACCCCTGTACGATGTAGGTTTTGCCCTCCAAGCCTGGCTTTAATCCAAGAGCCTTCATGTCTTCTGTGTCATTACAGGCCTCACGCACGCCCAGATAAACACCCATTCCGGTCGCTTCAGTACGGCCACGAACACCCGCCTGCTGGATCGGCTTTCCGGTCACACAGGCTTCTGCGTTTAAATCGTTTGAAAACTGGCGATACGTATCCAAAATCCACGCCATTTCGCGGGCACCTGTTCCATAATCCGGGGCAGGAACATCCACAGCAGGGCCAATAAAGTTCTTTTTGATTAACTCGTACGTGTATCGGCGGGTAATGCGCTCAAGCTCGGTAACCGAATATTTTGAAGGACTGATCGAAATTCCTCCTTTTGCGCCTCCAAAGGGTACGTCCACGATAGCACACTTATATGTCATGAGGGCTGCCAATGCTTTGGTTTCATCTTCATTCACCAAATGGCTGTACCGGATTCCTCCCTTGGTGGGTAATTTATGATGACTGTGCTCGGCTCGCCATCCCTTGATTACCTCTACTGTTCCGTCATCACGGCGAATTGGAAAGGTTATGGAATAGACTTGATTACAGACCTTGATTTGCTCTAATACCCCTTTTTCAAAACGAGTATAGGGTGCGGCAAGGTCAAAATTGTGATTGACCTGCTCAAAGAATTTATACGTTGACATAAAATCGCTAGCTCCAGAAAAATTGACTTGATCAGGGTGCGTTTAATTTCCTTCTATTACCTGTAGAGCACCCTCTTTGACTAGATTGCAGAAAGGTACGAATCGCTCTGACCTTTTGAAACGATCCGTCTTTTCTTTGTCACAAATTTTATAAGGAAATGACCGGCGAGAGAATTGCGCAAAATCCGGGTGAGGGGTGGGTCTAGGCAAGGTGCGGAATTGGATAACGCCGGGAGAAATCTTGGCCAAATCCGACTATAAGGAGTAGTCGCTGCGAATTTATCCGACTGCGTGTGTCTCTTCTTCGTCGGAATGAATACTGAAGAGATTAATCAAAAAGAGGAACAACATCGATCCGATGGCGGCATAAACTAGTGGGCCAACAACGTCAAAAATGAAGGTAACTGCCCCGATAAGAAGAGATCCGATGACTCCGGAAATCAGGTTTCCAATGGTTCCGAGGGCCCGCTTTCCCATAACTAGATCAACAGCATATCCCACAACGAGACCTATCGAAAAGAGAAAGTAGAGATTAACAGGGGTAAGATTTTCCATTGGAGATCGGGTTTCTGATTCTTAAGTCCTTGCGCATTCGGGGAATAGGCACCGAATGAGGGTTAACGTTGTTTTGGATTTGCGTGCGCAAACCACAGGATAAACTACTAATTTCCTGTACATGAAGGAAGAAAAAGCATATCAAAGACTAAGGAAAATCATCCATGTGGATATGGATGCCTTTTTTGCTTCGGTAGAGCAACGTGATCGACCGGACTTAAAAGGGCTACCCGTGGTGGTGGGAGGGTCTCCAAGTGGGCGAGGGGTTATTGCTGCGGCGAGTTATGAGGCGCGGCGTTACGGGATCCGGTCTGCGATGCCATCTGCTAAGGCTGTACGGCTATGTCCGGATCTGGTGTTTGTAAAACCTCGTTTTGAGCGGTATAAAGAGGCTTCGGAGATGATTCGAAGTGTTTTTTTGGAGTATACAGATTTAGTGGAACCGCTCTCGTTGGATGAAGCGTACCTGGATGTCACTGAAAATCATTTTGGCATTCGTTCAGCAAGAGAAGTGGCTATACAAATTAAGGTGAAAATTCGGGAGCGAACCGGCTTGACCGCCTCCGCAGGAATTGCCACTAATAAGTTTTTGGCCAAAATGGCCTCTGATCTGGATAAGCCGGATGGCCTGTCGGTCATTACCCCGGAAAAAGCTCCGGGGTTTTTGAAACAGCTTCCGATTGCGCGTTTTCATGGGATTGGAAAAGCGACAGAGCAACGCATGATCCTTTTGGGAATCGAAACCGGTGGAGATTTACTCCAATGGAGTGAGGTGGATTTGGCTAAGGAATTCGGAAAAGCCGGTCACCATTATTATCGGATTGTCCGCGGGCTGGATGAACGACCTGTGAGTCCGGATCGAGTTCGAAAATCGATTGGAAAAGAGCGGACCTTTTCCGAAGATTTGTCCGATCCGGATGAGATGGTGGAGATTCTTGATACCCTGGCTTTGGAAGTATTGGGTGTTCTTGTGCGGTTGGAGCGGACCGCGAAGACCGTGACATTGAAAGTGCGTTACTCCGATTTTGAAACCATTACCCGTAGTCGCTCTCTTTCGCAGTGGATTCATACGGAAGAGGCTCTTGGGGTAATGCAAGAGGTGATTCGAGAGTTGTTTGAAGAGACGGAGGCGGGCGACCGAAATGTGCGCTTGCTGGGAGTCACGTTATCCGGATTGAACCGAGAGGGGGAGGAATGGGAACAGCTCGGTTTAGCGTTTTGAAGATTGATGACTTCTTGTTGGAATTTAATCTGCGATCATTCAATCATCGAAAATTGAAATAAATGATACTTCAAATGATGATGAATCAAGTACCGAACCTCTTCCGCATCCAAGTATCCATAGATTGAACTATTGATCTTCCCTTTGATCTGGTCGATATTCTGAAGTCGATGAATGAGCTCTTGTTTTTCGAATTCAAAGTCGGCCGAATCCGAAGCTTTCATGGATTTAATGGTTTTGAGCCCTTTTACGACTTTATTATAGGGCTGTTTTTTTACGTAATTCAAAAAGAATTTCCCGAAGCATTGGCCAAAAAATCGAAGTAGTGGTGAAACTTTTTGCTTTCCCAGATACAAATCGATGAATTTAGAATTATGTTGAAACATCTGAGCCGGAGTCATCACCCCCCATTTCGGAATAGTGGATGGATAAACATTATTCAGGACTTCAATAAGTTGATTTGTATTCATTTAACTTGATAAAAAGGTTTGAATGGAAAGGTTAATACATCAAATACCAGCTGTGATTCGGCATCATTTTAGCACCTCAATAACACAAGGAAAATAGGTATGATCAAGGCTAATTATGCTTTTAAATTTTTGCCTCTCTTCGTGATTCACTTATTAAGTCATGAATTCGGGTTGGCGGAGGTTTCCACAGCTGATATCATGGGCAATCAGGCACAAGAAAAGTCCGTGCATGTGGAGAGGCTCGAACAAAGCCCACGTCACCATGAGTGGGTCGAAATCCCGGTCGGAGAGATCGCAGATGGGCTCAATTATGTCCCGGAAGAAGGGCGCTCAATCAAGAGTTTTGTAGTGTATCCCGAGCGTTCGGACAACGCGCCTGTTGTGATTGCGATTCATGAGAACCGCGGATTGACGGATTGGGTGCGCAGTTTTGCAGATCAGCTCGCAGCTGAAGGCTATTTGGTGATCGCACCTGATTTGCTGTCTGATTTTGACGCGGAGTTTGGCGAGACGGCCGATTTTGCCAATCAGGATGATGCGCGCACGGCGTTATATGCGCTGAATCCAGAACAAATTACCTTGGATTTGTTGGCCGTTCAGGCGTATGGAGCAGTTCTTGAAGCCGGTACAGGTGAAGTTTCGGTGGCCGGCTTTTGTTGGGGAGGAGCTCAAACATTTCGCTTTGCGACCAACACGAGCGGACTTGCGGGGGCATATGTTTTTTATGGAAGCTCACCGGCTGAAACTGCCGATTATGCGCGAATCTCTGTCCCGGTCTATGGATTTTATGCGGAAAATGATCAGCGGATTAACTCCCAACTTCCGGCTACAGTGGAGGCTGCGGCTGAGGCCGGTTTAACCTTTGAATATGAGATCTATCCTGGCTCGGGGCACGCGTTCATGCGTTTGGGTGAGGAACCAGATGCGTCAGTGGGGAACGCTTCTGCGCGTGATGCGGCTTGGGTGCGATTGTTAAATCTGCTTGGGAAGGACTGAAGAAGTTCTCACAAGTGAATTGTTGTAAGACGTAAGAATAAGCCGAACGAAAATTGTTCCCTTCTGAAATGAGCTCCTATTTACGCCCGATTACAAAAGAAAATCCCTACAAACTCTGTTTTGTCTGCCTGGGAAATATCTGTCGGAGCCCGACCGCTGAAGGGATATTCATCCATAAGGTGCGGGAGCGGGGTTTGAGTTCCTATTTTTACATTGATTCGGCGGGGACGGCTGCCTATCACACAGGCGAGCCAGCTAACAGTAAAAGTCAGGCTGTGGCCAATGAACGCGGTGTGCACTTGCCTTCGATTGCGCGGCGGTTTGAGCGGTTCGATTTGGAGGAATTTGATTTGATCCTGGCAATGGATTCCGAGAATTATTCCAATCTAAAGGCGTTAGACTCACGCTCTTTGTTTGCATCAAAAATTCGCCTGATGAGAGAGTTTGATCCTCAAATAAGCGACACTCAAAATCATGATGTGCCCGACCCATACTATGGAGGCTTGAAAGGGTTTCATGATGTCTATGATCTGCTTGAGCGCAGTTGTGAGGCCCTTCTGGACGAGCTTTCCGGATGGATTGATAAATAGTCTTGAGGCTTACAGAAAGTATTATGGCTGTTTTAATCTGAGAAGCTTTCCCTCAAAGCTCCTTCTCCAGCTTCGCAATCTGATCCCTAATCCGAGCGGCCTCTTCAAACTCCATATTCTTGGCAGCGTGAATCATGGTTTCACGCAGGTGAGCAAGGAATGCCTCTTTGGTCTCAAAGACGACCTCTTTCATCGCAGGTCCAGGCGTGTAATGAACGCCATCCTCGGCAGCATACACCTGCTCTGATGTGGAAGCTCCGTTGAACTCTCCGACACCTTGAGTTAATTGACCGAGACGATCGCGCGCCATATCCTCTTCCGCTGCTTTTCGGGCTTCCGCGTCGAAGGTTCCAGTAGAAATCAGCGCCGGATCTACCAAAGGTTTGAGCTCTTTTTGAACAGTCTGAGGGGTAATACAATGCTCGCGGTTGTACTCTTCCTGAAGTTTTCGACGGCGATCGGTCTCTTCAATGACTTTTCGCATACTCTCTGTCATTTTATCGGCATACAGAATCGCCTTGCCTCGAACGTTTCGCGCAGCCCGGCCCACAATCTGAAATAGTGAGGTCTCGGAGCGTAAAAATCCCTCTTTGTCGGCGTCCAGAATCGCCACCAGACTCAATTCCGGGATATCGATCCCTTCACGAAGTAAATTGATCCCTACCAACACGGCGAAGTCTCCTCGGCGATATTTATATAACACTTCAATACGCTCCAGAGCATCTAATTCACTGTGCATATAGGCCGCCGGGATCCCGAGATCTTTTAGATAAGCCGAAAGCTCCTCACTGAGTCTTTTCGTCAAGGTAATGCAGAGGACCCGCTCATTGCGCTCCATCCGCTCCCGAATCTCACCAATCAGATCGTCTACCTGATTTCCTAAAGGACGCACTTCGATCTCCGGTTCCATCAATCCAGTAGGTCGAATAATCTGCTCCACAAAGGAACCGCCAGATTGTTCTAACTCGTAATCAGAAGGTGTCGCACTCACAAAAATGGCCTGATTCACCATTGTTTCCCATTCTGGGAAGGTCAATGGGCGGTTATCCATCGCAGAGGGTAAGCGAAAACCATGCTCAACCAATTCAACTTTTCGAGAACGATCTCCCCCATACATCGCGCCGATTTGGGGCACGGTTTGGTGGCTTTCGTCCACCACCAACAGGAAATCCTTCGGGAAATAGTCCATCAAACAATAGGGCCGTTCGCCTGGTTTACGCGCGCTCAAATAACGGGAATAGTTTTCGATCCCGTTGCAATAACCGATCTCCTGCATCATCTCCAAGTCGAAAAGAGTACGCTGTTCAAGTCGTTTGGCTTCCAGATATTTCTCTTCTGTCTTTAGCTCTTCTACACGATCCCACAAATCCTTGCGAATCTCCTCGATCGTCTCTTTCATCCGCCCTTTTGTCGTTACATAGTGAGACGCCGGATAGATTCGAAATTCCGTCACGGCTTCATGAACTTCCCCCGTTTCTGGATCGAAAAGCTCCATTTTTTCGATTTCATCTCCCCAAAAGGTTACCCTTAAGCCTTCATCAGAATAAGCGGGATAAATATCGGTCACATCCCCTCGCACACGGAATTTACCAGGTCGAAAGTCAATGTCATTTCGAGTGTAGTGGAGGTCCACCAAGTCGTAGAGAAGTCTGTTGCGAGGCACTTCATCCCCTTCGCGAAGAGTAATAATCAGGCGCTCATATTCTGATGGCGATCCAATCCCGTAGATACAGCTCACCGATGAGACGATGATCACATCACGGCGGCCGGAAAGCAACGAACTGGTGGCCCGAAGACGAAGTTTCTGGATCTGTTCGTTGATGGCCAGATCTTTTTCAATGTATTTATCCTGCGCCGAGATATAGGCTTCCGGTTGGTAATAATCGTAGTACGAGATAAAAAACTCGACTCTGTTTTCGGGGAAAAAGTCGCTTAATTCACGGAAGAGCTGGGCCGCGAGGGTCTTGTTGTGGCTCATCACCAACACCGGCTTCTCCACCTGTTCAATTACCCCGGCAATCGTGCGCGTTTTTCCCGATCCGGTGATCCCCAGAAGGGTCTGATGAGATTCGCCGGCACGGATCCCCCTCACCAGTTCCTCAATCGCTTTCGGCTGGTCTCCGGCAGGTTCCCATGGTGAATGAAGGTTGTAAATTGACATAACTTGCGAAAATACGGAAGCTTTTCGCCTAAAACCTGTTTTTTTGCGGTTTTTTTATCAAATTCCGGGTTTCAATTTTCCGGACAGCTTCGAATCGCCGGAAAGAGTCACCCTGTTAATCTGCTCAAACTCAAATGGATCAATTAAAAGCAATGCGGGATGAAATTGACCGCATTGACAGTGAAATACTCAAGCTTCTGCATCAACGAAAAAAAACCGTTGAGAGTGTCATTGACCGTAAAGTAAATCTCCGACTGCCTGTTTTTGTTCCCGGAAGAGAAGATGAAAAGGTTGTGGCCTTCCGAAATCATGCAGAAACATTGGGCCTGGATCCTGAATTTGCAGAAGATTTTGTGCGACTCATGATGTCTTCGTCTCGAGATACGCAGTCCATCAGTTCATTTCCCTGTTCCACTGAGGAGCCGCGTCGTGTATTGTATGTGGGGGGTGAGGGGGGAATGGGTAAACTTTATCGCGGGTTTACTGAACGTAGTGGTCATCATACCTTTTCCATTGATAAAGGCAATTGGTATCAACTCGATTCGCTCACAGAGAACTTAGATCTTGTGGTCATCACAGTTCCGATTAATGTGACCGAGTCGGTAATCGAGCGAATTGCTCCCAAACTCAGCCCTGATACAGTATTGGCTGACTTTACGTCGACCAAAGGGTCTGTTCTGAAGAAAATGCTGGAGGTCCATCCCGGCCCCGTAGTGGGTCTACACCCAATGCACGGTCCCGATGTTCCAAACCTTACCAAGCAGCTTATGGTGGTGTGTCCAGGACGGGATGCGGAAAAGGCTCAGTGGTATTTGGATCAATGTGAATTGTGGGGAATGCAACTGATGGAAGCCTCTCCCGAAAAACACGACCATGTCATGGATTTAGTTCAGGGATTACGCCATTTTGTAGCACTCCTTCACGGCTCTTTTATGAAGAAAAAGGATCTAAGACCGAAAGATATGTTAAACTATTCCAGTCCCATTTACCGTGCAGAACTCATGATGACTGGTAGGATTTTTGCGCAAAGTGCAGAATTATACGCAGATATTGTGTTTTCATCCTCGGAGAGAAGAAACTTACTTCTGGAATTTTTTGAGCACCATCAACGATTAGCCGATTATGTAAAACAGGATGACAAAGAAGGATTTATTCGAGAGTTTGAGGCGGTCACGGATTTCTTTGGGTCGTTCGCGACTCAGGCGCTACACGAGAGTGGGTATCTGATTAATCGTCTGGCCGATCGGTTTTCGTAATGGGATTGGCTGCGTGATGGGGCTCTCTTTTTCATCACCACCTTTTCATTTCCAAATAATAAACTGTTCGGGTTTCTTTTTTTCAATCACCGGCACTTTAGCATCGATGGAAGGATACCCGGTCACAAGCAAGAGGAATGGTTTTTCATTTTCCGGTCTTTCCAAGATATCTGACAAAAATTTCATCGGGCTCGGCGTATGGGTCAAGGTGGCAAGACCTGCATGATGGAGGGCGGCAATCAAGAACCCACAGGCAATGCCTACCGATTCTTTTACATAGTAATGTTGTTTACGATTTCCGTGCACGTCTAAACCCCAGTTTTGGGTAAATAGAGCAATGAGAACCGGTGCCTTTTCGAGAAATGGTTTTTCTGCATGGGTACCCAATGGCGCCAGATCCGAAAGCCATTCCTGATTAGCGCGGCCTGCATAGAACTCACGCTCTTCCGCTTCCGCTGCGAGCCGTATCTGTTTTTTTATCTCCAGATCTTCCACCACAACAAAGGTCCAAGGCTGAAGGTTTGCCCCATTAGGAGCCGTGCCAGCCGCCATCAGACACTTTTCTAATACCTGACGAGGAATTGGTTCTGAAGAAAAATCACGAACGGATCTTCGTTGCTTTAATTCCTCATAAAAAATGCGCGATGCCTCCATCATCTCATCTTCCGAACGGCGCTGAAATTGTAAGCTTTGCATTCCTTTATCCCCGTTTAAATGAGCGGTTTACGGCCGAATGCTAATTTCAATCGGCTTTTGGGAAACTCCCGAAGCATCCTGGGCTTCCACGGACTGCAATATCCGATCCGCCACCGCTTTAAAGGCCTGCGCCTGAAGGGATTGTGGATCTTCCAACACCACTGGACGTCCTTTGTCGCCACCTTCTCGAATCGCTTCTACTAATGGGATTTCTCCCAAAAACGGAACTTCCAATCGCTCGGCCATTTTCCGTGCTCCATGTTTTCCAAAGAGGTAATATTTCTTCTCCGGCGTATCTGGCGGTGAAAACCAGGCCATGTTTTCAACAACTCCCAGCACAGGAACCCTTACTTTTTGAAACATTGCCACTCCTTTACGAGCATCATCCAAGGCTACCGTTTGAGGCGTAGAGACAATCACCGCACCGGTAAGTGGGACCGATTGCACAATTGTCAACTGAATATCTCCGGTTCCGGGTGGCAGATCGAGAACCATATAATCGAGTTCTCCCCACTCTACTTCCTGCATAAACTGTTTCACGGCACTTGTCACCATCGGACCACGCCAGATCATGGCCTGGTCAGGATCCACCAAAAATCCCATCGAGACTAACTTAACCCCATATTTTTCGATCGGAACGAGTTTACGCTGTGTTGTAATAGACGGCCGCTCGTGCACATCAAACATCGTGGGAACGCTTGGTCCGTAGATGTCCGTGTCCATCAAACCCACTTTTGCGCCGGTGGCAGCCAAGGCTACAGCCAGATTGGAAGCTACGGTAGATTTTCCGACACCGCCTTTACCGGAAGCCACTGCAAGAATATGTTTTACCCCGGCTAAGGGTTGAAAGGTATCCTGTCCCATTGCTGAATCCGACGCGGACGGCGCATGATGATGGTGACCCTTCGGCTCCTGACTATCTGCAGAGACCTGTTCGCGTCGGCGGGCAGCTGAAAGATTAATTCCCACCGTGATATCTACCACGGCATCCGCATCTACAAACTTCTTGATGGCCGCGGTGGCACGTGCAGATAATTCTCGGGCTAATTCATCATTTTTAGCCGGCATCTCCAGCGTGAAGCTGACATATTTTTCCTGTACAATGAGATCCTGGATCATCTCAAGGCTGATCAGATCGAGACCTTCAACAGGATGCATCACATGCATTAATGCCGAACGTATTTGTTCCTTATTCAATGGGGAGCCGGATGAAGACATAACGTAATTCGGGTCTGGGTTTAAGCTGATTTTTCTAAAAATACGAATTCATGGGCTGGGTATTTTGAAAAAAGGTAAGAACGAGACAGGTTTTTCCTCCTTTCGTACCATGCCTTTGACCTGCAAAATGTTTATTTTCCACGAATGCTAAAGAAAACATCTCTTCATTCCCGGCATGTCGCGTTGGGCGCGAAATTAATTGATTTTGGCGGGTTTGAAATGCCCGTTCAATACGAAGGGATCCGAACCGAACATCTTGCTGTCCGTAACGCCGTCGGAATTTTTGACGTTTCTCACATGGGAGAATTTTTTGTATCGGGACCAAAGGCGCTCGAACTAATTAATTATGTCACGATTAATGACGCCTCTGTACTGACTCCGGGCAAAGCTCAGTATTCGGCAATGTGTTATCCGGATGGAGGCGTGGTAGATGATCTGATTGTGTACTGCTTGGGCAATGAGGAGTATATGCTTGTGGTTAATGCCTCCAATATTGAAAAGGACTGGAACTGGATTAAGTCTCACAATCAGGCGGGGGCAACCCTCGAAAATTGTTCTGAGGATTTTGCCCTTATTGCTCTTCAGGGACCTGATTCCGTGACTTTACTGCAGAAACTGACGGATACCGATCTCGAAGCCATCCCCTATTATGGTTTCCAATTAGGTGATGTGGCCCATGAAAAAGAGATTATCCTATCCGCTACGGGATATACGGGGGAAAAAGGGTTTGAACTCTATATCGACACAAAAAAAGCAGATCCCTCCGTGATCTGGGATGCACTCGTCCGTGCAGGCGCTGTCCCAGCCGGCCTTGGAGCCAGAGATACACTTCGCCTCGAAATGGGATATGCGCTGTATGGCAATGATCTCAATGACCGCATTACCGCGCTTGAGGGCCGATTAGGATGGTTGACAAAATTAACAAAATCCCATTTCGTGGGGCGTGATGCCTTGCAGAAGCAAAAAGAAGCAGGCTTAAGACGAATGGTGGTAGGCTTTCACATGACAGAAGCTCGGAAAATTCCACGGCAGGGATATCCTGTTTTTGATGAAAATGGCCTCGAAATTGGATCTGTTACAAGTGGATCTTTATCCATTATGACAGAAATGGGCATTGGGATGGCTTTTGTTGAAGGGACCGATTTTACACCTGGAAAACAGATTTTTATCGGAATTCGTGACCAACACGTCCCCGCACTCATCGCTCGTCCACCCTTTTATAAGAAGAAGACTTCATGAAACCAGAAGATATAGATGTAGCCCTGACCGCTCACGAAGTGGACGACGCGCGTGTGCGGGGTAAACAAGTCGTCATTATTGATATTCTAAGGGCATCCAGCACGATGATTACCGCTCTTGCAAACGGAGCCGATGCGATTTATCCGGTGTACGAGATGGAGCAGGCACAACGCCTGGCGGCCACACTCGATCGAAACTCCGTTCTGACCTGCGGTGAGCGGAACGGATTGACCATTCAGGGGTTTGATATTGGGAATTCGCCAATGAGCTGTACGCCCAAAGTCGTTACCGGAAAACGACTCATTATGACCACTACGAATGGAACCCACGCCATTGAAAAAGCTAAACCTGCCAAAAAAATGTATATTGCAGGGTTCCTGAATGCGTCTGCCACCTTACAAGCTTTGAGCCGGGAGGAGTTACCTGTTCTGTTGGTATGTTCGGGTTGGAAGGGAAGATCCTCCCTTGAGGACTCCCTTTTTGCCGGGTATTTGAGTCACCATCTGCTTGGGAAAAAGCGTGCTTCAGAAACACTACACGATTCGGTTAAAATGGTTCTGTCACTCTATTGGCAGCACAAAGATTCGATTGAGGGAGCAATTCTCAAATCTGACCATGCTCGTCGTTTAAAAGGTGTGGTTGATGCGAAAGAGATGAAATATTGCTCATCGTTGGATCTATTTTCTGTGGTGCCTGTGTTTAAAGAGGGAATGATCAGGCTAGAAAAATAGTCACCATGTCCAGTCGCACTCGATCTACTCGTTCCAAAACTAAAGGCGGTGCCGGGTCCTCCGGAAACGGCTTCAGGCAGATTATTTTTGGGCCTGATGCCACGGGTTTGGAATTGCTCGGCTTGCTCATGATGTCCGTGGCTGTACTAATCGGGTTGAGCATCCTTTCCTATCATGCTTCCGATTACGCCAATGTTCAATCGTTAAGCTTTCGTCACATTCTTTCCTTCGAAAAAAGTCCTGCCTTGTTGGCCAAAAACTGGCTCGGGCCGGTTGGAGCCCTGACCTCACAATTTTTTGTATACACGTTATTCGGATACTTCAGTATTCTGATCCCTGTGATTATGGGAGGGGTTGGATGGACGTTATTAAGACGGATCCCGATTCAGAGATACCTGTGGAGGGGGGCGATGTTTCTCTGGTCGATGGTGATCTTTTCCATGGCCAGTGGATGGCTTTACATTCAAGCCGAACCCTATTCAACAGCTTGGGCTGGAAATGCGGGAATTGCATTGTCGCGGATGTTATCCCTTATTACAGGCAACGTCGGCTCGGGTGTGATTGTGTTTCTCTTGTCCGTGATCACGGGCGTGTTACTTCTCGATGCAGACTTACAGGGAACACTGGACCGGGTGCAACGCTGGATTCATGGCTTGAAAATGAAATTCCAGGAATGGAGTGAAGAATGGGCGGACAAGCGGGAACAAAATGCAGAAAAACGAGCGCTCGAAAAAGAACAGAAGCAACGTGCTCAAGAGGAGGAAAAACAGCATTCCCTGGCTGAAACGTATGAAGACTCGATTGTGGTAAATCGACCCAAACCGGCCGCTTCTACGTTCGGGTTGGGATCGCAAATCATGGCCGGAGATGCTGATGAGTTGGATATAGAGGAGGATGCGATACGGACAGAAACCCCGGCTTGGAACCCCTCGGTAACCGAAGGCACATCAGCAGGTGGATCAGAAAGTGCAGGGGACGGCGAATCAGATTGGGCGTCACAACCCCTCGATGAAACGGACGCCCCGGATATTGAAATCATTGTTGGACAGGGAGATGAGGCCGCCGGACGGAGAGATCTTGATCGACAAAATCGGGAGAATGCCGGAGAACAGACCGCGTTTCGTTATCAATTCCCACCCAAAGATCTCCTCGAAGAAGGAGATGTGCAGGAGATGGTGATCGACGAGGAGGAAATCCGTCGTAATATCAAGACGATCGAGGATAAACTTGAGCAGCATAAAATCGCGGTCAAGAAACGAGAAGATGGAAAATCTACTACGAAAGCGATCATCGGGCCGACCGTTACCCTTTATGAGCTCTATCCCGAGGATCATGTCAAAATCAGTCGTATTCAAAGCTATGCCAATGACCTGAAAATGGCGACGGCTTCGTTGGGAATCCGGATTATTGCTCCGATCCCCGGAAAAAATGCGGTCGGGATTGAAGTTCCAAACCGTCATCGGCAGATGGTCTATATCCGCTCTCTTATTGACACCAAAAAATTTGTGGAGACCGACATGGATCTTCCTGTGGTGTTTGGGAAAACCATCGATAATGAAGTCTTTATGGTGGATCTGGCGAAACTGCCTC
The DNA here is from genome assembly GCA_030830725.1 of Balneolales bacterium. GTDB lineage: Bacteria > Bacteroidota > Rhodothermia > Balneolales > Balneolaceae > JAURMN01. Next base: position 11,180 of record JAURMN010000137.1, on the reverse strand, counting down.
ACCTACTCATGGCCGGTGCCACCGGTGCCGGGAAATCGGTGGGGATCAATACCATTATTACCTCACTTCTTTACAAGGTCCACCCTGACAATCTCAAATTTGTGATGATTGATCCTAAAAAGATCGAATTATCCCTGTTCCGAAACATTCAACATCATTATCTCGCCTATTTGCCGGACGCCGAAGAACCAGTCGTAACGGATACCTCCAAGGCGCTGGAAACCCTCACAAGTGTGACGGCGGAGATGGATGATCGCTATGAGCTCCTCAAAATGGCAGCCGTTCGGGATATTAAAGCCTACAACAAGAAATTTAAAACGGGATTACTAGAGGATGAACTGGGACATCGTCATCTTCCCTACATCGTCGTGTTAATCGATGAGTTGGCCGATTTAATGATTACAGCTGGGCGTCAAATTGAAGAACCGATCGCTCGGATAGCTCAGTTGGCACGTGCTGTTGGAATCCATCTCGTGATTGCCACTCAGCGTCCATCCGTAAACGTGATTACGGGAACCATTAAAGCCAATTTCCCGGCGAGGATTGCCTATCAAGTGGCCAGTAAAGTGGACTCGAGAACCATTTTGGATATGGGCGGGGCGGATGAATTGGTCGGGAAAGGAGATATGCTCTTTAGTAGTGGAGCCGGGATGACTCGGGTTCAAAATGCCTTTGTCTCTACCGAAGAGGTAGAACGTATTGCCGGGTTTATCCAAAATCAAAAAGGGTATAATCAACCCTTCCTGTTACCAAAAGTAGAGGAAGAAGGCTCCGAAGCGGGATCGTTGGATGATATTGATGATCTCTTTAAAGAAGCCGCCAAAGTCGTTTTGCTTCATCAACAGGGATCCGTTTCCCTATTGCAGCGTAAGCTTAAAGTGGGATATAATCGGGCAGGTCGACTGATTGATCAATTATTCAGCGCCGGGGTTGTAGGCCCCTATCAGGGAAGTTCGGCGCGTGAAGTCTTGATTCAGACGGAAGAAGAACTCCAGCATATCTTCGACGAAATCGGAGTGTGAGTGAACACTAAAGCTGAATTATCGCGCTTATTGTTGTCCATGAAAACGGCCTTTTTCAGGCTCTTTCCGCTCGGTTTGGCCATCTTTTTATCGGTATCCTTGTGTGGAGCCCCCACGGAGATTGCCTTCTCACAAAGCTTGGCTCTGGAGCAAATTCAAAACCGCATTACTAAGCAGGACGACATTTTACAGGTCGAGTTCAGATCCTTATTTGTCGATTCGTTTACGGGAGATTATTCAGAACTTCAGGGACGAGCGTGGATCGGTCTTAACCGATATAAAGTGGAGACGGCCGAACGAATCCTGCTGGTGGAAGATTCCGTTTCCTCATTATGGGATCCCGCTCAACAACGCCTTGTGATCTCCGACTATGTGGCTGAAGAGGATGATTTCGCTCCTGCTAAGCTCTTTGGGGTTGGAAAATCAGATGTCACAATTACCGAAATATCCGGACGGGATCCTCTTCCAGGGCATGGAACATTGAGCGAATTTGGCTACACCCGTGAAGAGCTCACGAGACTCAAACTCGACTTTGTAACGGCGGCTCAACCCCGAAATAGTACATCGGTTCGAATGAAGTCCGAGGATTCTTATGCTGCACTTCCAGAACTGGTCTTGGTGCTGGATTCCCGGCAAGATCCTCTGTTTATTCGTGCTGTAGATCAGGTAAACAATGTCATCCATATGCAGTTTACAACTGTGAAATGGGTTCGGTCATGTGTGACTGAACCCTGTGGTCCCCAAGACGGGAGTGCCGAGTATTTTTCAATTGAAGTTCCCGTTACCGCGGAAGTAGTGGATCTCCGCAAAAACTGAGTCTCATTCGTAGAATTCTAACTCTTTCTACTCTTCCATTGGTCAAAAAAATCCTTCAAATCGCCGCCTCACTCCTGATTGCAGTCTTTTTTATCTGGGTATCTCTTATGGAGATTGATGCAGCGGATGTCCTTGAACAGATTCGAAGTGTCCGTCTTGGATGGCTGTTCTTGTTTGTACCTCTTACCCTGTTCAGCCATTTCTTGCGGGCCTTGCGTTGGGATTTGCTACTGGCGCGAGAACAAATCCAACCCTCAAATCTGACTCTTTTCTGTGGGGTAATGCTGGGATATTTTATGAATCTGGTGTTTCCAAGACTGGGAGAAGTGTCACGCCCGGTATATGTAGCCCGTAAAATGGATGTCAGCAGCGGTATGATGATCGGAACTATTCTGTTGGAGCGCCTGGTTGACTTACTGTTTCTGATCTTGCTCTTTTATTTTGTGGTCTTCACGCTGGTTGGTGATCCAGAACTCCTCTCTGGGATTTTTGGGCGAGACTCCCTTCCTTCTGGTTTATTGTTGGGAATTGCGTTGGCCACGATTGCCCTCCCACTCGGCCTGACCCTCCTCTTTCGCTTCAGCCGGGCGCTGTCGGAACGCTTCATCACTCCGCCCGATGCAAGCCTCCAAGATATCCCTCTTTTTATGCGTCTGCTTCGCAAGATTTTCGACCTCATCGAATCCTTTTCAACCGGCATTCAATCCATTCGCTACGTGCCCAACTGGCCTCTTTTTATCGGGTATAGCCTGCTGATCTGGATCTGTTATATTTTGATGATGCTGGTGCCCTTCGGAATGCTCGATTTTGGACCTGTCTATGGACTCAGCCTGAAAGAGGCCACCATCGTGACCATGATCTCCTCCATCGGAATTATAATTCCGACTCCGGCCGGTATCGGAACGTATCACCTGTTTGTGCAGCAAGCTTTATATCAATTGTATGGTATTCCACTGGTAGACGGTCTTACATTTGCCACGGTTACCCATGGTGTGACGGTTTTGATTATCCTAATCACCTCGCCATTACTGTTGTGGATGGATAAAAACCGAGACGGACTATCGCTTAAAAAATGATCGCATGGTGGTGGGTGACAAACCCGGTTTCGAACTCTTGATCAGAGTTCAAAAAAACGAGGTCGTAAACGGTTGTTAAACTTATGTCTAATTCCCTCAAAGAGTGTATTTTGAATTTGTGTATACGGTTGTATCGGTGTAAACGTTTTTGCGATATGAAATCTACAGTACTAAGTCTCTCATTTATCCTCTTTTTCGGAGGATGTTTGGTTGGTGAAAGCGTGGCCCAGCAAACCCAACAAGAGTCTCAACAGGGATCACAACAACCTGTCTCAGAAGGTCAACAAGGATCCCTTTTGCCGGAAATCAATCCGCGTGACATCGAAATCCGGAGTCAGTATCAGGCTCGCTTTCCGGGGGTTACTCGCCAACCTATTCTGGGCTTTAAACCCCGACCACGAATTTATCAGATGGATCCAAATCGCATGCCGTATCTGGAATCCGATGAAGAGCAGATTGTGAATCTTCCGATCGGAATTTTATCTCGCCCAGCGGCTCCTAATTACAACCCATTTTCGCTTCCTGATCTAGGATTTACCACCGTTGAACTGGGTCACGGATCAGAAGGCTCACCGATTGGAGCTGTATGGTTTCAGGCCCCATTGGGATTCAATCCGGAAAGAATGGCGGTAAAGATCGACTCTTCAGCTTTCCCTTGGATTTCAGGGACGTTGCGATTACGATCTCTCGCATCTTACGACTCCAACATCGACGGGGACCATTTGACTGGAGAGGCGGCACTGAGAGTTCATCATCCTCTTGGAACAAATTCACATCTCAAGGTGGGAATGGAGGGTCTTTTCTCAGATCGATCTTTATTTGCCCTACCCGGAGTACCTGTCTTACCTGAAGATCCCGATCCTTTAGATCCGGGCGCTGTCGCTCCCGAGTCCGATCCAAGAATCTCATTCTCGGGTTTTACACTCGGCACATCCCTGAATCATGTGGAGGATCAGTACAGAGGTTGGAAAACGGAATTAAAAGCGTCTGTTTTTACCCATTCCATGAATATTGAAGATCCCTTTTTGAAAACAGGTGCGGACCAAGTAGACGTACAGGTCTCTTATACCCGTCAATGGCCTGGCGCACAGATCATGGATCTGGTGTCTGCACAGGTAGACTTGGGATTCCGACAACTCACTCCCGATCCACGCACCGAAGGTCAGAAGTTGTCTCCTGAAATCAGCGATCAGGAAACCGGATGGATTCGCGTCAAGGCAGGACTCAACCGTTTTATAGGATATGAGACGGATCTGCGTTTATCGGGCTCTGTTGTATTGATCAATAGCCATACAGGGGTGATCGTTCTTCCAGAATTTTCGACTGTTGTCTCTCATCCCCTTCACCGTTATATCTCTTTAAACGGGGGGTTTCGCTCGGGAGTTAATACCTTTGACCTTAAACAAAGCTTAGCCAAAAACCCCTGGATTCGCTCCGATCAGGAGTTCAGACATCAAGTCGATGCAGAACTCTTTTCTGAAGTTTCGATTCAATGGCTGACTAAGACGTCATTCCGTCTTGGAGGCCGACTTGAGGGTATTCACAATCATGAGCAATACCGCCGAGATTTCCCAGATCCTGCAAATCCTGACAGGATAGGATATTTTACACTTGATTATGCACGTGTGGGATTCGCTACACTCTATTCGTCCCTTACACAACCCCTTTTTAATAACCAATTTGAGGGATCTATGATAGCGGAATACCGCACAAAAGATCTGGTAAATGACCGTTCTATCCCGTATGAAGAAAAATTTTCAGTAACCGGTTCCGTGAGTGCCTCTTTGTTTGAGGTGGGGCATCTGTCCCTCTCCGGACGTTACATTGGGGAGCGAAAAACAGATAACGGAGTCGTGCTTTCAGCCTTTGTCCATCTCTCTTTAAAAGGGCAGGTTGAATTAGGAGAGCGTTTTGAACTCTGGATACGGGCTGACAACCTTCTAAACGAAGAAATTCAGATTTGGGATGGGGTGATCGAGCGACCTTTTGAACTATTTAGCGGGATCTCCTATTCGTTTTGATGAACTTCATCTCCGCCTTCTTTGACGTGACGAATCTCCTTTGAATGACTTATAATTCTCCGATATGAACCCCTCTCTTGAAAAAGCTTTACGGGATCTTGTTATGGAGAGATTGGTGAAGGAGGGTTCGGTTGAAATCCCCAAGGTTGGGACCTTTTCGGTTCACTATAATGCACCTGAATTAGAGACGGAGACAAAGAACCTGCGGATCAGTTCACCAAGCAATACTGTCACATTTCAGTTTTTGGGAAAACAGACGAATCCGCAAGAGATGTCAACTGTGAACCGATCTACCCACGCTACTGTGGGTAAAACGGAGAAGCGTTAAATGCAAGTTTCACAAAGTCTGATTTCAGAACTCAGTTTTCGCAGTGGTCTCTCTGTACCCGAGGTGGAAAGAGGCTTATCTGAGCTTCGAGTTCGATTAGAAAAGAGTTCGGTTTCGGATCCAATTGTCCTTCAGGGATTGGGGTCTTTTGGGATTGCAGATGGGGATGACATTCGATTCACCCCGGATGAAGCCCTCCGTTCGGTTGTAAATTTTCGCTATCTCGGACTTGGGACCGTTGATGTGTCGACGGAAGTGCCAGTGAAGCCTTTGGAGGGAGGTGCCACTCTTGCAGAAGAAAAGCCGAGTTCGAGCGGTGAACCAGCCCCGAATTCGATTGCACCTGTTGCTGACAAGAAGGTCGTGAAGGAAGCCCTGAAAAAACAGGCTCCAGTTTGGCGAGTCGCAGCGGCTCTTTTGGTGGTATTCGTGATCTTAGCAGGTGCCTTTTTTCTGAATCAAAGTGCAACTTATCAAGAGCAAATAGGTTCAGACCTATCACAACCACCTTCTACCGTGCAAGACCTTGTACAAGAACCCGTACTTCCTGCGGGTATCGCTGAATTGGCTACAATACCGGATGCGGTTCAGGATATGATTTTGGATTCCGCTCGCTCCTCTCCGTATGGATTATTTGATGAGTTCAACGAAGAATTGCGGGGAAGTTTCACCATTTCGGTATTTTCTTTTACCGATATTGACGAAGCCAGTGAAAAAGCAGCCGTTCTTCTCTCTGACGGATATCGTTTGCACATTCGCACGCGTTGGAGTGGAGAAAGTACCATCTGGCAGATCATGATTGGCCAATTTGAATATCGTGAAGAGGCCGAGAAGGCCTTACTAACGCTTTCCGAGGATAGATTCACAGAACTCACAATCCTTCAACTCCCATAACCAAAAGGATATGATTACCCTTCAAGTCACTGCAACGGACCCCATTGCTCAGGATACACTCGCTCAGCTTTTGATGGAAAGCGAGTCTATGAATCTTTTGAATATTCTGCTGGAAGGCGGGGTTCTCATGATTCCCATTTTGGTTTTGTCCGTGATTGCCATCTATGTGATTGCAGAGCGCTGGAAGGTCCTAAACAGTTCTGCAGTGGACATAGACACTTTTTTAGGACGAATCGAAGAGCTGCTTAGAGACGGAAGTCAGCAACGTGCCATGGACTATTGTGACGAAACGGATAAGCCCCTTGCACGTATTCTCAAAAGTGGAATTCGTCGTCTGGGGCGGCCTATTCGGGATATTGAAGAAGCAATCCATCAGGCTGGTAAGAAAGAAATCTTTCAGCTTCAAAAACGAATGAATTGGCTGGCAACCATCGCTGGAGTCGGACCCCTGATTGGGTTTACCGGTACCGTAACAGGGATGATCCGTGCCTTTATGGATATTCAATCCTTACAAGGAAACGTGAATCCAAGTGTGTTGGCGGGTGGGATTTGGGAAGCTTTGATCACCACAGCTGCAGGCTTAATCGTGGGAATTGTTGCCTATGGATTTTATAACTATCTGTTGGGACGTGTGGATCGAATGATTTTCGAACTCGAAAATGCCTCTGCGGATTTTATCGATTTGCTACAATCCCCGACAGCCAAAAAGAAAACGATCTGATATGAATTTCAGAGACGACACCAATCGACTCCAGCCTCTGACTCTGTTCTCTCAGTCGTCATTGACGGATATTATCCTGTTGCTCCTAATCTTTTTCCTATTGACGTCCTCCTTTGTGACAAACTTCGGGATTAAGGTGAATATTCCAAAGGCCGAAACCGCAACCTTATCCGATCCAACGCTGATTACCGTGGTTATTAGTGAAGACGGAGATTTTTATATGAACGGTACGATGGTTCCTCGCGCCTCGTTGTCAGGTGAGATACAACGCGAATCGGCAACCTCACCCGGAGCAACCCTTGTAATTCGAGCCGATAAAAACTCGATTGTTGACCACTCTGTTGCCGTGATGAATATTGGGAAAGCTCTGCAATTACCAATCATCATTGCAACCGAAAAACAGTAATCCCCTGGAAAGAGTTTTTACCAGCAAATTACGATGTGTTCTTCACCGTCAATAAATTCCACCGTTTCTACCGACTTTTCATGAGAGATTCTTCACCACACCTTGTCAAAGACGGAAAAACACATCGTGAGGATGTGGAGGGACGCCGCTTTGCATTGCTGGTGAGCGGAGGAGTACATCTTGTTCTTTTAATTCTCGCACTTTTAATTACCTTTGAAAATCAATTTGGCCTTCGACCCAGTTTCATTGAAGTAACGCTTGGAGAATTTGAGGCAGGCTCACCACCTAAACCCCTTCCACAGCCTATGCCTCGGCCCACACCTCCGGTTCAGAAACCAGAACCGACTCCAGAACCTGTACCACCAAAACCGGAACCAAAACCTGAAACCAAGCCAGTTGACGCTCCGGATCAACCGAAACCAGTAGAGTCAGAGATTGAACTTGTGACACCGGACGTGCCGAAAATCGATCCAACCGTCGTTCCGGAAACCAAGCCTGAACCCCAACCTGTACAACCGGAACCGATTCCTGAAACAGAGTCCAAAGTGCGGGTAGATGTAGTACCCGAGCAAACCCCTGTACAAGCAAAAGATGTTGCAGAAAAAGTAGCCGAAGAGGGGCCAGGAGAGGATGATGAACTAGCTTCCCCTTACTCCTTGAAATGGGAAGGACCTTTGGGAAGAGATCCACTTACACAACCACTTCCCGTGAATTCTACGAATAGCTCCGCAAATATTACGGTGCGGTTTGAAGTTTCTCCAGACGGGCGGATTGGGCGCATTCTTCCTCTTCAAAAAATGAATCCGGAACTTGAACGCGAAGTGATGCGCACACTTCGTAATTGGCGTTTTTCACGTCTGCCTTCTACGGTTCCTCAGGATGCACAGTGGGGGACGATTACGTTCCGATTTGTGGTTGAGTGATCGCCTTCGTGGTCCAATCGGCCGGACTAAACAATTACCGGTTCTTGCTTCCCGACCTCAACTCCCCAAATTTCCTCCGCATACTCCTGAATGGTGCGATCGGAACTGAATTTTCCAATTCGAGCCACGTTAAGGATTGCTTTTTCAGTCCAGGCTTTCGAGTCTTTGTAGAGCTCGGACACCCTGTCTTGTGCACGCACATACTCTTCATAGTCGGCAAGCACCAGGAAGTAATCTCCTTTATTGAGTAAGGCATCGATAATCGGCTGAAAAAGATGCGGATCTTCCGGCGAGAAATATCCGTCACGAATCTGTTCAATTGCCTGGCGTAATTCCGGATTTCGCTCCACATAATCCCATGGGTGATATCCGGTGTGACGAAGTTTGTCGACATCTTCCACTCGATTTCCGAAGATGAACATGTGCTCCTCGCCAATCTCCTCGCTCATCTCTACATTGGCACCGTCCATGGTCCCAATCGTGAGAGCACCATTAAGCGCAAATTTCATATTCCCGGTACCGGATGCTTCCATCCCGGCCGTAGAAATCTGCTCCGAAAGATCAGCCGCTGGAATCATCAACTCCGCAAGCGTCACATTGTAATTTTCAAGAAACAGACATTTGAGTGATTTCGAGACCACTGGATCGCTGTTCACCATTCTGCCAATAGAATTGATCAATTTAATGTGTAGTTTGGCCATTGCATATCCCGGGGCTGCTTTTCCGGCAAAAAGTACCGTACGAAGTACCGGATTTTTCAGACGGCCTTCACGAATTCGGTTATAAAGCGTAATTACATGGAGTGCTGCCATCAATTGGCGCTTATACTCATGAATTCGTTTAATCTGGATATCAAACATCGAAGCCGAGTCAACCGTCACTCCAGTGTTTCGTTTAATAAAGTCTGCGAGAGCCTCTTTGTTCTGCCGTTTGATCGCTGAGAATTTCTTCTGAAATGCAGCCTTCCCGACAGATAGCTCGAGTTGTTTAAGCCGATACAGATCGGTCTCCCAACCCGCACCAATTGTCTCTGTAATGAGCGCAGAAAGGGATGGATTACACTGCTTGAGCCAGCGGCGAGGAGTAATTCCGTTCGTTTTGTTGGTAAATCTGTCCGGCCATAATTCATAAAAATCACGGAAGAGGGTCTTTTTCAGTAAATCACTGTGAAGCTGCGCCACTCCGTTAATTTTATGCGAGCCAACGATTCCGAGATGTGCCATGTGCACCATCGGTTCTTCGCCATCCCCGATAATCGACATCCGACTCATCTTGCCACGATCATCTCCAAAGACATGTTGCACATCTTTGAGAAAGCGCCTGTTGATTTCGTAGATGATTTGCAGGTGTCGTGGTAGAAGGGCTCTCATTAGGGAGACCGACCACTTTTCGAGGGCCTCTGGGAGCAGGGTGTGGTTGGTGTACGCGATGGCTTTAACCGTGATGTCCCAGCTCAGGTCCCAATCTAATCCTTCCTCATCCATCAGAATACGCATTAACTCCGGAATCGCAAGGTTGGGGTGAGTGTCATTACACTGGATCGCAACGAGTTGTGGAAGTTTGCGCCAATCGTTGCTCACCTTTTTAAATCGACGAATGATGTCACGCATAGAGGCGGCAACGAGGAAATATTCCTGCTTGAGGCGGAGTTCCTGGCCAACGAATACCTTGTCGTTCGGATAGAGCACTCGGGAAATATTTTCGTTCAAAGAGGTATCGCGAACCGCATCGATATACTCGCCCTGATTGAAACTTTTCAGATCAATGGCCGTCGAGGAAGAGGCTTTCCAGAGACGAAGATTGTTTACTACATCATTCCGGTAGCCGGGAATCGAGGTGTCATAAGCCAGGGCTAGGACCTCCTGACTGCCTTTCCAACGGAATCTAAGATGGCCCTTTTCGTCATACCAGGTCTCCGGATTTCCATAAAATTTGACCGGATATTGAACCTGGGGGCGAACCACATCCCATGGATTGCCATAACGTAGCCAGAGATCGGGCATTTCTACCTGATAGCCATTTTCGATGCGTTGGTAAAAAATTCCGTAGTCATACCGAATTCCATATCCCATTGCGGGAATACCCATTGTGGCCATCGAGTCCAGAAAACACGCCGCAAGACGTCCCAGGCCACCGTTTCCAAGTCCTGCATCCCATTCTGCTTTTCGGACCTCTTCATAATCGAGCCCAAGTTCGGCCATCGCCTCTGCGGCCTCTTCCTGAAGACCGAGATTCACCAACATGTTGTCAAGAAGACGGCCGATCAGGTATTCCATCGACAGGTAATAGACCCGCTTGGCATCGGTTTTATAATAGTATTGTTGGGTTTCGATCCAGCGATCATGAAGCCTGTCCAAAAGAGCCAGCACCACACTTCGATAGTCATCCCAATTATTCTTTGAATACTCATCCTTAGAAAGGGTGTAGCGCAGATGCTGTTTAATATCTTCGCGGAAGGAGTCTTTGTCCATTCCTCTGCGTAAGTCTAATTTGGCTGTGGGCGTGCTCTTAGGGCTCATGGGCTTATTCTTCGTTTACTCAACGGTTATCTTCTGTGCGTATACCCCTGTAAAGGCGGATCTGCAGATGTCGCTGATTGCGGGAGATTTATCTTCAGCCTTTCAGTCTGTGAGTATACGTAAATCCGGAATAAAAGAGGGACGGGTCAATGTGGCCTGATATCCCAGATTCCGGATCGATTCATAGGCATGTAAAGCAACGAAATCTTGTTGAAAAATGCCATACACACTCGACCCACTTCCGGACATGCTGGCATAATCCGCTCCGAATTCACAGAGTTGTTCTTTCATTAAGCCTACCATGTCATAGCGGGCTACAACGGCTGGTTCCAAATCATTAATAAGGTAAACTGGCCACTCTTCAAGAGGTTCTTCCAGCAATACTGTGCGAAGCGGAAGCACTGGATTTGGTTCGGGAACACAGGATTGATAGGCCTCTGCTGTAGAACTTTCG
>JAURMN010000136.1 GCA_030830725.1 Balneolales bacterium | reverse complement strand
GCCAAGTTTGCGGAAATTTGGAGTGAAAAAGAGACGTTTGGGCGAACAAAAAAACGGAGCGATCAACGAGTCTTGATAGAGTTTGTGAGCGCGAATCCAACAGGCCCCCTTACAGTGGGTCATGGGCGCAATGCAGTTCTTGGGGATACCCTGGCCAGACTTCTGGAATGGACTGGTGCAGAGGTTGATCGGGAATATTATTTCAATAATGCCGGCCGGCAGATGAGAGTGCTCGGGCAGTCTGTACAGGCTCGGTATGGAGAGCTTTGTGGTGCAGATATTCCGTTTCCCGAAGGGGGATATGAAGGAGGATATATTTCCGAAATAGCCCGTGGGCTTTTTAAAGAGAACGGTTCTGTACTACTTAATGGTGACGAAATGCCCTTTAAAGAAGCTGCAGAAAAAGCCATTTTCGAAGAGATTTTAAAGACGCTTCAGAGAATGAATATTGTTATGGATTCATTTTTCAATGAACATTCTCTTTATGAAGACGGGTCTATTAATCGGGTGATTGAAGGGCTTAGAACCAAAGGACTTGTATACGATCAGGGTGGAGCGGTTTGGTTTAAAACGTCAGAAATGGGCAAGGAAAAAGATACCGTTTTGATCAAGAGCACCGGAGAGCCTACCTATCGATTACCGGATATTGCCTACCACCTTCAAAAACTTGATCGCGGATATGATGTATGCCTAGATGTATTTGGTGCAGATCATATTGATACCTATCCCGATGTGCTGAGAGGGGTTGAGGCCCTGGGAGGAGACACCTCTCGCATTGATGTTTTGGTATATCAGTTTGTGACGTTAATTCGTGATGGAAAACCGTTCAAAATGAGTACTCGCAAGGCGAATTATATAACCCTCGACGAACTCATGGATGAGGTAGGAAGTGATGTTACACGATTCTTTTTCCTGATGAGAGCCCCGTCTACACATTTGGAATTTGATCTGGATCAGGCACGAGAAACAGGCGAAAAAAACCCGGTGTTTTATCTGCAATATGCCCACGCGCGCATTCGCAGCATCCTTCGGAAGGTGGGAAGTAATGAGGGGTCTGGAACATCCAATAAAACAGACTCACCCCTGACTGTTCAGTGGTCGGCCTTGACCCACCCTGCTGAACAAGCCTTAATTCGAAAAATGCTTGAGTTTCCGGATGCGATAGAAGCGGCCGCAAACAGCAAAGAACCTCAAAAATGCATCCTGTTTCTGCAGGAACTAGCCTCGACCTTTACCTCGTTTTACCATGATTGTCGCATTCTGGGAGAGCCTGAGGAAATAAGAATCGCAAGAGCCTCCCTGGCGGAAATGACCGCTACGGTATTAAAGAATGGACTTGGAATCCTTGGAATAAGCGCTCCGGACTCGATGTGATACAGAAGGCACTAAACCTCTTTCAATGCTTCCGCAACAGACTAAAGGCCACAACGCCGTAATGCTCGAATCGGACTTGTTCAAAACCGGCGCGGGAAAACAGGCTTTCCGCCTCCAAAGTTGTCCAGAACCGCAACCCCCCCAGCGATAAAAACCTCTGTAATAAACGCCCAAGTGGTTTTTCTGAGGACAACAGGAACATCATGAAGAAGAGCCCATCTTTTTTTAGCACCCTCCCACATTCTTCAAGAATCACCTGAGTATCGGGACCAAGTTCATTTAACGTTCCCCCCATGCAAATCCCGTCAAAGGCCTCCCCCTCAAAGGGTAATGAGATCGCATCAGCTACCACCCACTCAACCTTAACCCCTTCACGATCAGCCCGCTTCAATGCCTGCTTTACCATCAGTTCCGACATATCCACAGCAGTAATCTTCGCAGCAGGAAATCCGGATGCTAAGCCCCGGGCGTAGACCCCCGTGGAGCACCCCACGTCCAGCAAAACCCCCTCCTTACACTCCGAAAGCCAGGATCGCAACAGATCGAGCTCCTGTTGAAGTGGAAAGGGTTTTCGGGAAAGAATACTTAACGATCTTTTTCTCCACACATCCTCATACACCAAGGCTGTGAGAGGATTAAAATTACTTTTTTGGGCTGCCGTTCTACGCCGGTGCGGAATCGGATGAGATAGAATGGGGTTCATAACGCAGGTTTCTGAAAGACAATCGTCACTTCAGAACCCTTTGGAACACCTAAAAGTTCAGAGGCATTTCCCCTGTTTACGGCAATTTCCAGCATCTGAGAACTACCTGGATAGATTACGGCCTGACCAGGCTCGACATCTCCAAAGGTGGATGAAATATACTCCAGAATGGTGTTTCCAATGTAAATCTTCATCCGAATGGAGGAATCAAACTGGAATTCCTTCACAACGGAGGACGGAATATTGGTAATGAGATTTCCAAAATGATCAATATGGGCAACCCATCCGCGGACACCATCTTTATCCTGTATAGGCTCAGGCCATCTCCAGGTCATAAGAGTGTGACCGGGAGTTCCTAGTTTATTCGGGTTTACCCCGGAAGCCAAATGTGCAGCTGTCGGGGCAAATAGATCACGGCCGTGAAAGGTGGAACTGATTTCATCCAGCCAGTAGTGCGCATTATCCAGCCGCCAGGCCTCATATCCGGCATCCTGAGAAATCAAGGAAAATAATCCGTTATCTGGACCGATAAACCACTGGCCGTGACTTTTGATCAATACGGGGTCCCGATCGGTACCAACGCCCGGATCCACAACCACGAGATGAATCGTTTCTGCAGGAAAGAAGCGAGCCGCCTCCCGAACCACCCAGGCCCCGGCCATAATGTCATTCGGAGGTACAGAGTGCGAAATATCCACCATTTTGAGATCAATGGGGCCATTTTTAAGGATCACGGCTTTCATGACCGCCACATAGTGATCCTCCAGCCCAAAATCTGTAGTAAGTGTCAAAATGCGGGACATATATCAGCCGTGTTGCATACTGCCTGAGGGTTGTCGTTTGGACAAGAAGGATTCTGAGATTGCGGCGTTTTCCGGCACGGTCAAACGAAAACCAAACTCGAGAATTACCGATCGCGGATTGATCCTCCAAACGATTAGTAGGTATTCAACATTACCGGCATCACCAGCATCAGGATTTCTTCGTTCTCCTGTGCATCCGCAGGTTTCACAATTCCCGCCCGGTTTGGAGTGGAAAATTCGAAGCGCACCGTGTCTCCGTCCACATTATTCAGTACATCGGCCAGATATCGTGCATTAAATCCAATCTCCATAGAATCACCAGCATATTCACATGCCACAGTCTCTTTGGCCTCGCTACTCATATCTAGATCCTCTGCACGGATCAGGAGTTGATCCTGGCCAAGTTGGAGGCGGATTTGGCGGGTCGTGGTACTAGAAAACACCGAAACACGCTTTACGGTAGCCAGCATCTGGTCTTTTTCGATCAAAAGAGACTTGTCATTATCCCGCGGGATGACAGACTGGTAATTTGGATACTGCTCGCTGATCAGACGGCTGATAATCACCGTTTCGCCACTCTCAAAAACCACATGCGCATCAGAGATGGTGAGACTGCATTCACGGTCTTCGAGGGATTTAGATACCTGTGAAAGGGCTTTATCGGGAACGATAAAAGAGAGGGGTTCGGCAGATTGAAGCCCTTTATTACTGTAGCGAACCAAGCGATGTCCGTCTGTCGCCACAAACGTCGTTTTGTCGGTTCCAATTTCAAAATAGACCCCCATCATAGCGGGGCGCAAATCATCACTGGAAACCGCAAATAAAGTTTTTTGAATCGCTTTTTTAAGCACAGTCGAATCGCAAGTCAGGGTTGTTCCATCATTTAGATCAGGAAGCGCTGGGAAGTCATCGGCTTTCTCACCAACAAGTTTGTAGGTCCCTTTATCTGTACTGAATTTGATATTTGCACGTTCATCTACCTCGAAGGTGATCAGGATATCGGGCAATTGACGAAGGGTTTCCAGAAGTCGTCGTGCCGGTACCGCAACGGAGCCCTCTTCTCGCACCTCTGCACCGACCGTTTCAATCATTGAAATTTCTAGGTCTGTTGCCGTTAGACGAAGGGATTCTCCTTCTGCTTCAAACAGTATGGTTTCCAAAATCGGAAGTGTTGCCTTGGTTGGCACCGCTCCGACAACGGCCGATAACCCATGACTTAGAACACTGCTTTTAATAGAAAATTTCATATCGCTGGAAATTTCAAAGGTGATGGTTTTGAGAGTTCAACGCACAGATCCAATCCTTGTTCAGATTCAGATGCAAAATGAAAGCGAAATAAGGACTCTGACGGGATCCTTGATCGATTGCTCGTTTTCTCCTCGCTGAATATACACATAATCCCTTTTTTTGAATAATTCCGTACTGAAACAGGCGGATAAATTGTACATTTCTTGAGATGAATATGAATCCAGACCGATATCCCGAACACGTGAGTATGATTCTTCTTTCGCAAAGAGATAGAGGAGGGTTCTGTTTCCTTTTCATCCTTTTGGTCACGGGTCTATTTTTTTTAGTGATTAGCCCACAGCAAGGGCACTCCCAAGCGTTTTCTAACGCCAAATATGGTTCTGATTTTCTACAGGCGGGCGTGGGGGCTCGTGCACTTTCAATGGGTGGCAGTCAGACGGCGATTTCTCAAGACGCCTCCTCCATCTTTTGGAATCCGGCAGGATTGATGCTACTTCGCCACCCCGACCTTCTTTTGATGCACTCGGAACGGTTCGCAGGAACGGTTGCTTATGATTTTGCCGGGATTGCAATTCCATTGCATAATGATCCCTCGTCTATCCCGGCCGCAGTAGTGGGGTTCGGATTTATTCGACAAGGGGTGGACGGAATTCAAAACACCCTCAACGCCTGGGACCCCGAACGTAATCGCCCCCGAGAGGATGCAGCGAGCTTTATTGAGGAATTCAATGTATCGGATCTGGCCATGTATCTTTCTTACGCCCAACCCTTGATCCGTTACCACGAAAAGTCAGGCAACATACATGGTGAACTGATGGCTGGCGCATCTCTTAAGGTCATACATCACCGATTAGGGCCCTTTGCCAATGCGTGGGGGTATGGATTGGACGTGGGCTTGCAAGCACGTAAATCGAATTGGTTACTGGGTGTTCAGATCACAGATCTTCTACCCATGATAAAATTTTGGACCGTAGATGAAAAGGAGCTGGCCGCCCTGGCTTCCGATTATGGAGATGTGATTCCATCCGGAAAAAATGAAAAAGTATTACCGGCCGTGCGTATTGGGGCCGCCAGGAAAATAGCCCTTTCTGACCTGAGTCTTTTGCTCTCTTCCGACCTGCAATTCCGAGCCGAAAATCGCCAGGCCTATTTTTTGAACGCGGGACGTGTAAGTATGGAGCCTCATTTTGGAGTAGAGGGGTCATACAAAGAGATAGTAACCATTCGGATCGGCCTCACAGACCTGATCCAACCTGATGGGGAACGAATTTCGATGACCCCAGCCGTAGGTACCGGCTTCAGGCTTGGAAATCTGCGAGTGGATTACGGGTTTACTGATTTTACGGGCTATGCCTCGGATCTTGGGGTAACCCATCGTATATCCGTCGGATATGAGTTTCGTTAAGCGAATTTTTCTTGTTGGACCCACCGCATCGGGTAAAAGTGAACTCGCCGTTCACATTGCCCAACAGGTGAACGGAGAAATTATTTCCGCGGATGCACGGCAGTGTTATAAAGGGATGGAAATAGGCTCTGCCGCCCCGGAATCGAAATGGTTGGACCGGGTTCCGCATCATAATGTTTCCAATCTGGAACCCTCTACTCCGGATGATGCATCTGCCTTTTCTGAGCGTGCGACAAGGTGGATCGAAGAGATTACCAGCCGCGACAGACTACCTCTTATTGTCGGTGGAAGTACGCTCTATCTGCAGGCATTGATACAGCCTTTTGACGCCCTCCCCCCCGCCAATCCGGACCATATTGTGTCGCTGCAAGAGCAGGCCGAAAACGAGGGTCTGGAATCGCTTTATACGGAACTTTCGCGAGTGGATCCAGATTATACCCAAAAAATGGATGGGATGAATCGTCATCGCATCATTCGGGCATTGGATGTTTGGAGGCAAACTGGAAAACCGTTTAGTTCATTTCATCATGCATCTGCCACGATGCCAGCAAGCGGGGATCTTTGGATCGGCCTTCAGTGGCACAGGGCAGAGCTCGTGGAACGAATTGAGCGCCGAACCCATACCCTATTTGGAGCGGTATTTAAAGAAGAAGTGCAAAACCTCATGGACTGGCCGGATCTTCTTCGCACTACGGTTGGATTCAAACAGATGGCTCAATATTTGAGGGGAGAGATCACGGAAGAGGAGGCCTTAGAGTTTACGATTATCGCCACGCGTCAATACGCGAAACGACAGATGACATGGTTTCGCCGATGGCCGTTTATCGAATGGTTTCATCCTGAAAACGAGCGGGACGAACTCCTTAAAAGGGTGGTAAATCAGGTAGCAGTAAACCCAAAGAACCCGTACATTTAAACGACCTGAAACCCTTATTTTTATCCCATGTTTAAAGCCACCGTTACCGTTACACTTCGCAAATCGATCCTTGACCCAAAAGGGAAAGCGGCCGAACAGGCTCTTCACCAACTTGGAATGAATGAACTCAAAGGAGTAAGGATCGGAAAGTATATCGTGATGGATGTGGACACCGATTCGGAGGCTAAGGCGCGGGAATTGGTACAGAATGCTTGTTCCAAGCTTCTGGCTAACGAGGTTATGGAAGATTTTCAAATTTCCATAGAGAGATCTACGTCGTAAGGAATTCCTTGCGTGTTCACTCCTTCTAATCATCACTCCATGAATTACATGAGGGCTCAATTTTCAAAAATCGATATCCAAACAGACGTTTTGGAGAAACAGGCACCGGGTACGGAAGTCGAGGAGTGTCTGGAACTGGACACGGCGTTGGACAATCCATGGAAAGTGGTACTCTACAATGATGAGGAGCACACGTTTGATGAGGTGATCCGACAGCTAATCCTGGCTCTTCACTGTGATCATCAAAAAGCTTTTTCACTTACACTTATGGTGCATCAGGATGGAAAAGCCATGGTTTTTGAAGGCGGCTTTGAATCCGCTCTTCGGGTACAATCTGTGTTAAATGAAATCGAACTTATCACTGAATTGAAAGGATAATCCATGCCTGTCCCCAAAGTTGGTATACTGGTATTCCCCGGATCCAATTGCGATCATGACGCTTATCATGCGTTTAAATCTGTACTGGGATTGGACGCTAAGTTTATCTGGCACAAAGAAACCGATTTAAGCGGCGTGGATTTGGTTTTGGTACCCGGCGGGTTTTCTTATGGGGATTATTTACGGTCTGGCGCTATCGCACGCTTTTCACCGGTGATGCAGGAAGTGATTAAGTTTGCAGAAAAAGGCGGACCAGTGGTAGGAATTTGTAATGGATTTCAGATACTGCTTGAAGCGGGCCTTCTACCGGGAGCGATGTTGCACAACCAAGATCTTCGTTTTATTTGCAAGGATGTGCACATTCGATTAGAAACCACTCAAACGCCTTTTACCTCCTCTTTAGAAAAAGGAGCTGTTTTTAAAATTCCGATTTCACATGGCGAAGGGAATTATACAATCGATCCTGTGGGCCTTCAGGAACTCAAAGAGCATGATCAGATTGTGTTTCGCTATTGTAATGCCCAGGGAGAGATAACAGAAGAAACGAATGTAAATGGGTCTGTTGAGGCGATTGCCGGTATTTGTAATCGCGGACGAAACGTGATGGCGATGATGCCGCACCCCGAAAGAGCCGCTGAAGAAATCTTGGGTAACGCCGATGGAAAACATATTCTTGAAGCCATCGCAGAGCAAATCGGTTAACCGAATGGATATGGAAACCCTCAGAGGAGAACAACTGGTCAAGCGATATAAGAAAAGGACCGTTGTGGACCATGTTTCCATTCATGTGAATCGAGGGGAAATCGTAGGGCTTCTCGGACCGAACGGTGCTGGCAAATCAACAACCTTTTATATGGTTGTGGGATTGGTTCAGCAGGATTCAGGAGATATTTTTCTGAATGAAAATCGCCTAACACACGATCCGATGTTTAAGCGAGCACGTCTGGGAATTGGATATTTGCCCCAGGAAGCCTCGGTTTTTCGATCTCTTACCGTCAGAGAAAACATTCAGTCTGTTCTTCAGTTTCAGGGAATCTCTAAACCAGAGCAGCGTGAACGAACCGATGAGCTGATCGAGGAATTTGGCCTGCGGCACGTGGCGGACAACAAGGGACAAACCCTATCAGGGGGAGAACGACGACGCACGGAGATTGCGCGGGCATTGGCTACCCGACCCCGTTTTATACTGTTGGATGAGCCCTTTGCGGGTGTAGATCCTATTGCTGTGGAAGATATCCAGGAAATCGTGGCAGGATTAAAACAGCGCAATATTGGCATTCTGATTACCGATCACAATGTGCACGAGACGCTGGCCATTACGGATCGGGCTTACCTTATGTTTGAAGGAAAGATTCTCAAAGAGGGTACAGCTGAATTTTTGGCGGAGGATGAAGAGGCAAAAAACCTGTATCTTGGAAAGCAGTTTACATTGGAACGATATCAGAGCCGAACGTAAATCGGGCAACCACCCTTGGCGTTTATCTACACTGAGGTAAATTCAATTCGATCTAATACACCATTTTAACAAACCCCATCAAAAAAGAGGAGCAATGGAGGAAATAACCGTATCCCAACTCAAAGAGATGCAAGAGACAAATCAAGAGTTTCTTCTTCTGGATGTTAGAGAAACGTTCGAATATGAGTTTACGAATATTGGCGGCGAGTTGATCCCCCTGGATCAACTACCTACACGGGTCGATGAAATTGAGTCATACAAAGACAAACCTATCATCGTGATGTGCCGCTCTGGAAGTCGAAGTGCAAGAGCCTGTGAATTTTTGTCGCGTAATGGATTTAACGACGTTAAAAATCTCAAAGGCGGCATTAATGACTGGGCTCGGGAAGTTGATCCCGGATTGCCCGTGTATTAAGAGCGGGTTCTTTTGGAGAGAAAACCGCGGTGACAATTAAGCGTTAGCCGCTAATTGGGCAAAGATCTCTTCGTTTGCATCCGTATTTTTAAGGACCTGCAAGAGAAGTAGCATCGACTCTTTAGGCGATTTTTTCAACAGATAGCGTCGCACCATATTTCGCTCTTCAAGCGAATCATGGATGAATTTATCCTCATTTCGAGTGCCAGAAGCCAGGATGTTAATGGCCGGGAAGATCCGGTCGTTCGCAATTTCGCGGTCCAAGACCAATTCCATATTTCCAGTTCCTTTGAACTCTTCAAAAATCAGATCATCCATACGCGAATTTGTTTCGATCAGACAGGTGGCGATAATAGTCAGTGACCCGCCCCCCTCAAAGGATCTAGCCGCCCCAAACATCTTTTTTGGAACTTCGAGGGCCCGGATATCCAATCCACCAGAAAGTGTACGCCCACTTCCGGTCTGCGCGGCATTGTAGGCACGGCCCAATCGGGTAAGGGAGTCGATCAACAATACGGCATGTTCCCCACTTTCGGCTTTTCGCTTGACATATCCGAGTGCAAGTTCAGCAATACGAATATGGCTTTGAGTGGGCTTGTCATTTGAAGAGGCAAATACTTCGGCATCGGTGGTACGAAGAAAATCGGTAACCTCTTCGGGCCGTTCATCCACCAGAAGAACCGAAACGTGCACATCGGGATGATGCTCGATGAGACTCTTGGCAATTTTCTTAAGCAATACGGTTTTTCCGGTACGCGGAGGCGCCACAATTAAGGCCCTCTGCCCTTTTCCTATCGGCGCCACCAGATCAATGGTACGCAATTCAAGATCTTCAGAATTAACCCCAAGCTGAATATGCTCTGTCGGCATTTCCGGAGTCTGCCGCTCGAATTTGTTTATTTTTTGCCACTCTTCTGCGGG
>JAURMN010000135.1 GCA_030830725.1 Balneolales bacterium | reverse complement strand
GAGACTCCTTGAACAACTTGGTGCACCAAGAGTTTTTGGACCTCTGCACGAACCGTAGAGAGAAGTGATGGGGAGGATGCGGACTTGATCGAGCTAGATGACCCCCTTTTAGACTCAAATGAAGATTGGCTGAATTCCGATTGATGAGGATTCGGGTCTTTTTTCTTGCTAGAAAGTCGCCCTATTTTGATGAGTAAAGCCGCCGTCAAACCAACTGCTGCAACGATTCCAATGCTTTGAATTGGATATTTTTTAACAATACTTGAGGGCTGAACTCCTTCGACAGCCTGGTGACCTAGCTCCAACAATTGATGCTGCATTTGGATCTCAAGATTCTTGATTTCCCGTTCCAATTCAGCCTTTCTTTTGATCATATTCATACTGGAACTCAACCGTTTTCCCCTCTCGATTTCGAATCCGCCTCATGGTTTCGCGATTCGTAGGATGAGGAGGTCTGATTTCGGTGAAAGGCTTCCATTAATTGAGATGTAAGCCTGGAATGGATAGATGAATACAGAATACCGGGTTTACGAAAAATAAATACAGCTCCTATCAAGAGGAGAGGAATTCCAGACGCCAAAAACCCTCCTACAGTAGAATTAAGTACTTCAGCAAGATACAGGGCCAATGCAACCCAAAGAAAGATAAATCCAGCAAAAAATATCAGAACTCCAAAAAATTGCTGAAGAAGTCCAGAGATAAATTGAGCAGCAGGATCTGTTATCTGAATTACAATCAACTCAATTCTCTTCTCCAAATAGGTAAGAAGATCCTTCTTTAGATTCTGAATGATTTCAGAGATCCTTTTGGATTCAGGTTCTGTGGACTGTTTAGGATTGGGTTGATCAGCCTGCATGATTAGGTTCCTTCCTAACGAATGTCAATCAGAACTTAATAAGGCTCCGAGCAAAAACCCGATTCCGGCTCCAATCAGAACACTTTGGATTGGATGTTCACGAATCAACTCTTCAGCTTTGCCTTTAAATTCATCGATGATCTCTGCAACGGGTATCTGTTGAATCAAGTGCTCCGTCTCTCGAATAGATTGTTCAAGATCATGATTCAACTCATTCATAATCGTATCGTCCATGGTTCACTGGGTTGTAGTATAAATAGATTGCATGCGAAATATAGCGATTTGTATCGTCATTCGTAGCGTAAACTCTCGATGGGATCTAGCTCGGAAGCCTTGAAAGCGGGATATACACCAAAGAGCAGTCCGGTTACAGTCATACCCAACACACCCATCAATGCAGCCACCCAAGGAAAAACGATACTGGTTTCGAGATAAAGTGAAAGTATATTCCCTATTGCAGCCCCCAGTAGGATCCCGATTAGTCCTCCAATTTGGCAAATGGCAACGGCTTCCATCAGAAATTGAGAGACAATTGCTTTTTTTGTAGCTCCGACAGCTTTTCTTACTCCGATTTCTCTCGTTCTTTCTGTCACGGAAACAAGCATGATATTCATAACCCCGATTCCGGCTCCTAAAAGTGAGATTCCTCCGACTACAAATCCAATGATATAGAGCACACCCGTAAACTGATCAAAGGCACTTCCAAGTGATTCATTGGTTACAATTTCAAAATCATTCATATCTCCTGGTTCAACTTTTCGAATCATCCGCATCAGACCAGTGATTTCATCAATCGCATCTTCAAGTTTGTCGATAGATTTTGCAGATACCTGAATTGAAATGTCCCGGCTCATTCCTCCATAAACATTCAACATAGTGGTGTATGGCGCAACTACAAACCGATCCTGTGAATTCCCAAAAATAGCCCCTTTTGATTCTGTAACCCCAATCACTTGATACGGTCTGCCGTCAATCCGAACTTGTTTGTTAATTGGGTCTACCCCTTCGAAGAGATCTGCAACGATATCATGCCCGATAATGACCATATTACGGCCATTTTGGACATCCTCCACCGTGAAATTGCGTCCCATTTCAATATTGTAGGCATTATGAAGAACGAAATGTTCATTTCCACCTCGAATCGCCACATTGCGTTCAGTAGTTTTCTCTGAATATTGAACTTTGGTAATCTGAAAGTTTTCTTGCGGACCTACATTTTCAATCTCCTGTCCTCTTTCAGAAAGCTCTTCCATTTGGGTAAATGTGATGTCTTTCCGGTTTCGAAATTCTTGCCAATTTCCTCCCCCCATTCGTATACCTGGTCGTTTCTGGACCGTGATCACATTACCCCCCATAATGGTGAGAGTTTCTTTGAAATAGGTATCCAGAACCAATACAGCCGTATTCGAACCGATTACGGCAAAAACACCCACAGCAATTGCTAAAAGGGTAAGAGAAGAGCGTAATTTATTCACCCGAATAGAATCAACTGCCTGTCGGAAAACTTCAATTAAGTTCATGGATTGAAATCAAGTCGTTTACTGGGATAATTTAGTTACTCATATCGAAGAGAATCGATCGGGTCTGCAGATGCTGCTTTGTACGAGGGAATGAACCCAAATAACACGCCCACAATCGAACAGATTATTACAGCGTTCAAAACCGTGGTCCAACTCATATAGGCCACAAAAAACTCATTAATCAGCTTAGTTGTCCCAAGTGACAATACCACCCCGATTACTCCTCCGATCAGACATAATACAATGGCTTCAATCAGAAACTGAAAAAGAATTTCCCAGGATTTGGCGCCAACTGCTTTTCGAATACCGATCTCTTTGGTTCTCTCTTTCACCGAAACAAACATAATATTCATCACACCAATTCCACCCACAAATAGCGCCAAACCGGTAAGAAAGATCCCAATGAGATAAATAATAGAAGTCATTCGATCAAATTCTGCCTTAAATAGCTCAGGTTTATTTACTGCAAAGTCATTGTCTTCCAGAATATCCAATTGGCGGATTTGACGCATAATCCCTTCTATTTCATACTGTCCTTCTTGGAGTGCTTGTTCATCAGCAAATCGAACGGATAATTGTAAACCCCAGCGAAGACCGAAAATACTACGATAGGTATTGATTGGCATAACGGCCATGTTATCGACGTTCTCTGTCCCAAAGGAGCTCCCCTGCTTTTTGAATACACCAATCACCTGAAAACGCTTCCCTTGTACCCGAACTTCCTTTCCAATGGGATTCTCAACCGGGAATAGTGTTTCCGCCACCTCACCACCCAAAACAATCATGTAGGCTCCACGTGTATTGTCATCTTCGGAATAAAAGCGCCCGTCTTCGACTTCAAGTGCAGTCGGTTTCAGATAATTTGCTGTAGCCCCTACGATTTCTACATTTTCTACAAAGGAATCTTTGTAACGGATTGGGCGATTTCGACTTGCTGCAGCAGCAACATCTTCCGCATAACGACTCCGTTCACGGATCTGCTCTGCATATTCTAATTTCATTTCAGGGCGGTTGCGATATTCCCACCATTTATAATCTCCTCCGAATCCCCATGGCCACTTTTCGATGTAGACCACATTTCGTCCTAACATGCTCAGACTTTGATCAAAACTGCGATCAATCCCATCAGTTATGGTATTCATAGAAGTGACGGAGACAATTCCGATGGTAATACAAATGGTAGTCAGAAATGCCCTGATTTTATTGGCGGAGATAGCCTGAAACGCTATCTTAATGCCCTCGGTTATGCTAATGTAAAGTTTATACATATCTGAGTTTGGACTTATGGTATCTACCGCGACGATCGGAAATCAGAAATCGGATTTTTCGACCTCATCTGTGTAGCAACACTAATTTATCAAATTTAGTTGGCGCAATAGTTGAATTATACGCAGACTGACGGTAAACGTTTCACTTAAATTAAATCAACTCCCATTCTCATGAAACTCAGCCTAGACGTATTAGCCTTTGGCGCACATCCGGATGACATCGAGATCAGTTGTGGCGGAACGATCGCATCGTTGACCCAAAAAGGAAAAAAAGTTGGGATTATCGATTTAACTAAAGGTGAGATGGGGACTAGAGGTTCTTCGGAAATTCGAAAATCAGAGGCCGAAGAGGCCGCTAGGATTCTTGGTGTTTCCGTACGCGAGAATCTTGGTTTACCGGACACTCTTCTGCAGAATACACGTGAATACCAGCTTCCCGTCATTACCATACTTCGAAAATATCGACCCCAAATCTGTCTGATTAATGCGCCTTTCGATCGCCATCCGGATCATGGAAACGCATCACAGTTGCTTGTCGATTGTCTTTTCCTGAGCGGGCTTCAAAAAATCGATACCCTTGAGGAGGATGGTTCGCCACAAATCCCTTGGAGACCTTCATTTGTGTTTCACTACATGCAAGATCGCACCTTTACTCCAGATCTGCTGATCGACATCACGGATACCCTGGATACAAAGGAAAAAGCCCTTAAGGCTTTCAAAACCCAATTAAACGTACAGGATCCCGGCGACGAACCTGAAACCTATATCTCAGGTGTATCCTTTTTTGAAGGACTAAGAGCCAGAGCCCGGTTTTATGGACACATGGCAGGAGTCGATTTTGCTGAGCCATTCAAAGCCCACCACCCCATCATCCTCTCCGATCTTAGTGTATTCCAGGATATTAAGGTTCGTCGATGAAGATTTTCAGGCAAACCCCTGACCTGCCTTTACGCTTCCGTCGCGCACTTCTTCAGGCACATATTCCGTGATTAAAGACAGGAGTTCGGGATGAATGGCTGGATTTCCTGCAATCATCCGGTTCGCAAATAACCATTCCTTTGTTCCGTACCAATTCGTAACAACTCCTCCAGCCTCTTCTACAATTAGTGCGGCGGCACCTACATCCCAGGGTTGTAACCCATACTCATAAAACCCATCGAATCTCCCAGCCGCTACACTACATAAATCATAAGCTCCGGTTCCAGGTCTTCGGATAGCCAGGCAATTATGAAGTAGTGTTCTGAAAAGTTTGAGATAACTTTCTTCTTCGTCAAACGTATGGTAAGGCATACCCGCAGCAATAATACACTCCGACATTTCATTTCGGTCAGAGACATGAATTCGCTCACCATTACAAAAAGCTCCACTTCCCTTAACCGCATAAAACTCTTCTTTACGATTGACTTCCAGAACGACGCCAGCCTGTGCTTTACCCGCTTCCCAAAATCCGATGGAAACACAAAATATTGGAAAATCATGGGCGAAGTTGGTGGTCCCGTCAATAGGATCAATAATCCACCATCTCCCACTGGTAAATTCAACCTCCACCTTTGATTCTTCGGCCAAAATGTGATCCTCAGGGAACGCCTCTTTGATTACGGATACAATGACTTTTTCTGCCGCAACATCGGCATCGGTTACAAGATCTCGATACCCTTTACTCCGAATACCCATTTGAGAACGGTTTTTCTGAAATGATCGGATTGTTTCCGCGCCGGCTTGGGCGGCTTTCCTAGCAATCTCTAATTCTCTATTCATGAGATTATGCAACCTTCTATTTTTTAGGCGTATATGAGAACTTTTCTCGGATTTCGATCTTTGCTTCTCGATACCCTGGTGGATCTGGAAAAACTTCGTCTGCAGACCGGCGTTCGAGTTGAGAGATCTCTCTCTGAACTACCTGCATGGTCATCACTAACGATTTTCGTTGCTCTAAAACCTCGATCTCCTCTAAGGCCGGTAAAGCTCGCAGATTATCGTTTAAGTCTGTCATGATTCGCCTCAGATAATGGAGCTTTAACGGTTTTAGGGCGGATTTCGTGATCTGGACAGGATCTGTCGAAACAGACATCGAATCCATTAAATGACGCCTTGCTGAATCACCCAAAGAGTATTGTTCAAACATCACGTCGGCGATAATAGAAGCCATATCCGGATCACCGGATCTATACACTTCTGGAGAGATAGTTTCTTGATTAGAAACGCGACTGATCAGGTCTTGATAAATCTGACGAAAGTGCTCATCCTCAAAATAATCTTCATTAATTTGTTCACCGACGTATCGAGAAAGCACTACGCCATTTTCAATCATCATTTTAAGTAAAACCCGTTCATATTCAGGTCTTTTTATCTTTTTTTGGAGTTTTTGTCCTGAAGCACCAGAATCCATTTTTTCCAGGTAGTCCGGTGTCAGATTAGACTTGTCACCTACTGCCGTCGAAGATGCATTTCCCGATAGTAGAGAACTATCCAATGTCTCCTTATTTTGTCCTTGATCTGCTAATTGAGAGGAGGTCGAGCCTGAGAATACTGAACGCTTTTTCTTTTGCTCTGCACGAGAGTAGACCCGTTTTTCGACATCCGCATGCAATTCTCGATCTGTTCCGGAGCGAAACTTAATCGTTTGTTGATGAAGTTGTTGGGTTGCTATCTGTCGACGAATTGGATCTTCGATTAACGAGATGGAGTGTAATAGTTGATTCATAACCGAAGCCTGACCACTCATATTGCGCATTAATCCTTCTTTTTCGGCTTTATGAATCAAAAAGGTTATGAAATCAGTCCCATGGTTTCGTCGGTATTGACGAAACGTTTCATTGACTTCCTTTTGAGCTTCTTCTACGGGTGAGTTTGATTTTGATAAACGCTTTCGTACAAAGGAGTCGGGATCTTCACCCTCTGGAAGCTCAAGCAACTCGACATCAAATCCGCCTTCAAGAGCGATATCAAGCCCTCTTTCCATGGCTTGTTGTCCGGCTGGATCTGCGTCATAAATCATTAAGAGTTTTGGCGTATATCGTTTTAAAAGTCTAATTTGCTGTTCAGTGAGAGCAGTACCACTTGAAGCTACTGCATGCTTGATCCCAACTCTGAAGAGGCTCATCACGTCGGTATATCCTTCAACTAATATCACCTCCTGCTCTTTACGAATCTCATTTTTCGCAAAGTTGAGTCCATATAAAACTGCAGATTTATTGTAGACTGCGGTTTGAGCAGAATTCACATATTTTGCTGTTTTTTTACCCTCGTCAAAAATCCTTCCAGCAAAGGCAATCAGGCGGCCAGACGGATTAAAAATCGGAAACATCAAACGCCCTCTAAAAGTATCGTAATACCCTTCCCCCTGTTGACGTGGCTTAATTAAATCGGCATCCAGAAGCAACTCTTCTGAGATCCCTTCTTTGAGAGCTGCTTTGTAGAGATCATCTCCTGACGAAGTGGCATATCCCAGACCAAACATTCGAATCCACTTTTGAGAATACCCACGCTTTTGTAGATAATCGCGCGCATGCTCTGCTTCTTCTAGTTCCATCAATTGGCGGTAATAATAGAGCCCGGCGAATCTCAGAGCATGAAGAATTCCTTCTGTATGAGTTGCGTCTTCACGTTGCTGCTCCGTCCATTCAGGTTCAGGAATATCAATATGATATCGATCGGCCAAGGTTCGGATGGCTTCCGTAAATCCGACCCCCTCCATTTTCATGAGGAAGCTGAAAACATCGCCCCCTTCTCCACATCCAAAGCATTTGTAAATCCCAAGAGTAGGATTTACGTTAAAAGAGGGTGTTTTTTCATTATGAAACGGACACAAACCTGTGAATGACTGCCCAGACTTCTTCAACTGGACATAATCCCCCACAATTTCTATGATATCTGCTGCTTGTCTGACTTCTTCTTTTTTGTGATCCGTTATCATAAAAGGAAAGTACGAAAAACCGTATCAAATCTGGTTGAACGTTGGAGCCGGTGGCCGTATCTTAAGAAGATAACAGTACACCTGATCAACCTTAAATTTTTTTCTATGAGCATTCTGGTTAACTCTACCACCCGGTTAATTGTACAAGGTTTTACGGGAAGCGAAGGAACATTTCACGCACAACAGATGCTCGAATATGGAACCAATGTTGTAGGAGGCGTTACACCAGGAAAAGGAGGCCAAAAGCATTTGGACAAGCCGGTATTTAATACGGTTCGCGATGCTGTGGATCATGAGGGGGCCAATACATCTATTATTTTTGTTCCACCAGCCTTTGCCGGTGACGCCATTATCGAAGCCGCTCAGGCCGGAGTTGAACTAATCGTCTGCATTACCGAAGGGATTCCCGTTCAGGATATGGTGATTGCTAAATCCGTTGCTGACTCGCATGGATGTCGACTAGTAGGGCCAAACTGCCCAGGATTAATTACACCTGGTCAGGCGAAAGTCGGCATCATGCCTGGTATGATCTTCACTCCAGGGCCTATTGGACTCGTTTCAAGAAGTGGTACGCTCACCTACGAGGCCGTTGATCAGCTTACAAAAGCAGGACTTGGCCAAAGTACGGCCATTGGAATTGGAGGAGATCCAGTGATTGGAACTACCCATACAGATGCCGTAAAATTATTTAATGAAGATCCTGAGACCGAAGCCATTGTGCTCATCGGTGAAATTGGCGGAAGTGCTGAGGAAGAAGCTGCAGCCTACATCAAAGAACACGTCAAAAAACCTGTAGTTGCATTTATTGCAGGTAGTACTGCACCTCCGGGACGCCGTATGGGACATGCCGGTGCCATCATTTCAGGGGGTAAGGGAACCGCCCAGGATAAAAAAGAAGCCCTTATGGCTGCTGGGATCACCGTTAGTGAAAGCCCTGCTGAAATTGGAGAGACACTCAAAGCTCTTTTGTAATTCGACTGGGCTATATCGAGGTTCCATCAGGCACAACAGCTCCCTTGGGCAGGATGACAATTCCATCCATCACATAGAAGAAATTATGCTTGCCTTCTGACAGATGGGATCCTCCTACAATTCGGACATCATTTCCGATTTGTACATTTTTATCGATAATCGCATTGGATATGTAACAACGCTCTCCAATGCCTAATAACGGGTGTCTGGCATCTTTTTGTGCAATTTCTGTAGCGGTTGGGAAATAATCATTTCCCATGATAATACAGTTTTCAACCGTTGTCCCCTTTCCAATTCTGGAACGGATTCCGATAACAGAATTGACAATTCGACTGGCTTCTAAAATGGATCCTTCCGCAATCAGAACCTTATCCAACGTGGTACCTGAGATTTTGGATGTAGGAAGGAGTCTTGCACGAGTGTAAATCAGATTGTCATTATCATAAAGATTAAACCTCGGTAATGTTTCCGTGAGCTCGAGGTTGGCCTCATAAAACGACCGAATGGTTCCAATATCGGTCCAGTAACCGGTGTAATCATAGGAGAAAACCTTTGCGTTTTGGAGTGCTTTCGGAATCAGTTCTTTTCCAAAGTCAACCGCTTCCGGATTCTCTTTCATTAATTGCTTCAGAAGAGCTTTGTTAAACACATAAATCCCCATCGAAGCCAGATACTCCTTACCATCCGCCTTTAAATTCTGCGGAACTGGACTTTTCCACTCGGATAGTTTGTCTAAAGCTGGCTTTTCGATAAAGGATAGAATGCGATACTTCTCATCTCTTTTTAAAATTCCGAACCCCGTAGCATCTTGATCAATTACCGGAATGGTAGCAATCGTTAGATCTGCCTTAGTATTTTTATGCTCATTAATCAGTGCATTAAAATCCATTTGATAGAGTTGATCACCAGATAGAATAAGTATGTATTCAAATTCATGGTTCTCTAAATGGTGAAGTGATTGTCGAACTGCATCAGCTGTACCTTGAAACCAGGTTTGGCTTTTAGGGGTTTGCTCCGCAGCCAAAATGTCGACGAAACCACTACTAAACGCATCAAAATTGTACGTGTTTTTGATATGCCTGTTCAGGGAAGCCGAATTAAACTGAGTGAGGACATAGATTTTTCGAATTCCAGAATTCAAACAATTAGAAATTGGAATATCCACCAGCCTATATTTACCCGCTATGGGAACGGCGGGTTTGGATCGATGGCCGGTTAAGGGATGAAGACGAGATCCTCGTCCACCACCCAATATCATGGCTATTGTCGGATTTTTCATCTCTTTAGCGATTAATGGCTTTTACTTCGCAACTCGTATCAATATCCTAGTAAGCAAATATGAAACTCGAAATTCTTCAGATCAAATCTCTGTAAAGTTGATGGTATTCTTTAGCAGACCTCTCCCAAGAAAAATCCTGCTTCATAATCCGGCGTCTATTGGACAACAATTCAGATTTTGAAGACCATAAGGACGACGCTTCTACAATACAACTCCAGATATCATCGACAGAAAAATGATCAAAAACAAATCCTGTACCCTGAACTGTGGGTGAATCCTGAACATTTTTTGGGTGGATTGGAATAACCGTGTCTTTGAGCCCTCCAACCGATCGAACAATCGGAATGGTTCCATAGCGCATAGCATAGAGTTGATTTAACCCACATGGCTCCACACGAGAGGGCATCAGGAGAAAATCACTCCCAGCATAAATCAAATGCGCCAGACGTTCATTATATTCCAGTAGAGTGTCAAAATAACCAAAAGAGGTATGTTTCAATGAATAAAATTGATCATGCAACGTGCGATCGCCTGTACCCAATACTAAAAAAGAAGCCTCTAAACCCTCTTGCTCTGCCTTATGAATAAGATCTGGTAAAAGATCAGCACCTTTTTCGTGAACCAATCGCCCAATAAACGAGAAAAGCGGCCGATCGGCTTGAAGCTCGAACTCAGACATCAAGACTTCTTTATTCTGCTGTTTTCCTTTTGACACATTTTGTGCGTGATAATGCGCCGAAATGAAAGGATCTGTGCCCGGATTCCACGTCTGGGTATCGATCCCGTTTAAAATCCCTTTTGTTTTGGCTTCCTCTAACCGAAGCAGTGTCTCTAGCCCCTGGCAGGAGTTTTTTAACTCTTTCATATATCCCGGTGAGACAGTAGTAACTCTCCAGGCACATTTAATCCCGCAAGCCAGAGAATTAAACTGTCCATTCCATTCTAATAATCCTATATGCTCTGGTGAAAACTCGGGAATATGCTGCATGAACTCTTTACTGTAACGCCCCTGATACTCACCGTTATGAATGGTTAAGACGTTGGGAATATCAGCAAGAGTCTCGAATCGATGACAATAACGACTCATAAATGGTATCAACGCCGTATGATGATCATGACAATGAAAGAGTGGGTGACTACTCCACTCATCGGGAGAGTTGACGATCCATTCCAAAAACGCGATCTGAAAACAGAGAAATCGATCCGATTCATCCCAATAAGCAGCTCCGCTTTCAGGATCCAAATAAATTCCAGAGCGATCCGTAAAACCCGGAATATGAAAGGACAAGAGACGAAATCCCACTAGTGATTCCGGATATTCATGTACTTCGAAAGGAATCAGAGAATCTCTAAAAGGAAGTTCTCCTGAGTACACTACGTCTGCAGAATGCTTTTCAAACCAGGGAAGCTTGTAAGCCGGAATCACCACTGTCACTCGTTCGAAATGTGGACGTTGGATCTTAGGGAGTGCGCCTACTACATCCCCAAGACCTCCAGATTTGGCTACTGGATAGCATTCTGCGGAAAGATGAAACAGATTCAAAAGAGAAGGATTACGTTTGAAACAAAGAGATTAATTTACCGTAGTAGATACATATTATTGCATTGATTGTACAGATGGTTTTGACACACG
This sequence comes from Balneolales bacterium, assembly GCA_030830725.1. Classification (GTDB taxonomy): domain Bacteria; phylum Bacteroidota; class Rhodothermia; order Balneolales; family Balneolaceae; genus JAURMN01. Next base: position 12,868 of record JAURMN010000135.1, on the reverse strand, counting down.
TCCATTACTTAAGGCTCAGTGCCCGAATTTATCGCAATGGCATCCTCAGTTACGGAAAAAAAGCCTCATTCCGGGATCTCTTGAAGTGGCTAAAAACACCGGTATGATAGTGCTTTAAGACCTTGATTTTCATTCAATCAATTTGTCATAGATCGAACTGTTCCCCGGATTTACTTCTCTTAGTAAAATCGAAGCCTCTGTTCGGATGTCTAACGGGGCTTCCATAAACAAAGCTGCAAGTTCTTGAGCCTTAACCGAAAAAAAGAGTTCAAACAAATAGGTGTTCGCTACCTGTCTGCTTACCGTTTGTATCTTTTTTAAGGCTTCTAAAGCCTGTTCTCTGGCTTGGGATTGATCTTCGATAAAGAAATCCAGAGCGAGTCTGTGATATTGATAAAGAGCTTGTCGAAATTCGTCGAAAGCGGGATTAGTCAAATCGCTGATCAATCCATATCGATTTCGTTGTGCTCCAATCGCTCTGCCCCATCCTATCCCTCCTGAAGTTTCAGCTAACTCCTGCAACAACTTGGCACCGCTATAAAATCTATTCCCGCCAAGTGGGGAAAATGTATCCGCATCATACCCAAGAAACATCATGACGTAGAAATCAATTAATGTCGTGAAAGCATCATACTGTAGATCATCACGAATCAGACTTTTTCCACGCGGATAATTGAAAGACCATGTGTCATCATTGACTAGCAACGTGGTAGTTCGCTGCATGGTTTGATATATCGGTCGTTGGATTGACGCAACAAACTGGGCTGAGTAGTCAAAATCAGGTGTCGCTGAAGTGAAAATAATCTGAATGGAACACTGTATTCGCTCTGTCTCTTCAAACCGCAAATCGGTCCATTTGGTTTCATTGATGTAGGTAGAGAGTCTCTCGGAAAGTTCGGTCACGTACTCATAAGCATTTCCCGAAATCTGATCGCGATTCACGGTTACAGAGCAATTAAACTCTTGTGAAAAAGCCGTGTAAGAAATCGATGTTTGAAGGATTATAAGAAATGAAAGAACTCGTACAGGACTCTTAAAAACTGAATTTACATCTATCCTGTATCTCTTCATCCGTATCCTTTTCCTATCTGCAACCCAATGCATAAAATAATTAAATCAAGGTTATTAATCCGAGCTCACACACCTCACAGGCACACAAAATTAATATATCGAGGTTTTAAACTACTTCACAACCGAGGCCAGATTTTGAGTCATTTAAGAGAGATCCGATGGGTGTGGATTCTATTGATTATCGGTTTTGTTGATGTGGTGTACAGCATCCATGCATACGCACAATATCTGACCTCTAGTTCTGCTCCCAACCTAAATAAAGTAACGGAATCCAATAATGTGAATTGTCAAACTATTTTTCAAAATCCAGCTGGAATTCTGGGGAACCATTCCGGGTGCTACGGAGTACAGGTTTCACAGCTTTTCCAAATTCAGGGATTATTTCTCTATGAATCCTCGCTGGAACTTCCAAAAATAGGTCTTGCCTTTGGATTACGAACGCTCAAGTGGACTTCCTATCAACGATTAGAGTGGCTGACTGGGTATGCGATTTCAAAAGGGAATATGAAATTGGGAATTGCAATTCATCTTCATCAGGACCAATTTCCCGCACCCTACCGAGACTTTCAAAAGATTGGCATGACGTTAGGTGGGCTCATCACTCCCAGTGAATCTTTAACGATCGGTATTCTTTCAGAAAATATTCTCCAACAAGATATTGGAAAGAATAGTGAACCTACTCGGTCCGAACTTCCAAAACAAAGAAGAGCTACGTTTGCATCGGAATGGAGAATTACTCCTTTCTTCTTCGTAAGGGGCGGGATTCGACTGGATCCCTCTTTTGATTTTCAATCGGAGGGATCGATTGGGTGGATGCCAGCAAACTCGGTCATGATTCAAATCGGACAACGGTCGACTCCTCGGCTGATGTACGGAAATATTCGATTTAGGACCAGTGGAGTTCGATTCGGGTTTTCATCATTCAGACACATAGACCTCGGACATACACTCTCCGTAGATATAGCCTGGATGTGGGGTGAATGACGTGAGGATAAAAAAACAAACCCTGTCATCCTTTTTGGGATTGCTCCTTATCCTAATCGCAATAAGCCCTACATTTTCGAGAGCTCAGATGCGTTCTGAACGCCTCTCTTCCGATAAGAAAATGGAAATTGCCCTTCAGGTTATTCGAATTCAGATGGATCTTTACGACCCTGCTTCTGAGGAGACGAATGAGTGGGACTTAGATATGGAAGAACATATAAATCTAATCCTCTGGCTCTTGGATTACCCTTTGTCTCCATCGGAATTCAGCCTAGAAACCCTGAAGAATATACCACTCCTCAGTGAAACAGAAATTACTTTGATCCTGGAACACACCTCCTCTAACCCTATCACAAGCTATTCTGAGTTTTTGTCTGTTGAGGGATTTACACCGACCCATCCTGATCTTTTACGCTATTTTTTTGTTTTTGATACCGAACCCATTCAAATCAGATCTGAAATTGAAATAGTCTCTCGTGTCAAGCAGAAAATTACTCAGACTCTTGGCAGCCTCTTTGCATCTGAGCAGCATTTACAAACTCGAGAACCGATGGAGCAACAACATCAAATACGTGCCGGATTTAAGAACTGGAGATTTTCAGGGATATGGGATAGGCCTGTGAAGTTCGGCGAGTATGCTCAAAACATGACCAGCACATCATGGAACCTTTTCTGGAACTCCCCATCAGGAATGAATCTGATTTTCGGTGATTTTAGAACGAAAGCAGGTTCAGGAGTACTCGTGTCTTCATCATCAAGCTATAGCCTGAATGCGAGTGGTTCACGATTAACTCACTTTTCTTCCAATCCCGCATTAAGCATCTCAAAATCCAGCTTAAAGAAAGGAATCGCGATGGGATTTACTACCCGAAATTCTCTGAGCATAAATGGATTTTGGGCTCCGAAGGAGGCGGATTTACTTCGAAAAATCGGATTCACTCAAGCAAACCCGATGATTGGTATACGAATACAAAAACAGCTTAATCAGATACGTCAACAAGTTGTCTTCGTTCATCGCCCAACCGAAGGATCGGGGGTAAGTTTAAGTTTTTTTGGTAACCTGTCAGAAAAGCCATTTATCTCTAAAGAAATCAAGAGAATCGGTCTAAGCGGTGAATGGAATGGGCTCTCTATTGGATCTCGTTCAAGCAGGCAACAGGCATTCCAACTTCAAAATGAGTGGATCTTTTCCGATGCCGTTCAACTTTATTTCGGATTCAGACAGCTGTCTTCAGAATTTAGATGGAAGAGTGGTTCTGCACGTCTTCACCTTAGCGATACGGAAGCTGAGAGTCTCCTCTGGGCACGGATTAGATGGGTAATGATGTCCAAATGGCCAAAAACAGGAATCGATAAAATGACCATCGACCTGTTAAGAACATCACTATCGACAGGTACGACCTCCCCGACTACCCCCATTCCCCTCAATAAACACTCGTTGCATTTAACTTCGAACCTAAATGGAAAACGAAATACGTTGATCTTAACATCTCAATGGAACATGCATAATGATCTATCGATTTCAATTGAATCAAACCCTGAGGAGAAATTTTTTGGATTGAATTCAACGGATTTCGAGAGCACTATCACAGATGAACAGTGGCAGCTCCTCCACTTTGGAAAATGGCGGCATTCCGTTCATTTTGAACTTCCAACTACCCGAAATATGACAAATCGACTTCGATTTCAGTATATAAGTTCAAGCGCGGTTTCGGCAAGGAATACCAAAGAGCAAGGGTTCATGTTAGGTCATGACCTGCATTTCACTCATAATTCGCTCTCTTTTAAACTAAAATGGGCGGTTTATCAGACTACTGCATCAACTTCTGGACGGGTTACAGAGGACTATATATATCGTTCATTTTCGACTGTGTATGTCGGAGGCGCCGGCATATATCAATCATTCCAAATTGCTTATGATTCCGGAGCTATGAGCCGTAGAAGACAAAAACGAGATTCGCTTACAGTTTGGATGCAAATCTCACGACAAGAGCGGTTTAAAGAAGGAATACAGCTCTACCTTAAGATACCCGAGCCTGTAAACTACCGAATGAGTATGCAAACCAGAATCCGATTTTGAGTATCCCGCGAGAAGGATTCTGCCAAAATTAAGAGGGGAATTGCTTACTTGTCCGTAAGGGAGTCTACGCCAGGCAACAACTTTCCTTCCAGGTACTCTAAACTCGCTCCACCCCCGGTTGACACGTGGGAGACCTGATTCTCAAGTCCAGACTTTTTAATGGCTGCAGCGGAGTCTCCTCCGCCCACAATCGTAGTCGCACCTTGCTGGGTAGCGACAGCCAGGGCCTTGGCGACGTCAAAAGTGCCTTTTGAAAATACATCCATTTCGAAAACCCCCATCGGACCATTCCAGAGTACGGTTTTGGCCTCGCGAATACGGGCTGAATAGAGGTTTACCGTCTCTTGACCTATGTCCAGGGCCATCCATCCATCCGGAATTCCATCTTCTGCCACTGTACGCGTTTTGGCATCTTCTGCAAAACGATCCGCAACAATTGAATCAACTGGAAGTAATAATTCCACACCGGCCTGAGACGCTTTTTTAAGCAGTTCGGAGGCCAAAGCTACTTTTTCTTCTTCTACGAGGGACTTCCCAATTGGCAAACCCATTGCCTTGTAGAACGTAAATGACATACCTCCACCGATCAAAAGCGAATCAACTTTAGAGATTAAATTCTCGATAACCCCAATTTTATCCGAAACTTTAGCTCCACCCAGAATCGCCACAAAGGGACGTTTGGGGTGATTCACACTCTCATTTAAATAACGGATTTCTTTTTCAAGCAGAAACCCGGAAGCAGCCGGTTGTAGATATTGAGTGATGCCAGCAACTGAGGAATGAGCGCGATGGCTACTTCCAAACGCATCATTCACATACAATTCGGCTAAGGATGCTAGATTTTTACTAAATTCAGGATCATTAGCCTCCTCCTCCGGATGAAATCTGAGATTTTCGAGGAGTACGATCTCTCCAAATCGGGCATTTTGCACAGCTGTCTGAGCCGGCAACCCGACACAATCCTCGGCAAAATGAACCGGTACACCCACATACTTAATCAATTCATCGGCAACAGGTTGCAGGGAAAATTCCGGGTTAACTTTTCCCTTTGGACGCCCCAAATGACTGGCAAGAATGACTTTAGCTCCATGATTCAACAGATAGCGAATAGAGGGTAGAGCCTCCACAATTCGATTATCATCCGTGATTGTTCCATTTTCCATCGGAACATTAAAATCCACCCGCATAAAAACAGTTTTTCCCTGCACGTGAAGATCTTCGATTGTAAGTTTTGCCATGTGAATCTTTCGTATTTTTTTAAGTATGTTCAGGAAGCCGATATTAAGGCTGTGAATGATACTTTGACTCGCAAATATAGTCAACTCTCTTTCTGGACTGTGGAACACTGAAGTAGATCTTTTTTATCTGTATGGAGCCAATATATTTTGACAATGCCGCAACCACCGCACTGGATCCTTCGGTGTTGGAGGAAATGATGCCCTACCTTTCAGGTAGTTTTGCTAACGCGAATTCTGCTCACCAAAAAGGTCGCGAAGCAAAAGTTGCTGTTGAAAAAGCACGAGACACGATTGCCGACTTGATCGGCGCCGACCCGTCTGAAATTGTATTTACCAGTGGTGGAACCGAAAGCGACAACGCAATTGTGCAGGGTGTGTATGCCTGTGGCCACAAAAAAGGAAAGAAAAAAATCATCTCTTCGCCTCTGGAGCACCATGCCGTACTTCACACGATTGAGTGCACAAAATTGCAGGGTGGTGAACCCCTCTATTTGACTCCAGACTCTACCGGAATGATCACAGCCGAGCAGGTATCCGAATCCATTGATGAGCAGACCTCACTTGTCGCATTAATGCACGTTAATAACGAAATTGGAACCGTATTACCTGTGCAGGAGATCGCAATGGCCTGCCATGAGCAAGGGGTAGCTTTTTTCACTGATTCGGTTCAGAGTATAGGAAAGTTAGCGGTGAATGTTCAGGATTCAGAAATTGATTTTCTTAGCATGAGTGCTCATAAAATTTACGGACCCAAAGGGATAGGGTTTATGTATATCCGTCAAAATACGACCTGGATGCCCTGGCTTCACGGCGGTTCTCAGGAAAGACGCCGACGGGGTGGTACATTAAACGTACCCGGTATTGTTGGAATGGCCAAGGCTTTGGAAATCGCGGTTGAGAATATGGTATCCTTTCAAAAACATTCCGCCGGATTACGATCTCATCTACTCAATAAACTACAAACCGCTTTGCCGAATCAATTCCAAATTAATGGATCCGAAACTAACGGGGTTCCCCATATCCTGAATCTCTCCTTCTTCAATAAAGACGGACGAGGTGTTGATGGAGAGATGTTACTCTTGAACCTGGATATCGAAAATATCTGTGTGTCGAACGGATCTGCCTGTACATCAGGTGCGGTTGAACCCTCTCATGTACTACTAGGAATTGGTCTACCTCCCGAAAAAGCGACATCCAGTATTCGGATTAGTTTCGGGAAACACAATACAACGCAAGAAGTCGACTATTTTATCGAGAAACTTACTCTAATCTTAAACCGCATGACCGCCCACGCCTGATACTCGTGCTACTCAGCGAAAATATTGGCAATCAATGCGGCATATTTTTTCTCAATTATACGTCGCTTCAGCTTCATGGTTGGGGTCATATCCCCATTTTCCACAGTGAATTCATCGGCAATCAACCTAAAATCTCTCACCTTTTCATGGGATGCTAGTTCTGTTGAAAACTCCCTGATCACCTTGTGAAAGATCTGCTGCACGGAGGGATGGCTTAAAAATGCGTCCATTGGCGTCATACTGAGTTGATTTTCCTTGGCAAATGCGGAGAGGGAATCCATATCAGGTACAATCAATGCAGCCATAAAGTTCTGGGCTTCACCCACGATCATGATTTGATTGACCCATTTGCTCGTTTTAAAAAGATCTTCGATCGGACCCGGGTAAATATTTTTTCCTCCCGCATTCACAATCATGTGCTTAATTCTGTCGGTAATCTGAAGGCGTCCGTCCACAAAACGCCCCACATCACCCGTATGAAGCCAGCCGTCCTGATCGATCATCTCTCGGGTTGCTTCTTCGTTTTTCCAATAACCTTTCATCACATTAGGGCCTTTACATAAAATCTCACCGGACTCACTGGTCAACGTGGAAGGGCCATCGCTTCCACTTAACTGGGCAATGATCTGGTTATCAGAGAGTCGCTGAATCCCAACCGTAACTCCATCCACTACCGGTCCTACTGTTCCCATTCTTTGTTCCCCCATACGATTTACGTTCATCACGGGAGAGGTTTCTGTTAATCCATATCCCTCCAGAATGGGTAGACCTGCATTTTGAAAGAATTTTCCGATATCAGGAGGTAAAGCGGCCCCTCCGGATACAAAAAACCGAATTCTTCCACCCGTTTTTTGTTTGAGTTTATCAAAAACCAACTTGTCTGCGAGCGATTTTTTGATCGATGTTATACCCCGTTTTCCAGAGGAATATTTTTCGCCAACTGAAAGAGCCCAGTGGAAGATCGACTTCTTGACCGAGCTACCTTCTTCGACACTTTTGGTAATGGTGTTGTAAATTTTTTCAAATAATCGGGGAACACTCACAACAATGGTTGGATTCGCCTCTGTCATGTTTCGGGCAACTGTATCCACGCTCTCCGCGTAAAAAATCTCAGCACCACCGGCAATCATCGCATAGTATCCTCCGGTCCTTTCAAAAGAGTGACATAACGGAAGGAATGACAAGGTTCTGTCTGACTCGGAAATCGAAATCGAGAGATGAGCCGCCTTCACATTCGAACAAATATTGGCATGCGTAAGCATCGCACCTTTTGGATTCCCTGTAGTTCCGGAGGTATAAATAAGAGTGGCTACATCTTCAGGTTGAACCGAATTGGCTCTCTCCTCTAGGGCTTTTTGGTTCACCTGTTCAGTTTTGGATCCTTCTGTGAGTATCGGATCGAACAATGAAATAAAATCATGCTCTAATAGTTGAGGAGTAGTTGGAGTGTCATAGGCAATAATCTTCTTCAATGCTGGACACCCCTCGAAAATTTCAACCGCTTTTTTGAGTTGAAGGGTGGTTGAGACAAAGAAGAACTTTGATTCAGAGTCATTCAGGATAAATTCACACTGCTTTGGGGGAAGCGTTGTATAGAGGGAAACGTTTATTGCACCTAAAAGCTGAATGGCCAGATCGGTAACCACCCATTCGTAACGGTTTTCGCTCAAAATGGCAATACGATCCCCCTTTTTCACACCCATGTCGAGTAGGTAGCTCGCCAAAGCCTTCACATCCTTTTGTGTTTCATCCCAGGTGATCGGGCTGTAAGATTCGCCGGGATTCTTTTTGCGTGCAAACGCGACTTTATCTGAGAATTGGTATTTTGAGATCAGTTGGGAGTATAACTGCGGAAGTGTTTCAAAAGAGACAATCAGAGGCATAAACGTAAAGTTTTTGTTCGATCTGAGTTAAGACAAAGAATTCAATTCAGATGGTACACGACTCAATAATTCATTAATATAGTTTTTTCGTTTCATTTTTTAGATAACCCTTCAACATGGTTGACTCAGATCATATACATGAAACCCTGCCACTAGTCAGAGAAATCTTCAGATCCTATCTGAAAGAGCGAAATCAACGACAAACCCCAGAACGAATGGTGATTCTGGATGAGATCTATTTCATAGATAGACATTTTGACGCAGATGATATCTATGATGCCGTAAAAGGCCGTGGAGAACGTGTCTCTAGAGCAACCGTTTACAATACTCTGGATCTTCTGCAAGAGTGTGGGTTAGTGCAAAAGCATCAGTTTGGTTCCTCCCAATCACACTATGAGCGTTCATTCGCTTACCAGCAACATGACCACTTGATCTGCGAGAATTGCGGAGTTGTGGTTGAGTTTTGTGATCCCCGTATTTTAGAAATCCAACGTATGCTCGAGTCAATCCACGATATGCAGATTCGTGATCATTCCCTGCATTTTAAAGGGACTTGCCGTGATGAAAAGGCTTGCAAGGATCGACAAACTGTACAGCGAAAATATTAACGAGCGGATTTGGGTAGTAGAGAGTCCCGAGTAAGGGTTGTTTTCCCAATAAATCGACTGGAAGCCCAATAGCTTCCCCACCAGCCCACCAACAGCGAGATTCCAAATAGCGAGCCAATTAGATAAAACCATCTTCCAAAAGGCCATTCTAATACGCCAAGTTGGGGGATTTGGTTAGGGATCAATGCATGAAAGATGAACATATGCACCGCTGTTGCCAAACATGCTGCCAATATCCCCTGGATAAATCCTTCTACCACAAACGGTCCTTTTATGAACGAGTTGGTAGCTCCAATCAGCTTCATCGCCCGAATAAGATCCCGTTTGGCATAAATGGTCAACCGAATCGTATTATAGATTAGTAAAAGAGATACAAGCAGAATAAAAGCCCCAATCGCAAGACCTGCAGTAGCGAGTGTCTCAGTACGTTCTTCGAGTATTTCCAGTAGTGCGGCATTAAATACCACCTCGTCCACAAGATCCACGTTTCGTAAATCAGAAAGTTTTTCATTGATCCTGCTGAGTTGCACGGTATCCACTACCTGCAGAATAAAGGAAGCCGGCAGGAAATTAAGCTCAACCAAACTTTCGGCTCCCTCACCAAACTCCGCTCGAAAACGCTCAGCTGCTTGTTCTCTACTGATATACTCTACTTTGGCCACCCACTCTTCCTCTGCCAAGAGACGCCTGAATTCAGTCGTGCGTTGTGGATTAATATTCTTCAGAAAAACTTCTACCGAAATATCTTGCTTTAGAACTTGAGCAAATTCATAAGCTGAATACCCAATTCTGGACAGTACAGACAGAAGTAAAACAGACAAAAAGAGCGAGAAAAGCGACGTAAAAGAGGAAAATTTGGTTCTAAATAGTCCTGCAAACCCCTCCCGAATGACATAAAATAATTTCATATGAATCCTGCCGGATCTGAATCTGCTTAATTTTTAAATAACACCTGAATCCCAAAGATAAAACGTCTTCCCGAGATTGGATAGCCCGGAGTTTCAAAGTATCCCATTTGGCCCAGTCCATGAAACACATTTTCGAGTTGCAGATACACCATCATCCAACGAAGTCGGGTAGAGATGTGCATATCGGCAACCACATAAGAAGGTATAACACGGGAATCGAGTCCAAATTGCCAACGATCTAGCAGAGGTTGATACTTAGGAGCTCGTTCATTCATTGGAACCCACCGGGCAATAATCCCGGCTCGAGTGTAGGCGGCCTGATTATAGATCGGACCTTTGATAAAAAACGAACCCTGAATCAACCTCTGAGTCCCCATGGCATCTATCCAGCGTGAATATTCATCATCCCCTGAGTCAATAGCCGATTTCATTGTAGCGTGAAGAGTTACATCATACCTAGGCTGATCAAACCGCACAGAAAACGAAGCTGCTAGCATTCGAATTCGATCAGATGTATCAAATTGTCCGGTACTATTGGTGAACGGGGTATGGTGCGTATCTCGCATTTCGATCGCAGCTTCGGTTTCCAGCCAATCAAAAACCCCTTTACGAAGTCGGATTCCAGAAAAGTGGGCCTCTTCCGACATCAATAGCCGGTTTCCGGTGATCAAATTTGAGGACCAATAAAGAGATTGCCAATCGGGAAGATATCGGGCTCTACCCATGTATAAATCCCCCTGATCACCTTTTGGATTTTGCCAGTATAATCCTCCGATTAAAGACGAACGGTTTCGATCATCCGACCGAGTACCAGCCAGTACCTGAGCATAGAGATACCATTGGCCTAAAATTTGAAAGCGTACATCCGTTTCTAGCAGCACAGAACGTATCGTTGTCTCATTAAACGAGACCCCGGAAGTTGTCATTCCTCGAAAAGAGTTACCCTGTGGCATTTCAACACGATTCCGTAGGGAGGCGTGACCCGACCATCTTCCAATCTTGCGAACATAATCGGCATGAAGTTCAAGTCGATCAAATCCTGCTTCAGAGGAGTCAAATTGAACGTGAAGCACTCTGTTGTATGTCTGTGCGTTCAGACCGATGGATAAGAAGGAGGTATTTCGCGGATCTGAAACTTCTGAACGTAGGCGATTCTTTTTCTCCTGTAAATCCCATTCAGCTCTGAGAAATCCATCAAGCATGGCCGTACGACTTTTTTCACTGAGTTTTGGACGTATGATCAAAGGATTAAACGAAAAGGTAAAGAGTTCGGAGTCGGTGTATCCAAAAGATTCCTCTGATTCACGAACCCGTGAATTGAGACCCGCTTTAAGTCGAAAAGAGGGCGTTTTTTGCCAATAAATCCGACTATGAAGTATCCCACTGGTTAAATTCATTCCGTAGAAACTCAACCCATCTCGCCTATCGTGATACCCTAGTTCTACGTTGATATTTTTCTTTATGTTATGGGTGTAAAGCACATCTAAATTGCGAATATTTGTGCCATTCTCATCAAAATAGAGATATAATCGTGGTTCATTGAGATAATGCTCCCTAAAGGATGCGAACAGTTGAGATCCGCCTCCCATTGACTCCGTTAAGTCTTGAAGTTGTCGAAGTGAAATTCTGTCTAAATCGACGTGGCCAGTTAGGGGATTTTTTAAGTCTACCCCGTCTAAAGTCAACTCCAAATGACGTGGATCAGCCGTAAGTCGATATAGAGCTGCTTGTCGTTCCGAGGTGCCCAACGAATAGACACGAAAGCCCGGATACTGTTTTAACCAACCGTTCACAGTCCGGGTTGGCGTCCAGCGAAGTAAGGAATCATTGGCAATCTGTCTTGAGTTAAGTAAGACAGGTGTAGACCAAATTCGATATTCAATTTTACTTTTATTGTTTACTGTATCTATTTGCTGTTCAATTGATTGATTTAAATCTAAGGCCACTACTTTACCCGTCCATGCTAAGCATGTAATCACAACTCCTAAGCCCAGAATTCTTTTAACTTTTCTTTTCCAATCCATATGGCATGCGAGTAATTCCTAACAGTGTTCGCCTAACGGCCTCCATGGCAATCATCACGGATCGTTCCTTATTCATAATCCGATCTTTGGTTAACATTAATTCTAACGCAAAATGCTCTTGTGGGGTTTGTATCGCCATCCATACCAATCCAACGGGTTTCTCCTTCGACCCGCCACCCGGACCCGCGATTCCGGTGAGCGCAACGGCTACATCGGCACTGGATCGGTTTAGCGCTCCCTGCGTCATCGCAAGGGCCACCTCCTTACTAACTGCTCCAAATTTCTCGATTAGCTTCTCATCAACTCCAAGATCACGCACCTTTGCTACATTTGAATAAGCGATATATCCGGCAGTCACATAAGCCGAACTTCCGGGAATATCTGTAAGCCGATTAATCAGTAGACCTCCAGTGCAACTTTCAGCAGTACATATGGTTAATGACTTTTCTTTAAGTATTTTCCCTAAATTTTCTTCAATGGTTTCATCTTTTTCTTCAGAAAAAACTAAGCCTTGGAGTCTCTCCAAAAGATCTATTTTAAAACGATCTGCGAGATGAACTCCATTTATTTTTCCAGAGGTAGTTACTTCCTTCAAGGAAGTCCTCTCAGTCTGGCCGAGATCCTCTGCAGTGATTCGTAACATCACTCTCGCCGGCCCCGGTAGATAGGCAAGCTTGCAACCGGCATTTAAATAAGTAGAGACATCTTGAATAAATTCCTCACTTAGTACGCTTTCAGCTTCTCCGGCCGTTTTCAGATACCGAATGATTGGCG
>JAURMN010000134.1 GCA_030830725.1 Balneolales bacterium | reverse complement strand
CACGGCTGCCGTAGAACGCGCAGAACGAAGAGTCGCTTTATGGCTCGAACGTCAGGGATTCTCAGTGAAGTGCAACATGCTCAATACGGACTAGCCATCAGCTTTTTTCCTTCCGACCTTTCTGGGTTTCGGAGTGCAATAACTGCAGATATAAAAGGGTGAGTCATCTAATTCAGGTAGAACCAGAATCCATTGTCCGCAACTAAGGCAAAAAGGAGTGGTGTTGTTAATTTCTTCAGTCATTGAATACCGCTTTGAAGCTGTTCTGTTTCGAACCACCATCCCATCTAATAGAGATGGGGATGGATGGTTTACTCAACGTAATCCGTTCCATCGTGCCAACCGTGCCAAAAAGGGCTTCGGTACACTGGTTCAAGCGGCACCTTCTTCCTGAATTCTCAGATACTCCTGTCGGGCAGCATCAAAGTCTCGTCTCGAATAGCCATTGTCTTTACATGTCTTCTGCATAGCTCTGTAGAGACTGTTTAATCCAACTTTTTGACTCGGGTGCGCTGTCATATAGATGGATATCGCATCAACAATCTCCAAGAATTTTAGGTGGCGGCTCATGATGGAGGCCCAATCTGTTGCAGTTGAAATGATGTGACGCAGAGGCTCGGTCTCTCTCCTCAATGTGTATTCAAGACGTTCAATTGGTACACGGTGTTTCTCATTTGTGAGAATGAATTTTGTGTCAGCTTCTTCTTCCTTCAAATACCAGACTAAGTCCACGTCACCCATTTTTGCCGATCCACCTCGGGGGCCAGCATTTGAGTTTTTACCTGTATGGTCGATTCGAATGTAAGCAATCCCAAGAGACTTGAGAATCTTTCCTGTGTAATTGTAGAAATCAATCCACGTGTCATTATCATTCTCTTTGCCTTGAATAGTTCTACTTGCGGTATCCATGACGACTAAGTCGGGATTAACTATCTCGAGCACGCGCTTCAATTCTTGACCACCCTTTGGCAAATCAAAGGGAGCGAAGTCGGGGAATGACATCAAAATGAAGTTTTCTTTTAGATCTGGCCATCCAAAACCCATATCAATCAGGCTTCTCCGAATATCGGTTTTCGGGATATTTTCATGGTCGATATAAAGAATTTTTACGGGCTCTTTTGGAGGTAATCCCAAAACAGACCTTCCACTTGCCAAGCAGGCACAAACTTCTCTAACGAGTAGGGATTTACCGACTCCAGGATCGGAATAAATTGTGTGACCTCGCTCGGCACAGATCAATCCATCCACGAACCAAAGTTCTTCGGATGTATCAGCCCAAAGTTCTTCCCAATCGACAACATTCAGCTTTTCCATAAATGCTGTCTCATCGATACTTGTTACCTCTTCAGCAGTTGAAGCAAGTTCGAAGGTAATGTCATAGATGGGCAACTGCGCTCCTGCTTCAAACCCACCTCCATGAACTCTAAGCACAGAAGCTATTTCGCCGTCGGCATCTTCACCTGCATATGCAACACGAGCTGCATCGAATAGAGCCTTTCGGGATTCCTCTAAAGAAATCTGCCCACCTCCTATGAATTGACCCATGGTGAACGCAGATTCGTTTAGTGCGACATTTCTCTCTCCTTCAATGGTTCTATTTGCGAGACGATCAACTTGATGTGCCAACTCACGCTTGGCGGCAGAAGATGCGATCACGTCTTTAAACTGTGTGAAATCAATATTTCCTGAATCATTAGGCAATTTATGATTCTTTTTTCCCTTCACCATCACATTGATTAACTCCGTACTGAGCTCTGCTATCTCGGTATCGAAGGGACTCAGTCCATCTGCCCATTCGTAATTAACCCCGCTTGAATGTATCGATGGAGGCAACAGCACATACCCATTCGATTTAACGTCGATACCTTTATATCCAAGGCGAGAGAAATCCTTGACGTATTGCACCTTTGGATCAGCTTTGAAGTAAAGATGGCGGCCACGGACTTTTTTACCTTTTACTGTGTATTCACCTGTAAGGGCAGTCACGGTCGTTGGGATTGCGCCATCCAGAAGACTCTCAAGGGCTAGAAAAGATTCATCACCACTATTTCGGGGATCAATGTCAATCACGACAAGACCGCTTTGATCACAGACCACTGCCGCATTATTTTGAGATTGGTTACCAAACCATTTAGTAAGTTGCATAAAATCTGACGTCGCATTGATTGGCCAATCAGAGATTACGGGATGCTTGCCCGCATCAAATCGCCCAGCATGTGGATTTCCACAATTACAACCAGTTGGACTAATTCCAAAGCAGGGAATTAATTTCCAACCTTGCTGTGCATAGTGAGAAATTGGAAATGGAATGTCTCGATTGTTCCCAGCACCTTCATTAGATTGATGTACCATTGTTATGCTCCTTTAAATTGTTGAATGAGAAAGCCACCCCACGAAGGTGGTTTTTTTATTTGCTTGAAAGTGGTTTTGGAAATTCAAAAGGCTGGATTGGAATACAAGGCGGTAACGGCGTGTATTTTTTTGATGTAAATTTTGCATTGGCTTCAATTTTGGCTTTTACAAATTCGTGGCGAATCTTGTACCACTCATCATTTAGGATTTGGCACGTATCTGAAGAATCTTCAGGTTTCTGAAAGGACTGAAATCGCTTAATAAGTTTTATATCGAAGAGATTCAATATCAAAATAGTTTCATTTGAATGCAAGTGTCCGATTCCGAATTCAAATCCAAGTGCGCGATACATGTCGACAAACTCATCTAAGAAGTAGAAAGAACCCATAGTTGCATGTTCGATGAGTAGGGCAACATTTTCACATTTGTTTTCTTCCACTGGGATAGTAATTTGATCATCCTCATAATTTGTGAGGGATTTTCTTGTAAACCCATAGAGCTTCATAGGACGACCTGCATTCTCTTTCCTCTTGCAGGACGAACGGATGTAGTGATTTCCTTCTGAGACTCGAACCAAGCCAAAACTTGCTCTTCTTCATAGACCCATGTCCCTCCAAGTCGGTATCGGGGTATCCCTAGGCGCTTTGCGTTCATATGGACCCAGTGGGGAGATCGAGATAAGAGCGCCGCTACACCCTTTGTAGACAGTTGTTTCTTTGCCATTCTGTTTTCCTTTCGTTGTGAGTCTAAGTAAATATCAACCTAGACT
>JAURMN010000133.1 GCA_030830725.1 Balneolales bacterium | reverse complement strand
TAATGTCCACGTGACGGGAAAAAAGATTCGTAGCGGTTAAGGGTTGTGGATCGAGAGCGGCCAACTCGGATAGGGAGGTCAGGGATAGTGAACTCGGGGGTGGCTGACCAAAAATCGGTGAACTCAAAACACTCATTACACAGAATAAGAACAATACTCCAGTAAGATCGAAACGTTTCATCATGGTCGAAATCGTTTAGAGTTTCGCGTGGAAAGTGAGGTATTGGGAATTAGAAAGAGTTCACCCTCTGCAATGGCATATACCTCATCCTGATTGTTCGGAGTAATCAAATGAAGACCGGTTAAGTCGCCGAATGCAGGCAGAATAAGGTCTGAAACGGTAAAATGGAAGCAAGGAAGGGGTATAGATTCTCTGGCAGATGTTTTGATTCGAACGCCAGGGTGTTTGTGTCCACTAAAACACAGTGCAGGCTTTCTATCCATCAAGAGCTTTTTGGAGACTGCCCCATCTCGATCATGTAGAAAAAGAAAAGGTCCCTCAGTCCAATGATCACACAATTTCAAGCCCGCAGACTGATATATAGATTCGGGTAAGATATCATGATTCCCTTTAACCAATCGAAGTTCCGAGATTTGTCCTGTTGAAAAGCTTTTGAGCTGCTCAACCCAGATTCGAAAATACTCCCATTCCGGATTGTATTTACTATGAAAAAGATCTCCAAGAAAGAAGACTCGAGAAGCCTGAGTGAAAGTAATCAAGGCCTCAAGCCGAGAAAGAGTCAAATCCTGATATCCGTCAGGGAGCGGGATTCCATTCCGTTGGAAGTGATGGCTTTTGCCAAGATGAAGATCGCTCAGAATGAGGATTTGCTGCTCCTTCCAAAAAACGGCTTTTTCGCCGAACAAAAGTAAGGTTTGTCCGGCGCGCGATAATTCCAGATTTACAAGAGCAAGATTTGAGTTCTTATTCATGGAAAACGTTCATATGACTGGCTTTTATCGCATAAATGGGAATCATTTTTCCTAAACACCTAACTGGCAATTTACGAATCCCTTCGAACTGCCTTGGTAAATTCTGAGGCGACCTGGGATTGTATTTTTCGGATCCGATCTACAAGTTTTTCGGAGGATACTCGCTCCCTCAGTCGATCGACAAAAATAGGAAATGCAAAAGGGGAAAACTTATGAGTCGGGCGAATCACGATATCCTGATGTTGGATTCGGTCAAGGGCCATTCGAATGCGAGTCTCTTCTAGTTGATACTGTATAACTTCATCATACGATTGTTTTAATAAGAGATGATTAGGCTCTATTTCATTAAAAACATCGTAAAAAAGCGATGAAGACATCTGAAGATGACGATCGGATTTCGAGCGTCCTGGAAATCCCTGAAAAACGAGACCAGCCACACGACTGATTCCGCGAAATCGCCGTTTAGCCAGTTCTGCCATGTTCACACTTTTTAAAAGATCCCGTTCCAGGTGTTCTTTACTGAATAAGCCCCGAAGAAGGGATTCTGACCATTGGATCTCCTGATCCGAAAGTAGTTCAAATCCGTAATCATTCATGGCGATGGTAAAGGTAATCGGTTTTAGTACAGCTAGTCGGGTTGCCACCAATGCCGATAATCCTTCATGAACATTTCGTCCCTCAAACGGAAAAAAGAAGGTGTGGTATCCCTCTCTGGACCGTGAGGTTTCTACTAAAAATTGATGCTCATTTGGGAGTAATGACCAGCGCTTTTGAATCTCAAAAATAGGCTGAAGAGTCTCAAGTTCGGGTTCGATTGGGATTCCAATTTCGTTCTCATTTTTCCCTTTACGAAGACTATCCTTTCTATTTTCGTTTTCTTTCTGCTCTTCGAGAAATCCATTTCTCCCTTCCTCAGCCAAGGCCGCCAATCGAATTTTCTCCCGAAGACCTGACGATAAATTGGAACTAAAAGACATTCTGCCACCCAACCAAGTCGGAATGACTGTAGCCGGTTTTTGAGTCTTTTTAACAAAAACAGTGTTTTGATTTACCCTCACAAGTTCAAGATTCCGTCCTGCAAACCAAAAGCTGTCACCTGGTTCAAGGCGAGCGATAAACCATTCTTCTACGGATCCTAACGCCCCACCCGTTAAAAATTTTACTCGAAGCATGGCATCCGACTCGATCGTGCCAATCGATAGACGATGCCTGCGCGCGATTTTTCGATCCAATACCCTGTAAAGGCCATTCTCGTCTCGTTCAATTTTCGAATATTCCGAATATCGGGTTAAGGAGGGCCCGCCATTTGTCAGGAACGTTAACAACTGTTGCCATTCCCTTGGCGTTACTGTTGAATAAGCCCAAGTTTGTCGAATCTCCTGATAAAGTTTTTCTTCATCGAAACCATCGGATACCGCAAGTGTAACCAAATATTGAGCTAACACATCAAAGGGTTTCAACACGGCATACCGTTCTTCCAGTTCACCTCTCTGAATGGCCGTGCGTAATGCAGATGCTTCAATTAATTCAAGGGCATGAGTGGGAAGAAAATATAGATGACTACTCTGACCCGGGGCATGTCCACTTCTTCCGGCACGTTGAAGACATCGGGCAATCCCTTTTGGGCTTCCAATTTGAACCACACGGTCAACCGGTGAAAAATCAACCCCCAGATCAAGGCTGGAGGTGCAGACCACAACGCGCAGAGTCCCATCGCGAAGGGCATCTTCTACCCACATGCGGATTTCGCGGGTCAAGGATCCATGATGCAAAGCGATTTCTCCTGCCAGTTCGGGGCGGGCCTCCAAAATGGCTCTAAACCAGATTTCGGATTGAGCTCGAGTATTGGTAAAAATTAGAACCGATCCTGGCGGATCCAAGTGAGGTAAAAGCTTCGGTAGAAGATGTAAACCCAAATGTCCATGCCAGGGAAATTCATCGATTTTATCGGGGATGATGGAGGTAAGTTGAATGTCCTTCTTATGAGTAGCCTGAATCGTGACAGCCTTCGAAGCTAGTTTGTCGTCTCCAAATAAGACTTCCTTGGCTTCATCCACATTCCCAATCGTAGCAGAGATACCCCACACCAAAGCCTTCGGAGAAATCATGCGTAATCGGGCCAACGCTAATTCAGCCTGTGTACCCCGTTTGGATCCTAAAAATTCATGCCATTCATCCATGACAATGAGCCGCAAAGCGTCAAAATGTGTGGCATACTCTTTTTGGGCGAAAAGGATGTGTAAGCTTTCCGGAGTCGTAATCAGGACTTCCGGCATCTTTTTTGTCTGATGTTGACGCTGAGATGCAGAAACATCACCGGTTCTTCGCTCAATACGCACCTTGAGCCCAAGCTCAGCCGCCGCCTCCTGCATGTTTTTTTCAAGATCTTTAGCCAAAGCTCTCAACGGGGTCACCCAGATCAGTGATAGACTGGTCAGAGGCTCTTTTTTGGCAGAGCGATCTTCCTTTCCAGACTTAAAGCCCTTTTTATCAAGCTGCGAAATCAAGAAGGCGCCAAAAAGAGCCAGTGTTTTCCCACTTCCCGTAGGAGCTAGTAAAAATCCATTACGACCGGATGCGATGGCGTCCCAAGTCTGTTCTTGAAATGGAAACGGCCGGCGGTCCTTTGTATCGAACCATCGAAGAAGTGTTTTACGACCGTTAGTGCTCGGATCCATTATCTCGAGATGGATCCGAGGAAGAGGAAAGCAAGCCCCATATAAAAAAGAATCAACCGGAATCGGGTTTTAATCCAGATGGGGTGATAAAGGAGTCCAAAGCTGTATGGATAGGATTTTAACCACTCGTAGTAATAATCTCTGTGAACCGATCCCAAAGCCATCGTAACATGTCCATGTAAAATGGTTACGGTAAAGGGGACCGAAAAAAACAAAGCCCCCGGAAACAAAACACCCGATTGTATACCCAATATTTCGCCGATGTAGATATAGGGCCAGGAAAAAAGAATCGTCAAAGGCGGGGATAATGCCCAATTTATCCAACAAATTCGTCGATAATTTCTTGGATCTAACTCACGCCTCGACATAAAAACTACCTTAATTATTGATTTCGATTGCGAGTAGTCCCTCCACTTCACGATAGGGGATTCTAAACAATTCAGAGAGTGACTTTTTAGTCAAATGTTTTCGGTAAATATAGGTTCCATTTCGAAGTGTCGGATATTGCCATATCGCTTCCCGAATCCCGCCTGCATCCCCAATCGATAAAAGCGTTGGTGTTATCACATTACTGAGGGCTTGAGTAGCCGTTCGAGCCACATTTGAGGGGATATTTGGAACACAATAATGAACCACACCATGACGGCTGAATACAGGGTTAGAGTGGGTAGTCAGGTCAGAAGTTGCGATACACCCCCCCTGATCAATAACTGTGTCAACAATCACACTGCCAGGCTTCATGGCCGACACCATCTCTTCGGATACCCAAACAGGTGAACGTTCTCCTTCTTTCATGGCAGCACCAATCACCACATCGGCTGCTTGGATGGCAGAGGCCAGATACGAGATATTGGCGGCTGCTGTAATGATTCGTCTGTCAAGAGCATTTTCCAGTCTGCGAAGTTGACTCAGATTGTCATCGAGCACAAAGACCTGAGCGCCATAACCAAGAGCAGTTCGTGCGGCATATTCTCCCGTAATACCGGCGCCTAAAATGACAACGGTGGCCGGCGGAACCCCGGAAATCCCACCCAACATCAGGCCGGCACCCGATGAGTTGTTTTCCAAGTAGTGAGCCGCAATTTGGACAGCCATCGAACCTGTAATTTCGTGCATCATTCTGACCAAAGGGAAATCCCCTTGTTCGTCGCGTATGTACTCATACCCCAGTGAAGTGGCACCCGAGTCAATCAGCTTCTTGATTTTATCTTTTTTAATGGAGCCCAGATGCACGGCTGAAATCAATACCTGATCCGCCGTTATCCACTCCATTTCTTGATCAGTAGGGGGTGCAACTTTAGAAATTATCTTCGATTTCTCGAAAACTTCTTTGCGTGTATCCACCAACTCAGCCCCGGCTTCGGCGTATTCATGATCCTGAAATCCAGCGTCCTTACCGGCCTCTTTTTCCAAGATAATGGAATGGCCATTTGCCACCAAAATACCCACTCCGGATGGAGTTAAAGAGACTCGTTTTTCATCCTCTGAACCTTCTTTCGGAATCCCGATTACCAGTGATTTGCGAGATTGCGTTTGAATTAACTGCTTTGTCAGCGTCTGATAGGCCAGTTGTTCGGTATCTAAAGGATTTAGTGACATGTTGAGTGAACTTAAGACAGGTTAAATGGATAATTCTCCCAGCAGATTCTCGATATCGAGTGGACGTGTGAACATCTCCATCATCCCGTCCTCTGTTATTGGCCAGTGATCTTTGGGCTTATCCCAGTATAATTCTAATCCATTACCATCAGGATCGTTCAGATAAATCGCCTCTGATACTCCGTGATCAGAAGCTCCAGAAACTGGAACCTTTTTTTCGATCAGCCTTTTCAAAATCGTGGCAAGATCTTTTCTGGTAGGATACAAAATCGCAGCGTGGTACAACCCGACTTCCTCCAGTTTTACGTTCTCGGCTCCTTTACTATGCCAGGTATTCAATCCGATATGATGATGGTACCCACCCGCTGAGATAAAGGCTGCCTGTTTTCCATATAATTGCATTACCTCAAACCCGAGTAGATCACAATAAAAAGCTAAAGAGCGATTCAAATTGGAAACCTTAAAGTGTACATGGCCGATTTGAACCTTTTCCGGAATAATGTAGGAATTCTCCATGACCGAGAGTCTCTATTAGGGGGTTTCCAATAGGATTAGGGATTCAATATGGAATGGCATCGATTAACTGTAATTTACATGGACTTGCGTGGAAAGGAAACCTCTAGCTAAAAACTTTAACCGTGTCCCGTCAGACTTAACCCTTTGATGAATACCCATGAATTAGCGCCCAAAAAAAGTCTTGGGCAACATTTTTTACATGACCAGAATGTGATTCAACGGATCGCGGATGGGATTACGGCCGGCATAGAAGATCCTGCCCGCGATGTGCTTTTTGAAATTGGCCCCGGTACAGGAGCGCTGACGAGTGAACTTCTAGAAAGAGGATTTCGTGTCCATGCGTTTGAAATCGATCAGCGAATGATTGCACACCTGGAAGGGACTCTTCAAAAACAATATCCGGAATTAGTTCTTCATCATGCTGATTTTCTTCGGCTGAAGTCGGAAGAGATTTTAGGAGATTCTGTATCAGAATCTGCTGACAGAATAAATCTTCACCTGGTAGGGAACTTACCCTATTACGCGACTTCTCAAATTCTATTTAAAGTTCTGGAGCTTAGATTCAGGTTGACTTCGGCCACGTTTATGATTCAAAAAGAGGTGGCAGAAAGAATCGTCGCCTCACCGAGAACAAAGGAGTATGGGATCCTAAGTGTGCAAACTCAATTGATGAGCCGCCCAGTCATCCTGTTTGATGTAAAACCAGGTTCCTTTACACCGCCGCCAAAGGTGATGAGCAGCGTGATTCAACTTACATTTAATCACCCACCACTTAGTTGCTCGGACGCTACTCTCAAAACCATTGTGCGCACTGCATTTCAACAGCGTCGAAAAAAACTCTCGAATGCTCTCAAAACCCTCATTTCTCCGACGGAGTTTCCGGCGTTTGATTTTACCCTTCGACCGGAAGCATGGGAACCACGGATGTATGAAAGAATGGCAGAAGCTTATGAGCAAAATGTCAAATCTTCATCAAATCGAATG
>JAURMN010000132.1 GCA_030830725.1 Balneolales bacterium | reverse complement strand
CCCAATCCGGTTGATCTGGTCTTTCGTAGATCAAGATATCTTCCTCTTGAGAGGTACCCCGCTTGTGAAAGTAGAGTTTTTGATTACGGTTCGCAGCTGTTAATCGTTCTTCTTCTGTGGGTTCTGGATATCGGCCATAATAAAATCCCGATCCATCGACTGCCCAGTTAGCACCAGAAAATTTCACCCATTTGATATGATCATCGAGATCTTCCCCAGTCTCGATATTACGGACCTTAAATTCTCGCCAGTCCGATCCTCCTGATGAAATCCCGTATGCCAGCCAATTTCCATCATCCGAAACTGAAAACCCAGAAAGAGCAACTGTCCCATCTTCTGATAGTGTATTTGGATCTAATATGACTTTAGGCTCCTGACCCTCTTTTTGCTTGTACCATACGGACTGATTTTGTAAACCGTCATTTCGAGAGAAGAAGAGCCACTCACCTCTGCGGAACGGAGTGCCGATCTTTTCGTAATCCCAGAGCTCAGTCAATCTTTTCTCTATCGCATTTCGTCCTCGTAAAGATTTCAGATAGGGCATGGTGACATCATTTTGAGCCTCAACCCAAGCTTTCGTTTCTTCCGAATTGGGATCCTCTAAACCTCTCCAAGGGTCTGCCACATCCGTACCGTAATAGTTTTCCACCACGTCTGATGCTGGGTAAACAGGGTAAGTGAACTCCACAGGTTGAGAACATTGAATCAAAAACATAGAGAGAAGTAGAGCGGAGAAGAATGTTGAGAGCGTTCTGGTTTTCATGGTATAGTTATGTTGTAAGGTTTTCGAAGATGATGCTCTTATTTTTGGAGTAGAAAATCACATCAGTTATGACAATCTCAAGTCATGTTATGCAACGGGAGAAAGTCCCAAAACATACTTGATTCACTAACTTATTACAATACCCCTATCCAAAATAAAGGATTGCTAATCCTGCAAGACGGTTATTTTTGCTTCCTCAACTATTCGGCGAACTTCTTCACGTAATGCTTTTGCATCGTAAACTACGCCATCTTTTATTGTATAGGAGATTCCACCGTACCGCTCTGGTTCATTTGCCTCACTCACGCGAATTGCACCGGTTCCATACAAAACCTGAAGATTTGCCAATGGATTTGCATCGACTAATACGATATCCGCCAATTTACCAATCTCGATCGTACCGATTTCTCTGTCCACCCCAAGCTCTTCAGCTCCTCGAAGAGAGGCCGACATCAACACTTCAAGCGGATGAAACCCGGCTTCTCGCATCAGTTCCATCTCTCGGATGTAGGCAAAGCCATACACCTTGTAGATATACCCCGCATCTGAGCCCAGCGTAACCCGACCCCCTCTGTTTTTATATTCATTCACGAATGCCATCCAGAGCTTGTAATTTTCTCTCCAATCCACCTCTTGTTCAGTGCCCCAATTAAACCAATAGGAGCCATGTGCAACCCGATTGGGCTGATAGAATTTCCAAAGAGAGGGGAGAGTGTACTCTTCATGCCATTCGGCTGTTCGGGCCCGCATTAAATCGCGACTCGCTTCGTAAATCGTGAACGTTGGGTTTAATGTAAAATCGAGTTCGAGTAATTCATTCATTACCTCATTCCAATGTTCAGTACCTGGGGATGCGGCCTGTTTCCAAAGTCGACCAGCCTCCTCGAAGCGATGCTGTTCATTCTGATAATTATAGTCGACAGGGTAGTCTTGTATTCTGCGATCTGTAAAGAGTGCTTCGGGTAGACCGTACCAGTGAGTCATGGTTTTGAGTCCCTGTCTGGCCGATGTTAATGCATTATTGTAAACCACCCGAGTTTGGGCATGGTGAGCCATCGACCCCAAGCCAAGTTTGTCCGCTTCATCCAATGCGGCTGCATAAATATCGGGATGTACCCCAAAAAATTTGATTCCATCTGCACCTTTTTTATCAATCATCTGAACCCATTTACGCGCAGCTTCCGGTGAAATAATCGGTTCCTCTGCCTCACTACCAAATCCGATATAGGCCTGAATCCGTGGTGCGACAATCCGGTTTTCATCGCTTAATCTCTTGTGGCGCATAGTCCAATCAATTCCATTGAAGGAGCCGGGTTCTCGAATGGTTGTGATTCCATGGGCCAGCCAGAGTTTATACACGTAATCGGGTGTTGTCCCTTGGGCCAATCCTCCGGTGTGAGCATGCGTATCAAAAAATCCGGGTAAAGCAAACATCCCGCTAGCATCTAAAACCGCATCTCCTGGTCCTGCTTGAGCTCGTATCGACTCATTAATCGGCACTCCTGGATATCCCACTATACGAATGTCTGTAATCCGATCATTCTCGATGATTAAATCGACTGGACCTAGCATAGGTGAACCCGTTCCGTCAATCAAATTGACTCCGCGAATGATCAACCGTTTGTAGGGTCCGTCTCCGTCGACGCTTCCTTTTATCGAATTTGATTCGGCTTCAGAGAGGTTGATTGGCTCAGTAGCCCCATTTCGTGGCATAGCATCGGGCATGGATCGTTGTGCGGTTATGGAAGGGCTTATTCCAAAGATGAAGATCCACAAAAAAAGGACCGATAGGCTAGCTGGAGGTTTAGTTTGAGTCATGTTAAGCAGGGTTAGTCCACCTTAGAGCGTCCTCTTGGGCTGAGAATGGTGTATTGTTTTAAATCGGTAGTACTTTCAAATTGTGTACCAGTAAGGCTATCTGTTGGGGTAACAATTGTAACCAACTGAGTACTGGATATTCGGTCATTTTCATCGTCCCAAAACAGATATTCGGAACGAAGAAATCGTTGACCATCGGTTCCCTCAGATAGTACATATACAGATTCAAAGAGTTCAAACTCCCCTTCCCGTGCGTGATAAATGGCCTTTCCGGATGTTGCGGTGGTTGTCACGCTTCCCAATGAATCCAGAATTTCCACCTTTACATTCCCTTCAAGTTGTGTATCCTGATTGTCTGAATTATGCCATGTAAAGGAATGATCGGCCTGAATCCGAACCCGTATTTGTTCTTTATCCATCAAGGTGAGGGATGAACCCCAACTTTCAGTGGTTTGAACCAGAGAATCATTTACGGCAAGATCTCGTCGGGCTGAGTCATATTCACTGAGTTTGGTGCACCCAGCGGAGAGGATCATGAATAGGATAGCCAGAGACACCCCAACCACTTTTTGTCCAGAGAATCTATTTTTCTCTTGTGAGGACCCCTGAGATTTGAGATAGGTTTCTTTCATTCAGGCATCGTCCTTGGATCGTCGGCTTTTTCTAGAAAATCGTGTTTCCGGAATAAAGAGTGCGAGGCTTAGCATCATCAATCCGGCACCCACCAGCCATTGATACTGGTTTTTGAAGTCGACAAACTCTTGACTCGAAAAGGTTCCTTTTTTTAATTCGTCAAGTTTTCCCAAAAATCGATCTAGACTCGAACTACTGTTCCCGATTTCGTAATATTCTCCTTCTCCTAATGCCGCTATTTTTTGAAGGGCACCCCGCTGCAAACGGCTATATACTACGGATCCGTCCTGTGATCGGTGATACCCTAATAAGCGACCAGAATCTTCATCATAAACCGGGATAGGACCTCCCTGCTCGGATCCAATACCCACTGAAAAAACGGTAACCTCTTCTTCTGTGAGAACTTTTAAGGCATCTTCAAATCCTTCCGATTGATCTTCTCCATCTGAAATCAACAATAATACATTCGCAGCCTGATCCGATTTTGGAATCTCCGATACCGGGCGCGAATCCGATTCTGATGTTGCGATCAAAGAGGCTTCCATAGTACGAAATGCCTGTGAGGCCATTTCAAATGCAGATTTAAAATTCGTAGTTGAAGAGGGCATTTGCCGAGTATCGGAAACATCTAAAAACATCCGAAGCGCCGAGTGATCTAACGTCAACGGGCTTTGAAGGAAAGCCTCTCCTGTAAAGACCAATAGTCCGATGCGATTCCCCTCCGACTGTTGAATCAAACGACTGATTTCAAATTTGGCTTTTTCAAGTCTGCTTGGACGGATATCTTCTGAATTCATAGACCGAGATAAATCCAAGGCGATGAGCAAATCCACCCCTTTCTGTTCAATTTCCCTTACCTCTGTTCCCAGTTTAGGACCTGCAAATCCCGCAATCAGGAATAGTGCGGAAAGTAAAAGAAGACCAAATCGGGTTCGAACAAGAGTGGTAGAAAATCCTGGACGAAGAGTATCCAAAAGACGTTTTTCAAAGAGTTCCTCCACACGTTTTCTGGAATATCGAAGGATAAGCCAATACCCGCCAACGATTAGCGGTACTATGAGTAATAAAAACAGGGCTTCAGGGTTTTCCCAAATCATAGGACGTTTATTTCAAATTGGAACGTTTGAAAATAGAGTAAACTTCTGAAAAACGCTTTTCGGGCTGGGAAAATTTCAACGGTTTTTGCTCAGGCTGCCAATCAAATCCCTCGATTCTTAAAGCCTCGATTTGGGGATTTTCAGGGAGGTAATAGCCATCGATAGAGTTTTCTCCTCCCAATTCCGAAACCTCACCATTCTCGAATCGAACCTTGGCTGGACCTTTAGTCGTCAACTTTACCGCACCGTCCGCCTTTTCATCTTCTGTAAACTGATGAAATAAAATCTCACTGTTTTGGGACAGCGATAGCCTGCTTATTTCTCCTTCGTCCAGGGTAATATGTAGTGAATCGCCACTTAGTTGATGGAGTCGCCCCGTTGCAGAATCTTCCAATACGATCATGGGCCTCGTTCCGGCGTTTAGCTCTTTCATTTCCTCATCTAAAATAATCGCCTCAATCCAATCGGCTGTCAATTGAAGTCGATCTCTCCAAGCTTTTGGGGATCCGGTCAGCATATAAATCCCCGTATCTGAGCGATAGGAGAGGGTATCGGATCGGGATGAGAGTCGGGTAGACCAGACCACGGGCTGCTTGACCGCAAAAATCTCTTCTGTTCCATCCTGGTCTGACAGATAGATATAACCAGCTCTTAGCATCGTGGTGTCTACCTTAGACGAATTACCGGTTTCGGGTTTGTCCAACTTCATCAAAAACGCCTGTCCTTTTAACCAGGCCTGTCCGGTGGAATCCGTTTCCAAAGAATCCGCTGTAAACCATTCTGATTCATCCGCACTTTCACTATAAACTCTCCCATAAAGTCGGTATCGCTTCTCATTCCGATTCACGAATGCTTCATTTGCTTCCGCATAGCGAGTTGAATCGAACCACTGGACTTTGCCCCGAAGATGGGCATCTGAGGTCTCAAGATTCATATCGATCGTGTCTGCAGAGGCTGTAAAGTCATCACTCCTAATCTCAACATTGCCGATAAATGTGGCGATTTCCGTTTCGGTATTAAAGAAGAGATCTCGCGCTTTAATGGATTCTTTTTCGTCTGCTATTTGCACGGAAAAGGCACGCACCAAGGGTTTGTTCAGATATTGCACCGCGCTGTCACAGACCACTACTCTGCCATCAATCTCCAATCGGACATTTCCTAAAATTTTTCTGACTTCTTCCCCGTCTAAAAGTTGCGCAGAAATTTCTTCCGTTGGCTCGAGAATCTTAACAAGGGTTTGAGCGTTCACGGTTTCACTTTGAACGGCTAGGGTGAGTACTGCTACACACAAACCCGTGATGAACATTAAAATTCGCTTTTTCATTAGCGTTACTCTGTTCAATGAGGCGTTTTGTTCCATGGAAGATGATCCAGGTCGACATTACCACCAGTGAGAATAATACCCACCTCTTTTCCCTTAAATCGTTCGGGATATTCTAAACAGGCGGCCACCGGTACCGCACAGGAAGGTTCAATGATAATTTTCAACCTTTCCCACAGTAATCGCATGGCCTGGATAATGGCGACTTCCGATACAATTAGAATGTCATCTACATACGTGTTAAAAATCTGGAATGGGAGTTTACCCAATGAAGCTCGAAGACCATCTGCGATCGTAACAGCAGGGTTTAAGGATTGTAAATAGCCACTATGAAAGGATCGAAAGGCATCATCCGCCAGTTGGGGTTCAGCGCCAATTACAAGGCATTCAGGTCTTTCGTGTTTTACTGCGATTGCCGTTCCACTGAGTAACCCCCCACCACCAACGGGTGCCATCATGATATCCAGCTTTCCTACCTGTTTCAGAAATTCAAGAGCGCAGGTTCCTTGTCCGCTGATAACTCGTGCATCATCGTAAGGGGGGACATAATGTGCGCCTGTCTTTTCGGCTACGTCCTGTAACATAGATTCCCGGCCTTTTTGGGTAGATTCACACTCCACGATCGTACCTCCAAACGATTTCACGCCTCTTTTTTTAATTTCGGGAGCATTTTCTGGCATTACAATCCAGGATGGAATTCCAACCATTGACGCGGCAAGCGCCACCGCCTGGCCATGATTACCCGATGAGTGCGTGACAACCCCGTGCTTTTTTTCTTTCTCCGATAATTGAGAGATGGTTGAGTAGGCTCCGCGGAATTTGAAAGCGCCGACACGCTGAAAATTTTCGCATTTAAAAAACAATGACGCGGAGAGCTCATTATTTAGGCTTCTGGACGTTTGAACGGGAGTGACGTGCGCGACTCCCTTCAAAACAGTGGCCGCATGTTGAATTGAATCGAATGTAGGTTCAAGAGGCATCAAGACAGAATAAAGCACTAACGAGTAATGAAAAGTGGCGAGTTGAATAGCCCCGCACGGATTTTCAAAAAGGGCATGTCAATCTCCCCTGTTTGATGGTTCTAATCTAAAAATATATACGGTAAAGAAAAGCAAGATCGCGACCTGATTCTGGTGAAATGTCCTTAATTCTTGAGAGATGCGAGTACACGATTCGATCCGTTATATTTTGTGCTCTGAGAATAAATGTATGCAGCTTTCCTCTGGCCATAAATTGATATTGAGCGGATCCATTCCATACTTGATATGCCGGAGTACGAGTCTCGAATTCTCCTAAACGGGATTGAGTGGCTTTGGCTTCAAGCCCAGTTTCCAGAGTCCACCCATGATTTTTCCAAGACAGTCCAAGGCTTCCGGAAGCGGGTGGAATCATCGGGAGTGGAATTAATTCATCTGAATTTTCGCTTTTCCTGTCGCCATGGGTAAGTGCACCATGAGCGAGTAAGGTTAACGAACGACTTAGCTTCAGGGTGGTCACCCATTCGGCACCTCGAATCCAGGCCTGTGTACTACTGAATTGATAGTCAAAAAGAGAAGGGTAGCGAAAGTTGATACGACCGGTATTACGTGCATGTAAATAATCGGAAAACCAGATGGAATAGACGGTAAATTCTGTCTCCAGGCGATCTGAACGGGTTCTTGCAAATCCTTCCGCAGACCATCCGCTTTCCTGATTCAGATCCGGATTTCCAATTTCAAAAGAATATGCAGCCAGGTGAGGACCTTCTGAATACAATTCTTCAAACCCTGGAGCCCTCACTGTTTTCATGAATGTAGCACCCAAAGAGCTTCTTTGCGTTATATTCCATGTAGTGGTGAGTGCAGAGGCTAAGGTGATAAACTTTCGATTTCGAATAAATCCGATTCGGGAATCGGGGTTCTGTTGCTCTGGGCGAAGCAAGTCGAGTCCTGCCCGGAATCCAATTTCGACGTCCAACTTCTGAATCGTCATTTTTTCCACCGAAAAAAAGGCGAGGGAGAAGGCTTCACTATCCGGTGTACCGGCCCCTCGCACAGCATAATTTTTGTAACCTGCAGAGAACCCCATTATGCCGTCCTCCCATCGATTGGACAATGGTTTATGACGTAACTGGACTTTGGAATCCAAAACAACCTGCCCGAACTCCGTTCCGATAAATCCACTCGATTCAATTTCCTTATGCTGGTATTGTGTATAGGACATACGACCTTCAGCAAGGGTCCAGAATGCATGATTCAGAATTCGTTCTGATCGACTGTTAACCTGCCATTTTTGCATTTCAATATTCACACCATCTGGGTGTCCACCATTGGGATCCGGTGGAATTCCGTACTGACTGGAATAGAGGGAACTTGAAATCCCGGCATATCCCCATGGGCGAATCAGACTCAACCCCACAGAGGGGAGAGCAGCTCTCAGAACGCCTGCAATATCAGACCCAAATACCCGTCCGCCTCCTCCCACAATACCAGTTCGGGTGGAGAATTTACTGTTTTGAAGAGTTCCTAAAGGGGTTTTTAGGTTCCCACCAGATCGTCCACTCCAGTCCGTATGAAGACTCCAATTTCGTAACGGTACATACAGTTTAACGGCACCTGCCTGGCTTTCATCGGCAGATTTACCCTGAAGGCTTATAATTCCCGTAATACGTCTTGGAATGGTGGTTGGAATCAGATTTTGAACTACATTCACCACACCTCCGACTGCATTAGAACTGTAGAGAAGGGCAGTGGCCCCACGGGCAATTTCAATCTCATCGGCTGTGATGGGATCCATAGATACTGCATGATCAGCAGATTGCGCCGAAATATCTCCACTTTGAGTTCCATCTTTTAAGATCACGACTCGTTCTCCTCCAAGTCCCCGAATAATGGGCCTTGCCGGGGCTCCACCCATACTTCGTTGATCCATCCCGGGCTTGAGGCGCATTGTCTCGGCAAGGGTACTTCCCAGTGATGCGCGTAATTCATTCCCGGTTACTTTTCGAGAAACACCTTCAATGCTACCCCCTGAAGTCATGGACTCGCTGTTTACGGTAACTTCCTCTCCCTGAAGTACTTCCGGATAAATGGATAAAAGTAGCTCATCCATCTGATCCGGTCGAATTGTAATTTGCCAGTGGGCATCTTTGTATCCGATACGGTGAATTGCCAGCGTAAAAGTTCCCTGTGGAAGAGAGGAAAAGAGAAAGCCCCCATCGCTGTCGGTGAGGGCTGTTCGGTTAATCTCTTCGAGATGCAAGTAGGCAAATGCCACCGGGTCATGTGAGATGGCATCTATCACTCTGCCTTTGAGTTGGGTGGATTGTGCACTGGCCAAACCTGTGAACGTGGTCATGGCCAAGCCTGTGAACATCCAAAACCATGCAAGGCCACAAGCGAAGCTATAGAGGCATCTTGACCGATTCAACGTTTGAAAGTTAAAACCCCGCCAAATCCAGAAACTCCACACTCTAATAGTTGGGGAGGACATTACTCTACCCTTGTAGTAAAGGGCAACGACTGAAAATCAGTATGCCCGTCATGCATCAGGCTAAAACGAATAGTGGTAGTTCCGACTGATGCACCTTCGAGATGGAAGGCCCACTTTCCGTCGCCGTCGTGGGTATGAACTTCAAGCACATTTTCATTATCGATCGCCCAAAGAAGGGAGTATTGCTGATCTTCCGGTACAAACGAATCTCCGTCTTCATCCAGAAAACGAAGTGTAATCAAAGGAGTTTCATCACCGAGAGGCACAGAAATGGATGATCCACTGGCATACGAGATAACCCCATTTTGTTGTTTGGCGATCTCTATACCGCTTTGCAAAAGGACGAGCCCAAAGGGTTCATCATGTCCCTGTTCGTCATTCCCTGTCGGATTACAGGCCGAAAACAATAAAACCCCTGCCAACACAAAAAGTAGGGACGGAAAAGTAGAAGTTGATAAATAGGTATAAAATTTCATTGCGATCATGATGTAAGTGAAGAGTATACACAAATACGGAAATCGTGATATACTCCCACAATAAAGACAATTCATGTTGTACTACCACTTACGCTAAGCAGTAGTCTTGTAATAAACCCTTGAACATGGGTTATCTATGCAATGAAGGGGGGTGCCCGATTTGACTTTGAGGATCTCCGGAGTTGCCAGTTAACTTGAGAATTGGACAAATAAAAAGGAGTACATACGGGCGGAATTATCGATTCGAATTGAGCCGAGTGGGCTTCTACACCCTGTGTGATGAAGTGAATCGGACAGGTGAGTTCATTTTGAACCCAACTAAGCGTATGCGCCCTGTTAGTGTGATCCGAAGTGTGTTCCGAACAATCGTCATTGTCTTGAAGAAGCATTGATGCGTAACCAGCAGAATCAAATCGATAATGATCCGCCGGGTAAAATTCATGCACATGCAATACGGCTAGGAAATTGCTTAGAAAAAGCAATCCAGCCAACGATGTACGCATGATATACTGTATACGGTTCATCCTTTCAACATACTCACGATTCGTTTAAAAGTCGATACCGATGGAGAAATAATGGATTGGATCACTTTTAAATCCACCTTTTGCATAGGGCCATGCAAGATCATAGCGGAAGGGGAGTCCAAGGAAAATACTTCGCAACCCAAACCCTCCGCCAATCAGGACATCCCCGTCAAAATAACGGGCCTCTATGTCACTGGACAGAGGCGTACCCTGACGAATCAAACCGGTTTCCGGATTCAGATAGACAATTTTTTCCTCACCAACCCGAAAATCTAACTCTGCTGAGTTTCGTGCATAGTAAATCGGGTCTCCGTTTTGATCCACAAATGTATAATAATCAATGTCAAATCCCCAGGCCGCCCCGGCATCTACGAACGCAACCCCTGTTACATTGTACAGAGGAAGAATGGGTAACGGTCCAGGCAGTACAGCTGCAAAGAGTGGAAATCGGAATTCTGCATTGATTAACCCGTACTTATCGCCATAAACGGTATTATATCTATGTCCTCTTACTGGAGTAGCCGGCTGAGTAAAGAAGGTATCGGCCAAACGTTCAAATGGGATGTCCACATTTGACCATCGCTGATTGATCCAGCCCAGGACCCCGCCCATAAAATAGGTCTGTGAGTCGCGCCCGAAGGAGGCCGCACCGGCTCCTCGAACGGCAATTGAATACCCGGATGTCAGATTTAGATAGCGTCGGTAATCGCCCATTAAGGAGATAAATTGAGGCTCATTTTGGGATAATGGAGGACTTCCGGACAGACGCAGAGAATAGCGTGAACCACTCACAGGCGTAATAAAACCTTGAACAGTGTAGTCCCCTACAAAATTTATTTCCGGGTATAGAAAGCGACTCTGTTCTGAGCTGAATGCGGAGGCTTCTGTTATTCCGCTTACCGAGCTGAAATCACGGGCAATTCCGATCATTGTGGCACCATAGTCAATACGTTGGAACTTATTGATCGGATACTGGGCATTTACCCCCAATCCGTATGTGCGGAATCGTAACAACTCCCCACTAAACGTTTGATAATTTTGCGCCTGATGGAAGAAAGAGGCATAGTAATTGGTACGTTGCTTCAAATATCCATACTGAATGACATAGGTGCTGTT
>JAURMN010000131.1 GCA_030830725.1 Balneolales bacterium | reverse complement strand
CTCTCGAATCTGCTCCATTACCCAAAACAGAGCAGTTGATTTCGAGCAACGGCTCAATCCTTTTCTCTGCCATTACATGGGCATCAAAACGCAGACACATCTCAACGGCGCGTCGAAACTCCTCGGGAGTTGATGCGGTTGAGATTCCAATACTACTGCCCAAGTGAACTGGCTTTACAATCAGTGGGAATCCAATTTTAGAGGCTTTAGTTTCGAAGGACTCCTGATCGGCTACCCACTCTTGTTCCGAGAAATCAATCCAGGGCACTACCTCGACTCCGGCTGCCATGGCCAGTTTTTTTGCTGTGACTTTATTCATCCCGGTTGACGATGAGAGCACCCCACTGCCGGTATACGGAACTCCAACCGTTTCGAAGAGTCCTTGGAACGCACCATTTTCCCCGGCAGCTCCGTGAAACGCCATGACCACGACATCGAGTGGAATTCGATTCGGACGAGATCCAAACCACGAAAAAGAAGAGGTAGATTCCACCTCCATACATGCCCCGAGAAGGGGATCCTTTCGAAATGTGCAGCGCGAAAGCGAGGCAGTGAGTTTCGGCAGATCTTGATAAGAATCGATCGAAAAAAGGGCCTCGCCCGTAAACCATTCCCCCTGTTTACTCACATAAAATGGAACAAGATCCAGATAGTTAGTCGACTTCAGGGCATCCATAGCCTGTAGCGCTGTAATGACAGAAACTTCATGTTCCGGAGACTCGCCACCAAACGCTACGACGGTTTTGCGACGTGTTTGGTTGTGGGTACGGGAAGAGTCAGAGGGTGCCAAAATCTGAATTGAATAGTGGAATGACGGATAAACGTCTTTTCAGCGAAACCTATTTACTGAGGTAGAGATTCTTAAACTCGTACGGTTTTCTGAACCGTTCGTCCTTAAAGTTCTCCATAAAGTAAATACTTTCTCCGGTTGATTTCATCTCAGGGCCCAATTCTTTTTTCACACCTGGGAATTTGTCAAACGGGAATACCGGCTCCTTAATGGCCCAATGCTTGAGGTGTGAAGTGAGATCAAATTCCTTCAACTTGGCCCCAAGCATGACTTTGACGCCGATCTTGGCTTCCGGACGATTATGGGCTTTAGCTAAGAAGGGGATTGTCCGTGTAGAGCGTGGGTTGGCTTCCAAGACAAAGACTTTTTCGTCTTTGACCGCATACTGTACGTTCAGAAACCCAACAATTTGCATTTCATGAGCAATGGTTTCCTGGACTTCGTTGATTTTTGCGAGTACTTCGTCACTCAAAGAATAGGTTGGGATTACAGCAGTTGAATCACCAGAGTGAACCCCCGCTGGTTCAATGTGCTGCATAATTCCGGCAATGTGAATCTGTTCACCGTCGTAGACCGAGTCCACATCCACTTCGATTGCTTGATCTAGATATTTATCGATAAGGAAGTCATTTTCTGGGTGTGTTTTCAGAATTCGCTCCACATATCGGCGCAATTCTTCCTCCTTCACTGCGATCCGCATTCCTTGTCCGCCCAACACATAACTGGGTCGAATCAGAACCGGATATCCAATCTTGGATGCAATCTCTACAGCCTGTTCCGCATTCCGAGCTGCCCCATATTCCGGGAATAAAATATTGAGCTCTTTGAGGAAGCGAGAAAACTCACCGCGATCTTCGGCAAAGTCGATTTTCTCAAATTCGGTCCCAAAAATATGGATTCCGGCTTCTTTAAATCGTTTTCCAAGCTTCAAGGCGGTCTGACCTCCTACCTGTAGGATCACCCCTTTTGGCTTTTCGTGTTCAATGATATCCAGTACTCGTTCCCAGTAGACGGGTTCAAAGTAGAGCTTGTCGGCGATGTCAAAGTCGGTGGAGACCGTTTCGGGATTACAATTCACCATGATGGTCTCGTAGCCCATCTCCTTGGCGGCCAGTACCGCATGCACACAGGAGTAATCGAATTCGATACCTTGGCCGATTCGGTTTGGTCCACTTCCGAGGATCAAGACTTTCTCGCGTGGAGTTATCTCACTCTCGTTTTCTCCCTCATACGTTGAGTAGTAGTAGGGTGTTTTCGCCGGAAACTCTCCCGCACAGGTATCGACCATTTTAAAGACGGGCACAAGGCCTGCCTCTTTACGCTTGGTGCGAACCTGCTCTTCCGTCACAGTCTTCCCATCTTTGCTGAGTAGCCAAGAGATCTGAACATCGCTGAACCCATTTTGTTTAAGCTCGTGCAAGTCCTTTGTGTTAATAGAATCAAGCGACTGTCCTTCGGTTCGATTTTCGAGCGTGACCAGCTTTTCGATTTGCGTCAAAAACCAGGGATCTACTTTAGTAATATCGTTGATTTCGGCTACAGAGGCTCCCAATTTGAATGCATTTCGGATCTGCATCGTGCGGTCCCAATAAGGCTTTTCAAGTCGCTCCGCGACCGCTTTTCGATCCAACACCTCATATCCGTCGGCTCCCAAACCGGCGCGTCCTACTTCCAAAGATTGCCACGCTTTATTTAACGATTCATTGAACGTCCGCCCAATCGACATCACCTCCCCTACCGCTTTCATCTGGGTAGTCAGGACCTCATCGGCACCCGGGAATTTGTCAAAATTGAAGCGTGGGACTTTGACGACCACATAATCGATCGAAGGCTCAAAACAGGCCGAGGATACCTGCGTAATCGGATTGGGTAATTCATCTAATGTGTAACCGACGGCCAATTTTGTCGCAATTTTTGCAATCGGATACCCTGTCGCTTTAGAGGCGAGGGCAGAGGAACGGCTCACTCGAGGGTTGATTTCAATGGCCACCAACTTTTCACCATCGGGACTCACCGCAAACTGAACATTACACCCACCCGCAAAGGTCCCGATGGAGCGCATCATCCGAATTGCCGCGTCTCGGAGGCGTTGATATTGTTTGTCTGTCAGCGTCTGAGTCGGGGCTACGGTCACAGAATCCCCTGTATGAACTCCCATCGGATCGAGATTTTCGATCGAACAGATAATCACCACATTGTCATTTCGATCGCGCAGAAGCTCCAACTCATATTCTTTCCATCCCACAATCGACTCTTCGATCAAGACCTGATGAACGGGACTCATTTCCAGTCCGCGTATTACTTTTTGCTCGAGTTCATCATGATTCCAGACAATCCCTCCGCCTGATCCTCCGAGTGTAAAGGATGGACGAATCACGATCGGAAGCCCACCCAACTCTTCGACAATTTCTTTGGCATCGAGCAGAGACTCGGCCGTTCGGCTTCGGCATTGTTCAATCCCGATTTCTTCCATCAAATCGCGAAAAAGTTGACGATCTTCGGTGATATTGACGGCATCCATATCCACACCGATGATTTTGATCCCTTCTTTCTCCCAATATCCTTCCAGATACAGATCGCGCGCCAGATTTAGGGCAGTTTGTCCACCCATGGTTGGAAGGACAGCATCCGGTCTCTCTTTCTCGACGATTTCTTTGATGGAGTCGGTAGTGAGGGGTTGTAGGTAAATCGCATCCGCCATCATCGGATCGGTCATGATCGTAGCGGGATTGCTGTTGATTAAGACGACCTGATAGCCCTCTTCTTTTAAGGACCGGCACGCCTGGGTTCCCGAGTAATCAAATTCACAGGCCTGGCCAATTACAATTGGGCCGGATCCAATAATCAGAATCTTATGGATATCGTCTCTTCTGGGCATGGGAGTGGGGATCTTTAAAGTAGTGAGGTGGTGGAGTGGGGCTGGATAATTATGAGAGTTGCTCGAAGATTCCAGGGTAAGGGTTATCAGGTGTGATGGGTTTCCAGATCGCGAATAAACTCATCAAATAAATAGGCCGAATCATGCGGTCCAGGGGATGCTTCCGGGTGATATTGCACGCTGAATCCGGTAAACTGGTTAAATCGCAATCCTTCAATGGACCGATCATTTAAATTCACGTGCGTAACGGAAGCCACCTCTTCATTCAGGGTCTCCTCCAGCACGGCGAATCCGTGATTTTGGGTTGTAATCTCCACAAGGCCGGTGCGGATATTCTTTACGGGCTGGTTTGCGCCCCGATGTCCGACAAACATTTTTCCAACCTGTAACCCTTCCGATAGGGCCATCAATTGATGGCCGAGACAAATTCCAAAGACCGGTTTTTTTTCTTTCTTGGCGAGTTCCAGAATAGGAAGGGCATAGGATGCTGAGGCATTCGGATCACCAGGGCCGTTACTCAAAAAATATCCGTCCGGATTCCACTCTTTCACCTCTTCTGGAGACGTTTTGGCTGGGAAGACCCGAAGTGTACACCCGCGACGAGTCAGATTTTTTAAGATGCTCAGCTTCACTCCGTAATCCATTACTGCGACCCTGAATCGGGATTCGTTTGTTTCTGCTGGAAGGGTCTGGGCTTCTTTTCGTGTGACACGTGAGGCTAGTTCCAACCCGTTCATAGAGTCCCAA
This sequence comes from Balneolales bacterium, assembly GCA_030830725.1. Lineage (GTDB taxonomy): Bacteria > Bacteroidota > Rhodothermia > Balneolales > Balneolaceae > JAURMN01. Next base: position 7,148 of record JAURMN010000131.1, on the reverse strand, counting down.
TGTTTGGCTTTTTCCACTAATTCTGCATCGGATAATCCCTCCGAGGAAATCACGGCATTCATGACGCCTTTCTCCCGAATGTGGCGAACGAGTCTACGCGTATCCACTCCTGTGATCCCCACCAGATGGTTTTTAATCATATACTCCTGAAGCCCCCCATCCGCATTCAAGTTGCTGTACTCCTGAGAAAACGATCGGACAATTAACCCGGAAATCATCACCTTAGGTGCCTCGTCATCGCCTGTTGTAGTCCCGTAATTCCCGATATGGGGATAGGTCATCATCATTAACTGACCATAATAACTGGGATCTGTAAAGATTTCCTGATATCCGGTCATGCTGGTATTAAAGCAGAGTTCTCCCCCGACTGTTCCCTCAGCGCCAATTGAAAAACCGTGGACAACAATCCCGTCTTCAAGGGCGAGGGTAGCAGGCTTTCGTTGATTGCTCATCGATTCAGTTCGTTTTGATAAGGATGGGTATGGGTAGAAATTGAGGTAGACTCAGTAGCGTTCAGAAGTGGAGTGAACGGACTCACAGACAAAAAAAATCCGACTACGGCACCCGCGTCGGACGAAAAAAGATTTCCAAGAAATGGACCGCTCAATGGAGACGGTGACTGTGACTGATTCATAAACTCAAATATACGGAAACCCATTTTAAGAGGAAAGTAGTTTTCGAAAGTGAATACCGGTTAAGACGCCCAGGGCTCCGATCCCACCCGAAACCAGTCCGGTAGCCAAAATGAACAGTCCGGGAACTTCTACTCCGAACAATAATAGTGAAAGACGTGAAGAGAGAAGATCCTCATTTTGAAAGGAGGTGATCCAAGCTTGTGCCCACCAGGCAGAAGCTGTTGCCAAAAACCCAATTCCAACTCCTTTCCAGGGGTTATCCATTTTCCAAGCCCCTATAAACAACGCAGGTAAAACTAATGACCACCAGGGTAAAAAGAGGGTAGTGAACCAGGAAAGTCCCAGTAGGTAAAGAAAGGATTTGAACAATCTCATAGAGAAGATGCGGGGTGGAAGAAGGACGATATCGGACATGGGGGACAGTATTCGAAAATAGAAAAAATAGTTTAGAAAATGCGGATGGAGCAGGAGTGGGTGCGTGCAGGGGTTTGGGAGCCTTAGTGCTACCCTAATGTTTGTTCTTTATTCTTTGATATAAGCCTAAATAGTGAGAAATTTAAAGATTGTATGTTCACCTTATAAAGAGCGACCCCGTACGATGGCTAAAGTTGACGTTGTGATGCCCCAAATGGGCGAATCTGTGATGGAGGGAACTGTCATAGAATGGACCAAAAAAATTGGCGACAAGATTGAAGTCGATGAGACCCTATTGGAGATTGCTACCGACAAGGTAGATACCGAAGTGCCATCGCCTGTGGCCGGTATTTTGGTGGAAGTGTTGGCCAAAGAGGGAGATACCATTGAGGTAGGGCACCCAATTGCTGTGATTGAGACGGATGTGGCGGCAGTTTCGGTCCCTGTGGCTTCGGCTCCTGCTCCTGCCGTCGAGCCTGCGCCTGTGGTAGAAGCGCCAGTTGCGCCGGTTCAGGAAACAGCTCCTGTGACGGAGGTTGAGTCAACACCGGTGGCTACAGTTCCTGCACCTACTGCAGCGACGGTTCCTGCGACCGGGTCCGGTCAAACTGTGGATATCGTAATGCCCCAGATGGGTGAATCGGTGATGGAGGGTACCATTATTGAGTGGGCCAAAACGATCGGGGATCGTGTTGAAATTGACGAAACACTTTTAGAAATCGCTACCGACAAGGTAGATACCGAAGTTCCTTCTCCAGAAGCCGGGATCCTGGTTGAAATTCGTGCACAGGCTGGAGATACGGCGGAAGTTGGGCAGGTGATAGCCGTGATTGCAAAGGATGATGGTACTGTGGTTCAAACGACTCCGGCAGCAACGACTGAGGCAACAGCTCCAACTACTGCGGTTCAGGTTACTCCGGCTCCGGAAACGCCAGAGGTTGTCGCACCGGCACAAACACCGACACCTTCTACGGAAGGGGATTCTTCTGTACCACGTGTGGGCGAGTCTGGACGTTTTTACTCTCCATTGGTTCGATCTATTGCTGAAAAAGAAGGTATTCCCGTACAGACACTGGATCGGATTCCGGGATCCGGACAGCAGGGTCGCCTTACGAAAGAAGATCTTCTCAAATTCCTCACGGTACGTCCACCTCAAACCGGCACGCAGGCCGCACTATCTGTTGCCGCTTCTACCCAAACCCCGTCATCAGGGTTGTCACGTCCAGGGACTCCTGCACCGGTTGCATCCGGAGCTACTTCAGGGGCTATTCGCGCAGGAGAGCTTTCCGTTTCCGCTCCACAACAGAGCGTGGAGATTATCAAAATGGATCGTATGCGCAAGCTTATTGCCGATCACATGGTGAAATCTAAGCAGACGTCTGCTCATGTCACGACCTTCGCCGACGTGGATGTTACAGGACTGGTAAGATGGAGAGAGGCCAATAAAACCAAATTTGAGCAACAAACCGGATCGAAGCTCACCTTTACTCCACTATTTGTAGAGGCGATTATTCAGGCCATTCGTGAGTTTCCTCTACTGAACAGTTCGGTAGAAGGGGATGAGATTCATGTGAAGAAAGATATCAACTTCGGTCTTGCAGTGGCTCTGGGCGAAGGCGGACAAGGCGGTTTGATTGTGCCGGTGATTAAACGTGCCCAGGAAAAAAATCTGGCGGGACTGGCGTTATCGATTCAGGAATTGGCTGGAAAAGCCCGCAGCAAGACGCTTAGTCCTGATGACTTGGTCGGCGGAACCATTACACTGACCAACTATGGCAGTGTTGGGAACCTAATGGGCACACCAATTATCAACCAGCCTCAAGTTGCCATTATTGGAACCGGGGTCATTGAAAAAAGACCGGTGGTCGTAGAGTCTGAACTGGGAGATGTCATTGCCATTCGACACATGATGTATCTTTCCATGAGTTATGATCACCGCATTATTGACGGCGCACACGGTGGAGCCTTCCTTAATCGCGTGAAACAACTCCTAGAGAATTTCCCGGCAGATCGAACATTTTGACGAGTTTACCTCCGGACGTTTTCTTCATGCATTACGAGTAACGGTATTTCGAACCCTCCGTCACACATCCTAATCCCTTCTTATGGAACTCTGCACCTCGATTGAGAAGATGCGTGAAGTTCGTACAACGCTTACCAAAAGCCAGAAACCTGTTGGCTTTGTGCCTACCATGGGAGCTCTGCATGACGGTCACCTTCAGCTAATTCATACAGCTAGTCAAGAAGCCGAGGTGATAGTGTCGATTTTTGTAAATCCTACCCAATTTGGAATAGGTGAAGACTTGGATCGCTATCCGCGTGATCCGGAAGGTGATTTAGAAAAATGCCGGCAGGCGGGCGTTAAAGCGGTTTTTATGCCTTCTCCTGGCATCATGTATCCATCCGATATGCAGATTTCGTTTCATGTTGGCCGTCTCAATGAGCAAATGTGCGGAGCTTCTCGTCCTGGACATTTTGAAGGCGTCTGTCAAGTGGTGAGTAAACTCTTTCACATCGTAGAACCCGATCTAGCTTGGTTTGGCCAGAAAGATATTCAGCAATATGTCATTTTGGAGCGAATGGTCCGTGAGTTGAACTTTCCTCTGGATATGCGAATGGTTCCAACCGTACGCGAATCCGATGGACTGGCAATGAGCAGTCGAAATCGATATTTGACTCCGGAAGAAAGAGTTATAGCTCCTTTACTCTATACCGCTCTTCTGCAAATACGTGCAGCATTGACCGTGAAAATTGTTACAACGGATTCTCTTTCAGAAGTAATCCAGCAACAGCGAGATATGCTCACACAAGCCGGATTTCAAATCGACTATCTCAATGTATACCGCAAGGAAACGTTGCACGCGATTTTAGATGTTCAAGAGGGGCAGTGGAATCGTTTTGCAGAAGCAGACTATCAAAGTGGGGATCATCAGGGGAATCAACTGACCCTTGAAGGCCTTTTGGTTGCCGGCGCCACTTGGTTGGGGTCAACGAGATTGATTGATAATATTGTCTTATCTTAATGCATTATGAATCTGACACTATTTAAATCCAAACTTCATCAAATGGCGGTCACGCAGGCCGACCTGATGTATGAAGGGTCCATCACTATTGATGAAGAGTTATTGGAGCTCGCTGGAATTCTACCCTACGAGAAAGTCCAGGTTGTGAATATCACCAACGGAAGCCGGTTGGAAACCTACACCATCAAAGGGGAAAGAGGCAGTCGAGTATGTTGTATGAATGGCGCGGCCGCCAGATTGACCCAGATTGGGGATCGGATCATTGTGATTAGTTATGCTCAGATGACCCCAGAAGAGGCCCGTGAACATGTCCCTACAACCGTAGTTATGGATGAGCATAACGAACCAAAACGAATTATTCACGAGTCATCACCATTTTTGTCCTTTGATTTAAAAACGGGAAATCCCGTTTAAAGAGGACTAAGCTTTCTGAAGCGAACGAGAGATTGCTATTCACTGCACTTCGTATGGATCCCACAAGAGGATCGCACTTTCAACGTCTAACATAGGATGAGTTTGCCTAAAGCATCGTGCTGCTTCCCTTTGCTCACCTGCGAGAAGCCCGGAACCTTCAGATTCACCTGAGAGTGATTCAAGGATCTCCTTTGTGCAGATGTAAAAAGATTCAACAAATAGAATAAAATCTTGAACCATACGTATTTTCACTCGGATCTGAAACAACCTGTTTATCTATGAATAATTTTAAAAAATACAGCCTTCCCGTCGGTGCCGTCTTAGCTATCTTATTGGTGTGGGGAGTTTTCGGTGGCGAATCAGAGAATAGCAGTGAAATTTTCGCCACGGTACAAGAGGGCCCATTCGAGGTGATTGTAACAACCACCGGAGAATTGAGAGCTAAGAACTCCACTAAAATCTTGGGCCCAAGAAATGCACGGGATATCCGAATTTTTCAATTAGGCATTCAAAATCTTGTTCCGGAAGGAACCATCGTTCAAAAAGGTGATTTTGTGGCCGAATTAGATCGCTCTGAGATCACAACGCGTATGCAGGATGCTCAACTTCAGGTACAACAGGCTGAATCTCAATTTGAACAGGCCAAATTGGACAGTTCTCTTACCCTTTCACAGGCGCGCTTTAATTTAGAAGCCCTTGAATATCAGTTGGAAGAAAGAGAATTGGCTGTAGAACAATCCGCTTATGAGTCTCCCTCCGTGCAGCGCCAGGCTCAGATTCAGCTCGAACAGACTCGGCGACAGCTCCTGCAGGAGAAAGAGAATTATGTGACTCGTGTAAAACAGCAGGAAGCTCGAATTCGTGAACTCGAAACCGAATTAATTGAAGAGCAACGTGACTATGAACGTGTGCGCAATCTGTTGAATGAGTTTACGATCTATGCTCCGGAAAACGGTATGGTGATCTATGCACGCTCCTTTGGAGGTCAGAAAGTAACGGTCGGAAGCAACGTGAGTGCCTTTGATCCAGTCATTGCCGAACTCCCTGATTTCTCGGTAATGGAATCCCTGACGTATATCAACGAAGTAGATATTCAAAAGGTCAAAGTTGGACAGACTGTAGCGATTGGCTTAGATGCGATTCCGGAAAAGCGTCTGACGGGAGTGGTGACTTCTGTGGCCAACATCGGAGAACAGCGACAAAACTCCGATTCAAAAGTGTTTGAAGTAGTCATTGTGATGAATGAATCTGATTCCACATTACGCCCATCCATGACGACCTCGAACCAAATTTCTGTTGAAAAATTCGACAACGTGATCTATGCCCCGCTCGAGACGGTATTTGAATCTGATTCTACAAAAGTAGTTTACAAGGACTCTCCGCTCGGATTGGTTAAGCAACAGGTAATTTTGGGATCCTTTAATGAGAATGATGTTGTAATCCGTGAAGGTGTTGAATTTGGTGATCGTCTGCTCATGTCGATACCTACGCAGCAAATCCAGTTGACCCCACTTTCAGACGAAATTCTGGAGAAATATCGCAAGGAAGAAGAGGAGCGTAAACGACTGGAAGCCGAACGTATCCAACGCGCTCAGGAAGCCGCATCCCAGCGTCCTCAAGGTGGGCAAATGCGTATGAATTTTGATTTCAGTAATATGACGCAGGAGCAACGAGATTCGCTTCGTAATGTATTTCGTCAGCGCATGGGCGGGCAGCAAGGCGGTCAGGGAGGGCCAGGTGGCCAGTCAGGTATACAGGGTGGTCAGCGTGGCGGACAAGGGGGTGCTCAGGGTAGACAGCAGGGAGCAGGAACCTCTGGAGAAATTCGAATCATTCAACAGCCATCCTAGTCGAATCACTACTCGGCGATTTTACCCCCCAAACAATCTCCCATGCTTCAAAAGCTGACATACAATCTGGATATTGCCCTTGAGGCTATCTTACAGAATAAGTTACGCTCCTTTCTCACCTCGTTGGGAATCATTTTTGGAGTCGCCTCTGTGATTGCCATGCTGGCCATTGGACGGGGGGCGCAGGAGGAGGTCTTAGACCAGATGCAACTTCTCGGTACTAATAACATAATTATCCAACCAATTGTTGAGCAAAAAGAGGGCGAGGTGGAAGAAGGTACCTCCCAGACACAAAGTCAGAGGCGATTCAGCCCTGGCCTGACCCTGTTGGATTTGGAAAGCATAGTGAGCACCGTTCCTTATGTTGAAAACGGAACCCCCGAAATTATTTATGATACTCAGATTATTCGCTCCGGGCGGATGCGCACTGGAAAAATTATCGGTGTCGGGCCAGATTATTTTACAATTAATCAGTCTGATTTTGAATTAGGGGAACAATTCAGCCCAGATCAAATAGAATATTCACAACCAGTGGCCATTGTCGGATCGGGAATTCGCGCAAAGTTTTTCCCGGGTCAAAATCCAATTGGACAGTATATCAAGGCGGGGAAAGTCTGGTTTCGAGTGGTAGGGGTACTTAAAGAAAAAAATATCTCCGGGAGTCAGATCGAAAATCTGGGGATACGTGACTTTAACATGGATATTTATGTTCCGGCCACTACGGTATTGTTGCGATATGGAAATCGGGCGGTTGTCACCTCTGATGATGTTTCAGGGGGATCTGGATCGGGAGGAAGCAGTTCGATCATGAT
>JAURMN010000130.1 GCA_030830725.1 Balneolales bacterium | reverse complement strand
TCAGCGTTAGACTGATCAGCGTTACCACAACAGCCGAAAGAGCTCCAATCAAGGCTCCCTGCCCATAAGAAATTTCCCGCGTTACCTCTTTGGTGTAATGCCACACTGCAACCAGGCCGGTAAGGGCGGTGATCAGACAGACCAGTATTCCTGTGAACGCTGCCGGTCCGAACAGACTGCCCGAGGGTTCCTGAGAAATTTGGATATATCCGGAAATCAATCCCAAAATGGACGCGATAATCCCAAACAAACCTCCGATAAGTAACACAGATGTCCAACTGGACTCTGAATTCGGGGTATCTATCTCTACATTTGTCATGGTCGTTTGTGTTGAGTTATTGATGAGCCTTCCGTTTCTAAAGTTTACCCATCTTTGGATCGAAGGCAAACAAACAGATCGGTAAGAGTTACTATGATAAACAGGCCAAGTGGAAATCCAATCACCCATCGTGAGGCGGTAGAGTTCATCCACCATTCCAAACTGTTTCCGATTACATCGATAATTTGAAATATAACCATCAACCCCAAAAGGGATACCACCCATTTTTTTCGATAAAATCGATGCCCAAACAAGGGTATGAGCACGATTCCAACAAGAAGGCCACTAAATATCCCGCTGCATCTGGAGTTTACCGGCATCTGAACTCCATTCAAAAAAATCGACCGCTCTGGTTTTGAATGACACAAAGCCGAGAATAACTGGTAATTCCAGTTATATCTGCGTGTCTGTTCTACGGAGAAAATCGCCATCTGTTTCAGGGAATCGGTTTCTGCCGTAATCTCATGCGAGGCGGGTGGGAAATAGATTCTGTAGGGCGCATATGGCGATGGATCCACTAATCCTGGACCCAGTGACAAAACCCACAATACGGACAGGATCAGCAACAACGGAACATACCATCCAAATCGCAATGAAAAACGAGAACTCATCATCTCCACCTAACCTTACCAGCCTATCGTTCTTGTACGGCTCGCAAAAATACCTCCGGCGCCCGAACGGGCCGACGGGTCTCGCGATCCAGAAAACAGAGCTCCACAAACCCCGTCACCGCCGCTTTATCTGAGTTTCGCTCCGAAAACACCTCGTAAAACGTACGTATTCTGGACACTGGCTCTTCAAACACCTGAACACGCACCGTCATCAATTCGTCATAATAAATCGGATGATGATATTGGATTTCAGCCCGAATTACAGGCAACATCACACCTTCCGCCTCCATATGCGAGTAAGGGAGCCCCATAGCCCGAAGCATCTCCGTCCGAGCCTGCTCAAAAAATTCAAAATATCGTCCATAATAGACGTATCCCATCTGGTCCGTTTCACTGTAGCGGCTTCGGATAAAAGCATCAAACGAAATCAAGGGCAAAGTATCTGGACGGGAGGTCATGAAACAAGGGTTTAGGCAACCGTCCAGGCTCCCATGGAGGCATATTTCTCAATCCGTTGATTTACAAGGGCCTCAGGTTTCATTTTCATCAGGCGGGTGAGACTTTCCGAAATCTGCTTTTTCAATACAGCTGAAGCCGCTTCAGGATCACGATGTGCACCACCCAAGGGCTCTTCGATTACCCCGTCAATAATCCCGAGTTCCAAAAGATCAGGTGCCGTAAGTTTGAGAGCCGAAGCGGCCTGCTCTTTGTAATCCCACGTTTTCCATAAAATAGATGAACAACTTTCCGGGGAAATTACCGAATACCAGGTGTTTTCCATCATATAGACTTCGTTCCCCATTCCAATCCCAATCGCCCCGCCAGAAGCTCCCTCACCAATCACAACGGTAATTATGGGCACTTTCAGGGTTGCCATCAATTTCAGATTTCGGGCAATGGCTTCAGCCTGACCACGCTCTTCAGCTTCTAGACCCGGAAACGCGCCCGGTGTATCGAGGAGTGTCACCACCGGTAAGGAAAATTTTTCAGCCATTTCCATCAATCGATAGGCCTTACGATACCCTTCCGGGTTAGCCATTCCAAAATTCCGATATTGTCTCGATTTCGTATCACGTCCCTTTTGATGACCGATTATCACAATGCTCTGCCCTCCAAGAGTGGCAAGTCCGCCCACAATCGCTTTATCATCTCCGAATGCGCGATCTCCATGAAGCTCCTGAAAGTCATCACAAATCAGGTCAATATAATCGAGTGTATAGGGCCGGTCGGGATGACGGGCCAATTGTACTTTCTGCCAACGGGTCAGGTTTGAAAAAATAGATTTTCTCAACTCATCTGCCTTTTTGCGAAGCTTTTCAATTTCAGGGGCAAGAATCTCATTTTCTACAGCCAATGCATTTAACTCCTCGATTTTTTTCTCGAGTTCAATGATCGGCTGTTCAAAATCTAATGATTTAGAATCCATACGCTTGGACGTTCATCTATGTTGTGTAAACCTTCATTTTTATGCTGTTTTCTAAAATACTTCCGTGACAGCGAGTTTCGTATGTCGAAATATACAGAATTCGCATCACCCCTGTTTGATCTCCATCTTTTCCGCAAAGTACTCACAAAAATCACGCATATCTCCTGTTATTCGATCATCCTGGATAGCTTTTTCCAACGAATCGGCCATGGATACAAGCGTCTGATGAAAAAAGATTTTCATCTCATCCACCGTCATATCCCGCGTCCAAAGGTCGAGTTTAAGCGTGTCTTTTCGACTGTGATCCCAAAGTGCCAAAAACATGGCCTTACAAATAGCCTGATCCATTCCCTGCAAGTCATCCGCACTCCAACGGATTTCAGAGGGAACATGCTCTTTGTCTAACTCTACGGCAATTCTGATCTGTTTTGTATTGTCCTGCATGGTAGTCATTGGGTTCAAATTTACCTTTCATCCTCAGTCATCGATGGAAACGTCCGTCGCAATTTATCGAGTACCTGTTGCAAATCGTACGGTAACTCTGAGTCAAAGCGCATCATCTGCCCCGAACCCGGATGCACAAAGCCTAATGTCCGTGCATGCAGCGCCTGACGAGGCAGGGTTTCAAACAAATTCCGAAAAAGCTGCTTTCTTTTCCCTGCATTGGGTCCGTAACACACCTTATCCCCTCCATATACTCGATCCCCAAACAACGGATGCCCGATATGTGCCATATGGACCCGGATTTGATGCGTTCGTCCGGTTTCCAGATGAATATCAAGCAATGACAAATGATCAAATACCTCCCGACGGTTGTAGTGCGTCACGGCGTGCTTGCCTTCACCCTCGGCTACCACCGTCATAATTTTCCTGTCTGAACGCGACCGGGCAATATCTCCCGTCACCGTTCCATGTTCTTCCGTAATTCCCCACACAATGGCATTATAGGTGCGTTCAACTGTCTTTTCCTGAAATTGTTTCGAAAGGGCAGCATGCGCCTCCTCCGTCTTGGCCACCACCAACAGTCCGCTTGTATCCTTGTCGATACGATGCACAATACCGGGTCGGATCGTCTCGTCTTCCACCTTTGACAACTGCGATTGCGTATAATGAAGCAACCCATTCACTAGCGTCCCCTGCCAATTTCCAAACGCAGGATGCACCACCAATCCGGCCGGTTTATTCACCACAAGGAGGGAATCATCTTCATATATAATATGAAGATTCATCTCTTCGGGACGCGCTTCTTCTGGCGGCGGTTTGGGGAGGCTGATCTCGATCCTGTCGCCTGGTTGAACCACGTACGACGCCTTCTCAAACGCTCCGTTTACCACTACATGCCCCTCCTTGATCGCCTTTTGAACTTTACTCCGGGTGGCATTCTGCACAAATCCCGTGATGTAAACGTCAAGTCGCACGTCCGTGAATTGTCCTTCAGGGACCTCAAAAAAGTATTCTGCTTGCACGGGAGTTTCGCGATGAAATTGAATAGGGACTCTGTGTTTTGGCTGCATCTCCTCAGCGTGTTAAGTATACCAAATTTCGGGCCAAGTTTCGGGGCGTTTCGAACGAAACTAGACTCTTTTCCCAGTAGATCTTGAACCTACATCATCTTTACATTGGGGTTCGTGAGTTTATCCCTGCATTCTAGTTCAGGTTTAAGATTTGGACTATTTTTAATTCATGTAAGATTTTCGGTTGGCGACGCTTATAGAGGATGTTGTATGAGGGGGTTACCGGGAATGAATCCTATACCCTCTCCTAATTTTGTCCAGATGTTGGTATCATTGCGCATATGATCCGCGAACTCCACATTCAAAACTTTGCTCTCATCGATAAGCTGAGCGTCTCTTTCTCTGAGGGGCTGAGCATTCTTACGGGTGAAACCGGCGCCGGAAAATCGATTATTCTCGGTGCGTTAAACATGATTTTGGGTGAGCGCGCAGACACCGACCTAATTCGCCAAGGAGCCGACAAGGCGATTGCGGAGGCGATTCTTTGGACGGGAGAGCATGCGGTGGTAGAGGAACTGTTGCGAGAGGCAGAGATCGAGGTTCGGTCTGAGTTGATCTTGCGCAGGGAGATTCGTGCGGCAGGCAGCCGGGCTTTCATCAACGATACACCTGTGCCAGTCCAACTCTTGAAAAAAGTCGGGGATCTGCTAGTGGATCTACATGGGCAACATGAGCATCAGCTATTGCTAAGAGAAGAAGAGCACCGGGAGGTGGTGGATCGGTTTAAGGCGGTGCGGGGGGAGAAGACGGCGTATGTGGAGGCGTTTGAGGAGCTTTCGACGTTGAAGCGGGAGTTGGCGGCGGTACGGAAACGGGAGGCGCAGCTCAAGGAGAAGAGTGAGTTGTATCGATTTCAGCTCAAGGAGTTGTCGGAGGCGAAGCTCGTTGAAGGGGAAGAGGAGGAGATGCAGGCTGAAATGAGGTTGTTGGATAACGCTGAGGATTTGCAGATGAAGGCGGGGATGATTTCGGCGATTGGGACGAGTGAGGATGGTGGGTTGCTGGAATTGTTGGGCAAAATGAGAGGCTTATTAGAGGATTTGGCGGATATAGAACCGCGATTTGAAGAGTATGTCACGGAGATGAAATCGGCGAAGATTACGCTGGAGGATATTGTCTCATTTGCGGAGAATTATCGGGATCAGGTGGAGTTTGATCCGCAGCGATTGGAGTTTTTGCGACGTCGGCAGGCAGAATTGCAGCGGTTACAGAAAAAGTATATACGGACGCAAAGCGAGCTCATGGAGTATGAGGAGTTTTTGAAGCAGGAGTTGGATGCGGCGATGGCGAGCGATTCGCGGGGCGAGCAATTAGAGGCGTTGATTGTGGAGAAAACGCGGGTATTACGGGATGCGGCGGTGGCGTTGCATGAGGCGCGGATGAGGCAAGGAACGTTGTTTTCGGCACAGATTGTGAAGCGATTGGCGCAGTTGGGTATTCCTCATGGGGCGTTTGAAGTGCAGGTGGAGTGGCTGGAGGATGCAGTAGGTTGGATTGATGTGGGGGGATCGGGTATTGCCTGCGAGCCTCACGGAGCAGACAATGTGCGCTTTTTAATCTCGACGAATAAAGGAGAAACCCCAAAACCGCTTAGCAAAATTGCCTCTGGAGGGGAAATCAGTCGGGTAATGCTCGCGCTCAAGTCGATTATGGCATCAGAAGAGTCGCTTCCGGTTATGATTTTTGATGAAATTGACACCGGGATCAGTGGGTCAGTTTCGGAAATGGTGGGGAAAGTAATGCGGGCCTTATCCGTTCATTGTCAAATTATCGCCATCACCCATCAACCTCAAATTGCCAGCCAAGCGCATCAACATTATCGGGTCGAAAAACGGGAGGAATCCGATCGCACCGTGACAAGAATATCCTCGTTGAACGAGGAGGAACATGTGGTGGCTGTAGCGCGCTTGATGAGCGGTACGGATGTTACGGAAAGTACGATGAAGAGTGCGCGCGAAATGATAGAGTCAAACAGATAAAATAAAAGAGCCATTGAATCACAATGTAACTCAATAGCTCTTTTATAGAATGATCAGAATTGGATTACTCGCCGGTAACTATTGTTTTGTATGTAACAATAATTCCAAGCACGTTTGTTGTTTGTAAATCAACAGTACTAATTTTGGTAATACCACCATTTTTTGCAGCTGCCTGAATACTAGCATCTACATCAATACAAAGAACGGAGAAATAACATGTACCTTCGGCAGTACCTGTTTTTGATCCCAATTCATTTGAAGTGGCAGTCACGGGTAAAATTGCGGAACATCCAGATAGTAAAAGCGGGAAAATGAAGAGCGCTAGGAGTGATCTAAGTTTTTTGTTCATGGTTAGTAGATTATGTTTTTGAGGATTGAGATAGTTTAAAAAAATACTTTAAACGTCTACCGATAATAATAAATTAAAATTGTAATCACACTAGAATCGCCTGGTCCAGTAACACGGCCGGATGGCTTACTGGCAAATGTGCTAGATCTTCAATTTGATGTCGGCACGAAAATCCATGAGCTACAACACGTTCCGGTTTTTTTTCAACAATCCAGGGGAGCAAGCGGAGATTGGCGATATCTTTCGAGACTTGTGAACTCTTCAGTTCGTATCCAAAGCTCCCCGCCATGCCGCAACAACCGGCCGGAATCTGTTGGGGGTCATACCCGACTTTTTGTAATGCCTTGGTCTGAGCAGATGCTACGCCCAGTGCTTTGGCATGGCAATGGCCATGAACCGCAAGAGCTCCGTTACCATTTAGCTTGACTAGTGGTCGTACAGTTGAGGCTTTTTCAGAGCTTTGGTCAGAGGGCGAATCCAGCACTGTTAGAACCCATTCCTCAACCAAAAATGATCGCTCAGCCAATAAGCGAGCCGCTGGTAATTGCGACTCTTCACACAGATCTAAAAACTCATCCCGAAATGTGAGTACCTCTGAGGGCTCCAGGCCAACGAGTTCCACCCCAGCTTCCATAAATGGGTGTGTACGTTCCAAAACTTCTTGCACCAGTTCGGGCATCTCATCTAAAAGGCCTTGAGAAAGACGAGTACGCCCACTGTCTAGCACCTCAGGTAGCACATAAACTGTGGCTCCGAGTTTTTGCGCCACCGAAAATGCGGCTTTTAGACTATCAGGTTGATGGACATTGCTGAAAAGATCCACGGCCAGCAGTACGGCGGGTGAATTTTTGCTGCTTTGCTCAAAACCCTTTGGAGGTTCCACTTGTATTGCATCAGGATGATGTTTGCGAACCCAACTCAAAAAGGATTCCGACGCAAACTTGGGCAGTGGTCGCGATGGGTCCACCCCAGCCAACGATTTTAAGAGAGTCTTAGAAAGTGCCGTGCCTGCGATCGCATTGGCAAATCCAGGTATCGCCGTTGCAAGACCATAAAATTGCTCCGGACGTCCAAAAAATTTCTTGGCAAACGGAATACCTTCCCGCCGATGCTTCGCATTCTGATACTCGGCTTTCATTCGGGCCATATCTACGTTGGCCGGACACTCACTCTTACACGCCTTGCAACTCAAACAAAGCGAAAGCG
>JAURMN010000129.1 GCA_030830725.1 Balneolales bacterium | reverse complement strand
TACTCAAACATCTACCTCAACTTCAACAGGTGTGGATCGAGGAGATGGCAATACCAACGAACTGGATCGAATTATCGTCCGTGTATCGGATAATTCCTATAGTGTAGTCGTCTCAGAAATCATTGCGCGAATGCTACAGCGTCGGCATAATGATGTTATCGATTTTGAAATCATTGTCCCGGAAGTGCTTCTTGAGCAGGAGCAACGCACCAAAAACATTTTCAATATTGTGTTGGCATCTATTGCCTCCATCTCTCTGATTGTAGGCGGGATCGGAATCATGAATATTATGTTGGCTTCGGTCATTGAGCGGTATCGCGAAATCGGCGTACGTAGAGCTGTAGGAGCTCATGAGAAAGACATCCAGTTTCAGTTTCTGACAGAGGCTCTTGCCATTAGTTTTACCGGTGGATTTGTCGGGATTTTACTGGGCATCATTTTTAGCGTGGTGATTGAGTGGGTGGCGGATATTTCCACCATTGTCAGCGGAGCATCCATTTTATTGTCATTTGGCGTGGCAAGTCTGATTGGTGTCGTATTTGGATATATCCCCGCTAAACGCGCCGCCGAACAAGACCCTGTTCATGCCTTGCGATACGAGTAATGGCGAACGAAAAACAGATTAACCGGAAGATTATGCACGATCCCTGCTTAAAGCCTGTGTTTTTTCGACTACTACTGATCATGGTAATGGTTGGTGGTATGATCACCACCACGGCATCGGCTCAGGAAGGAGCCGGTTCCTCAGAGAATTCGGTTCAGTCTGCACCAGCATCAACAGGCTCCCGTTCAACTCTTTTTTCTCTCGAAGAGACGATACAGCTTGCCAAAGAGCAAAGCCCTTTGTCGCGATCGGCTCGATATTCGCTCATCGCCAGTCAATGGCGATATAAATCCTTTCGTGCGGATCTGTTGCCGGAACTTTCCCTGAGTGGGGATGCACCAAATTACCGGCGCACGTTATCCCGACGTCTCACGGAAACCGGGGATATTCAATTTATTTCAACCAACCAGTCGGACGCCTCACTGGATATGCAAATTAATCAGAACATCCTCTGGACAGGGGGTTCTCTTTCCGTAAGCAGTGGAATTTCACGTTTGGGAATTTTTAGTGGTGAGAATACCTATCTCTGGAGCTCTACACCTTTGGTTTTGAGCCTTCGACAGCCTGTTTTCCAGTTTAATTTCCTCAAATGGCGGAATCGCACTGAACCACTTCGTCTCACCATTGCGGAGAAAAAGTATGTGGAAGATCTCGAGAACCTCTCCTTTACGGTTACTCAGCGCTATTTTGATGTATTACTTGCCAAAGTGAACCTGGATATTGCGCAGCTGAATGTCACCGTGAATGATTCCATTTATAACATTTCGCTGGGGCGATATAATTTAGGGTCGATTGCCGAGAACGATCTGCTCCAGAGTGAATTGGCATTCCGAAATGCAGAGGCTTCTTTGACCGCTGCAGAATTGAATTATGATGAGCAATTAAAAGGGTTTCGCCTCTTGTTAGGACTGGATGCCGATGCGGATTTTGATGTCCAGGTTCCGGCTCGTTTTCCCGAGCTTCAAGTCTCGACGGAGTTGGCTCAGGAAATGGCACGTGAAAATAATAGCACATCCCTGAACAATATGCTTCAGGAAATTCTGGCACGTCAGAATCTTGAACAAGCGATTCGCTCAAACCGCTTCAATGCGAACATCCAAGCCAATTTAGGATTTAATCAGACCGCAGAGGATTTCAAGGATGTTTATTCCAATCCTTTGGATCAGCAATTTATGACCCTCAGCTTCCAGGTTCCGATTTTTAACTGGGGTCAAAGCCGTGCAGAGATCAATTCGGCGAGAAATGTGCAGCAGCAAGTAGCCGATGATATCGCCTACAATCAGGCACAGTTTGAACTGGCGATAGAGAATACGGTAAATGAGTTTTTGCAATTACGCCAACAAGTGGAATTGGCGCAAATCTCAGATGAAATCGCGGCGCGCCGTTACGATGTAGCCCGGAATCGCTACTTGATCGGCCGTATTGATATTACCAACCTCTTGATTGCTCAAAATGAGCGGGACAGTGCAAGTAGAGGGTTTATTCAGGCGTTGAGAAACTACTGGTTGGGTGTTTACAATCTGCGCCGCCTCACACTTTACGACTTTGAGACGATGTCTCAGATTCGATACGAGTAATTCACACCTCCGCCAGCAGTCCCAAAAACGTTGCGGACACTTCAGCTCCTCTATGAAAATCACGAATGGAGAAACTTTCGTTAGGAGAGTGTAATCCATCTTTCGTCAAGCCAAATCCCATCAAAACGGAATCGGCACCTAAGATTCGCTTAAAGTCAGCGATGATAGGAATGGAGCCACCTTCTCGCGTAAAGTAGGCCTCTTTGCCGTAGACCTTTTCAAATGCCCGCGCCGCTGCCTGAATTCCTTCAAAGTTCAGATCGATAACGACCGGCCACCCGCCGTGATGTTCGCGAACTTCCACTTCTACATTTTCTGGTGCAATCTGCTTCACATAATTTATAAAGAGAGCTGCGATTTTATTCGGATCCTGATTCGGGACCAGTCGCATGCTCACTTTAGCACCAGCCTTTGCAGGGAGTACCGTTTTAGCCCCTTCGCCCTGATATCCACTCCACAGTCCGTTCACATCCAGAGTCGGGCGGGAGGAAACCCGTTCCAAAACGGAATACTCCATTTCGCCGGTAAATCCTTTGATGTCGATCGCCTTCTTATATTCTTTAGTATCAAATGGAAGAGCATCTACGGCAGCTTTTTCATCCGCTGTTAACTCTAACACATCATCATAGAATCCTGGAATTTGAATCTTTCCATCTGGAGTGCGCAATTTCGAAATGATTTCAGCCAGGACATTGGCCGGGTTTGGAACCGCACCGCCAAACACGCCGGAGTGAAGATCGCGATTCGGACTTTTCACAAAGATTTCCATGTAGGCCAGGCCACGTAACCCAACGGTGATGGAGGGCTGATCCTCGCCATACATCGAGGTATCGGAGACCAACACCATGTCGCAGGAAGCCCAGTCACGATGCGCCTCAAGGAACGGAGCTAAATTTGGGGATCCGATCTCTTCTTCACCCTCGAGCAGCACCTTCACATTGACCGGAAGCTCTGTACCGCTTGCAAAATAGGCCTCGAGCGCACAAATATGAGTGAAAAACTGCCCTTTATCATCGCTGGATCCTCGAGCATAAATCCGTCCTTCACGAATATCGGGTTCAAATGCCGGTGTAATCCATTCGTGATCCGGATCGGACGGCTGCACATCGTAGTGTCCATAAATCAGAACTGTCGGTTTTTCCGGCTGATGGCAAAATTCTGCAGTTACAATCGGGTGCCCTTTTGTTGCATGCAGTGTCACCTGTTCCAGGCCGATTTGTTCGAGATGACGTTTCAAATATTCAGCTGTTACCTGTACATCCCCTTTACGAGAGGGATCGGTACTTACACTTGGCATCCGAAGAAGTTCAAGCAGGGTTTCCAGATGTTTAGGTTGTTGTTGACGTAAAGTGGAAAGAACCTGTTCCATGGCAATAATTGAACGTGTTAAGTTGGGGCTAGATGTGATGAGGTAAAATCCTGTACGTTATATCCGAAGCCAGAATACTCTCAAGAAGAATTTGCTGATACTTCTCCTCAAAAAGGTACGGTCTTAAAACTATTTTCCATAAGCCATCCCCGGGCTCCATTTTGGAGCGTCACAAAATACCACCCTTCTTCAGGGCGACTTTCTCTCAAATCCGCTCTGAATACAGTCCCTTCATAAGCGATATTGGTGGATTCAAGTTCAAGATCCGGATCTTCTGTCAGAGTAACGGAATTGACCGTGACGACCCCGGTTGAGAAGCGATTCCCTTCAACGTGGCGGATGCTGAGAATTGCAACAATTGACAAGAATAGAATCGTGGAGACGGCAGTTAACATCATTGGCTTTCTTCTGGAATCCGAAAACAGTAACCATAAAAATCCACCTACTGTCATATACAGAGAGAATGCTCCCACCCAAATCAGAGCCTTCAAGCCCATTTCATCGACCAGGTAATCATAGGCTTTTTGCCATGGATATCGAGGAATTATAGCCATTTTGAATGGGAGTAATGCGTTTATTTGCTCCAAAGATTGTAGCGCAATCTCCCTTGTTTCAGGATATTTCGCCGCGGCCAACATCATCATTTTTGCACTCCCTATCTCTCCCATCATTTGATAGGCTATACCAGAGTTGTAATACAGAATTCCGGAAGGAGACTCTAAAAGTTCTTCATAGATGGACAAAGCTTCTATAGGTCTGCCTCCAGTTACAAGTTCATTTGCTTTACGAAAGTCAGACTGCCTGATAGTGGCACCCTCATCCGTCGAAGCTGGCAGAGATACAACTATCTGAGCATAGCTGTTCAAGGATGCGCAGCATGAGCAGAGTAAGAATGAGAGAATAAATGTATGTAGGGTTAACTTTCTGGACTTCATCGAATGCAAATTTAAAGCTGGATATGATAGGTTTTTCTCCAAAGTTCGAATTGGACCAATGCAAAAAGTCGTTCTCCATTCGAATATCCCCGGGACTGTTCTGCAAAAAGTTTATGGATCATTTTTGGGTCAAATAAACTTTCCTTGTCCAACAAAACATCCATAAAAAGAGTGCGAAATGCACCTGTTTTGATCCAGTCTGACAACGGCACAGAAAATCCCTGTTTTCGTTTACGATCGAATTCCGGGGGAAGAACGCGTTCTGTAAGTTTCTTAAGTAAAATTTTCCTACCGGTAAGCGTCGTTTTTAATGATGGTGGCACTTTTGAAAATGCAAATTCTATAATTCGATGGTCAAGCATAGGTGCGCGTACTTCAAGTGAATTCACCATACTGGCCCTATCCACCTTTACAAGAGCCTGATCCGTCAGATAACTCTTAAAGTCAAATCGTGTAGCCCGATCCACTAGGTCTGTGTTCTTCGTCAGATAGGAGCTTAACGCTTGTTCAGCTTTTGCTTCCAACTCATACCCCTCTTTTAACAATTGTTTCCGGACCTTTGCAGTATAATGTGTGCGGATCAACGGTAACTCTCTAGATAAATGTGACTGAAGGGAAGTGAGATACATTCTCCCTTTGAATCCAATGGGCAGAACATGATCTGCAGTTAACGAAAGCAGACCTCTAAAACCAGGCGGGATAAAGCGCTGGTTAGACTGCAGTTTAAGCAAATTCTGATGGTGACCATACCCACCAAAGAGTTCATCTCCTCCATCTCCACCTAGCGCTACCGTACAGTGCTCACGAATCAGTTTTGTGACCAAATAGGTCGGAATCATAGAGGTATCGACCATCGGCTCATCAACTTGTCTGACCAGTAATTCAATTACGTCGACTGTAGCGGGCTCCGCAATTAATTCGGTGTGCTTCGTACCAAAATGTGTGGCAATTTGTCTTGCGTGGGCCGTTTCGTCAAACGCACCGTGACCAGGAAATCCAACACTGAACGTCTGAATTTCGTTAGAACAACGCGCAGCCATGGCTGTCACGAGGCTTGAGTCTACGCCACCACTCAGCAGGATTCCAACAGGTACATCGGCGACGAGCTGACGTCTTACAGACTCTTCAAGAAGGGATTCCAATTCATCCAGTAAATGTGATTCCGATGCCTGATTCGCCTTTGCGTCCCATTCCGGTAATTGCCAATAGGCCCAGCTCCGGACAGAATTTTTGGACAGATTAAATTCAAGAGCATGACCGGCTTCAAGTTTTTGATATCCTTCTAAGATGCATCGATTTCCTGGCACATAACCCATCATTAAATACAGATCCAGGGAAGAGAAATTCAATTGCCTGGGAAGTGCAGGATTTTCAAGAAGTGCCTTCAGTTCAGACGCAAAGAATAAGGACTCTCCAGTATGGATATAGAAAAGAGGTTTTTCGCCGGCTCTGTCTCTGGCTAATAGCAGGGTCCTGCGAGATGCGTCATAGAGTGCAAAAGCAAACATTCCATGTAAGCGATCCAGACAATTCGCTCCCCACTCGGCATAACTCGCCAGGAGTATCTCCGTATCGGATTTGGAATGGAATCGATGCCCAAGATGCTCAAGTTCTTTTCTAAGTTCTGGAAAATTGTAGATCTCGCCGTTAAAAATTAGACTGTATGTTTTTTCGTCGCGGGAAAGCTGCATCGGTTGCTTACCCAAAGTGGATAGCTCCAAAATGGATAAACGGCGATGTGCGAATCCAATCAAACCATCCTCTGACCACCACTCACCGCTATCATCCGGCCCTCGATGAGACATCATATCCCTTCCTTTGGAGAGCCATGCTCTATCCTGTTGAACTTGAGTGGACGCAATCCCTAAAATTCCGCACATTGGTTTTCAACTCTATTTAAGAGGGGATTTTGTAGATGCATATCAGGCTAATAAGTCTTCCACAAAGGTAATGAGATGTACAGCTTCGTTCAGGTCTTGTTTCAAGTCGGCACTGGATACCTCCGGTGAGTAGGAGATACGCCCGAGTTTTGTGAGAAGAAACTCGATCTTCTGTATGGATCCCGCTGTACCTTTTTGGCGACTTCGTTCTGTCAGATCTTTGAGAATATCTGACGTTACCATTGCACTACCGGTTTGTTCCGTTCGCTCCGTATAGTATACCGTGAGAATGTGGAGTAGTTTGCGATAGACTTCTTTCAATGCTACAGTTGAGTCTTCCTGTACGGCGGCAAGAATTTCGTGTTTCTTTTGAAGCTCTTTGATGTCGTTTAGGGCTCTTCGAGCAGCCGAATTTCGAAGGATGAGTCCGGAATTTTTCAGCAAATAGAGTTGTCGGATCTTAATTGCAAAAGCAAGAATCAAAATCAGGATGGGCAAATAGATCAGGTAGAGCACTCTTCCACCGGAAAACAAATAACCGGGAATCGTATAACGATTATAGCTTCCTAGAGTCCCATCAACGAGAGACGGAATTCCTGACTGAGCGGACGGTTGTGGGAACGATGGTAAAACGGGCTCTGAAACGGTTAGACTGAGTGAGGGCAGAGTAATCGTCTGCCAGCGATTCAATTTTGGATTATAGATGGCCACCTGCTCAGCCGGCATCTCAAAACTTCCACTTTCCTGAGCTACTAGCAATTCGGTAAAGGTCTTTCGTCCGGATATTTCGGTTCCAACACGATTGAGTTCTGTGTTTTCCTGAGGGGAATATTCTTCAAAGCTAGTGGGATACTTGTATCTAAGTCGACTAATTAATGGCAGATTCCCGGTTCCCTCAAAGGTTGTGATAACTTCAATCCCTTCCCCACGGGTGACCTGGGTTTGGTTAAGTGTACGCCAAACTCTGAACTCACCCACCGCATCACTCATCAGGCCTGTAGTGGGAGTGGATAAGGAGGCAACTGTGATCGTAATCGGCTCCGATTCGACGGTGATCCTGCGTTGATTCGTCCCAAAGCTGTCGAAAATACTCCCAAACGGATCCCGATTCGCAGACCGGTTGCGAACACCCAGCATCATGCCATATGGAGCCAATGTGAGAGGACCAGAGCGTGTTGGGAACAAGGCAAATCGGAGTAAAACAGCCTTGCGATAGCGCTGATTTTGAAGGAGTATACTTTCAGCTCGGGGTTGAGTACTATTTTCAAGTTCTTCCCGCCAAAATCCGTCTGCCCTCCATCCCTGAAGAGGCTGGTAGGAACTGATCTCTGTGCCGTCTCTAAAATAGAGTGTGATGGAGGCCACTAATTGCTGACCCACAACGGGAGTTTCATCGTCCAGTTCAATTCGCAGAAAGATATCCGGCAATGCATTAGAGGCATCTGATGCTTTCTGACTGACTATTTTAAAAGGAATAGGATTGGTAGTAAGCGTTTGACCGTTGACCGTTATAGAAATTGGAGGGATTGTATAGTCTCCCTCTTCTGAAGCCATCAGGGTATAGGTATAGGTAATATTGGAAGAGGTTCTCCCATTAATCATTTGAAAACTGGTAGATCGAGACGGAACATTACTGAGGAGTCTGACCCCATTTAAATCCGGCAAAATGGGCAGCTCAACATCCACCATCTGATTGTTGTTGATGACTACCTGAAGGCCAAATGATTCACCTCTGAATACGATCGTGTTGGTAAGAGAGGCCTCCACGGAAGTTTGCCCCTGAGCAGTAGGTGTCCATCCAGGCAAAAAGAAGATAGTGCCCAGTAGTAGATAACGTAGGATTATCGAGGGAAACGTCGATTTCACCAAAACGTTACCAGTCTTTCGTTGTTTTGGGTTGGGTTTCAGAGGCTTCCTTTTTCATGGCTCGAAGCAGATCTTTTTCACGTTGGGCCAGAGCATCCAGCAAAGCTTCCGCTTCCCGAGGTTGTAGAGAAGGTTGTTGCTGTTGCTGTTTTTGTTGGTCGGATTGTGAATTCTGTTGATCCTGATTTTGTGGCTGTTGATTTTGGTCAGGATCGCCATTTTGATCCTGATTTTGATTTTGTTGCTGCTGTTGCTGGTCTTGATCCTGCTCCTGCTCATCCTGTTCCTGGTTTTGGTCCTGCTGCTGTTCTTGCTGTTGCTGCTGTAGCAACAGTTCCAGGTTGAATTTAGCATCCTCATCCAGAGGATTCTTTTTGAGAGATTCCTTTAGGGCTTCCATTGCAGCTTCCGGATTTTCCTGAGCCAGCAAGGTTCCGATATTATAATCGGCCATCGAGGCTTCGATCGGGGTTACTTCCCGTTGCTTGAAAGCTTGAAATGCCTCCAGAGACTGTTCCTGATCCCCCAGCATGGACAGTGCATTTCCAAGATTAAATAAGAGTTGGGAGTTCTCCGGTTTTTTTTCCAAACCTATCCTGTAAAGCTCAACTGCATTGGCATATTCTCCGGATTCGAATGCTTTATTTCCCTGAATCGGAGCATTTGAAAGCTGGGCTTTAACATCGGGAGTTAGCAACAGAATCAGTAGTCCTCCAACACCCAGGCTTTTCCAAAAAGAAGGTAAATTCATCTCGATTAATGGTGATGTGTAATTCCCTATTGTATAGGCCTCATCGTGACTCGTCTTAAGACTCTCCATAATAGTATTTCGCTTTAAACTCATCTTTCTCTGCAAGATTCCAAAAAACGGACGAGATATCCATATTTTCTTCGAACTTTGAAAACATTTCGTAGTTCAATTCGTGGTTTTCTTCCTCTGTTTCAACGGTGTTCAGCGGAATTCGAATCAGATCGGCCGATTGAATTGTGAATCCGTTCTCCTCAAACACTTTTTTGACCTTGGTCATTTCATCTCGGGAAGTCACGACAATACCTACACCCTCTTCAAAGCGAACGTCAATCAGATAGTCGCTTGCCATTTCCATCATGGCCCACTCATCTTCCAGTTCTGTTTCAAATCGAATCTCTCCTTTTTGTTCAAACAGATAGCTTACTGAACCGTTTTCACCCATCTTTCCGCCATGCTTAGTAAAAATATGGCGAACTTCTCCCACAGTGCGATTAATGTTGTCACTCGAACCCTCTACAAAATAGGCAACTCCGCCAGGGCCGTATCCCTCATAGGAGACCCCCACATAATTTTCCTGATTGCCTTTCCCGGTAGCACTATCGATGGCCCGCTGGATTTTATCCTTGGGTAGATTGGCGCCTTTGGCATTTTCAATGGCCAGATATAGACGAGCATTCCCCTCCGGATTACCACCTCCTTCGCGTGCTGCAATGGTAATTTCACGGATAATTTTTGTGAATATTTTAGCTCGTTTTAAATCTTCTTTAGCCTTTTTATGGCGAATATTCGCCCATTTGGAATGACCTGCCATACGTGTGATCAACTAAAAGGATAGTTAGGGATAAGAGTATTGATTTTTACTTTGAGGATTGGATCACTCAAGCGACTGTGAATATAAGGTTATTCCCGTTGAATGATAATGAGAGCATCCTTGTTTTACCATTCCAACCTGATAAATTGTACCTTTATCAGATGTCTAATACGAGGAACCCACTATGAATATTGCTATCGTCTGTTACCCAACGTTTGGGGGTAGCGGAGTTGTCGCGACGGAGCTTGCCAAAGGTCTTGCAGAACAAGGCCACCACCTTCACATTGTGAGTTATGCCAGACCGGCTCGCCTTGACCATGTGCAGAGCTCAATCGTGTATCATGAAGTGGATTTGAGTACTTACCCTTTATTTGAGTTTCCTCCGTATGATTTGGCTCTGGCCAATATGTTGGCTACGCTGATTGAGTATGAAAAACTCGATCTAATCCATGTGCATTATGCGATTCCTCATGCTACGAGTGCGTATTTGGCTAAGCAGATTTTGGGCGAAAAAGCGGCTAAAGTACCGGTAATTACAACTCTACACGGAACAGATATTACTCTGGTAGGGAGTGATCCCAGCTATAAAAAAGTGGTCGATTTTTCTATCAATCAGAGTGATGGAGTGACGGCGGTATCGGAGTATTTACGCCAAGAAACCTATGATCGATTTGATATCCGCAATGAGATTGAAGTCATTCCAAATTTTGTGGATCTGGAGCGCTTTAAACCAGGAGAAAATGAGGAATTCCGGAAAGAGTTTGCCCCAAATGGAGAATTTATCCTCTCCCACGTGTCCAACTTCAGGGAAGTAAAACGGGTGGGCAATGTGGTTGAAGTATTTGCCAGAATACTGGAAGATGGGGTTGCAGCCAAACTTCTGATGGTAGGTGACGGACCGGAACGGATTAAAGCCCAACAAAGATGCCGCGATTTGAAAATCTGTGAGCATGTCTCCTTTTTAGGCAAGCAGGATAATGTGGAAGAACTTCTGGCGATCTCAGATCTGTTTTACATCCCTAGTGGTAGTGAGACATTCGGTCTTGCCGCACTTGAGGCCATGAGCTGCGGAGTCCCTGTAATCAGTTCTAATGTGGGGGGGCTTCCAGAGGTCAATCTCGAGGGAGTCACAGGCTATTTAAGTGAATTGGATGATATTGAGGGGATGACCCAGGGATCCCTCGAACTGCTTAGAGACCCCTCGAAGATGCGCGAATTTTCAACGAACGCGAGGGCTCGGGCTGAGCAGTTTGAAAAGCAGCGAATTGTCTCTCTGTACGAGGCCTATTACGATAAGGCCTGTGCGAAGTTGAGTTGAGCCTTTCGCGAATAAGAGTCAAGCAAACAAACGTGCGACTTCTGCAGCGGCCTCTTTCAACAGCACAGCTGAAATCACATTCAACCCGCTATTGTCGATGATCTCTTTTGCTTCTTTTGCATTTGTGCCCTGAAGGCGAACAATAATTGGAACATTCTGCACTTTTCGCGCGATCTCTTCGTCTTTAATCGCTTCCAAGATTCCGTTGGCAACGCGATCACAACGGACAATTCCGCCGAAGATGTTAATCAAAATACCCTTTACATTCGGGTCATCAAGAATGATTCGGAATCCATTTTTTACGGTTTCCACATTGGCTCCACCCCCCACATCGAGAAAGTTAGCAGGTTCTCCGCCAGAAAGCTTAATGATATCCATCGTGGCCATCGCTAAGCCGGCGCCATTGACCATGCATCCAACGTTTCCATCTAACTTGATGTAGTTCAGGCCATATTTGGAGGCTTCGAGCTCGAATGGATTCTCTTCAGACTCATCGCGAAGATCTTGTACATCTGCGTGGCGGTAGAGGCCGTTGTCGTCAAACGTGACTTTAGCGTCGAGTGCCACTACCTCGCCCTCTTTTGTCAAAACCAGAGGATTCACCTCTACGAGGGATGCGTCCTTTGCGACATAAAAGTCATAGAGATTCGTGAAAAGTTTCATCGCACTTTTGAGGGCATCTCCACTTAAATCCAAAGCAAAGGCCAAGCGACGTGCCTGACATCCCTGAAGTTTCAGCCCAGGCTCTACCCACTCCTTGATAATTTTTTCAGGAGTTTCTTCCGCTACCTTTTCGATTTCAACTCCACCTTCAGTCGAAACCATGATCACATTTTTACCCAAACCTCGGTCGAGAAGGATGCTCAGATAAAACTCTTTTTCGATCGAAACCCCGTCAGTGATATAAATCGTGTTGACCTTTTGGCCACTTTCACCGGTTTGAATGGTGACCAAGATATCACCCAGCAGAGAGTCAGCCGCGGTGCGAACTTCTTCGACAGAACGACACAGAATGACTCCTCTTGCACCACTGTTTTTGGTCTTTCCTTTTCCACGTCCACCCGCATGAATCTGGGCTTTTACCACAACCAGATCGGATCCAGATTCAAAAATACCTTTCGCAATTTCTACGGCCTCCGCAACAGTGGTCGTTGATTTACCTGCGGGTACAGCTACCTTCGCGGCAGCCAGAAGTTCTTTAGCTTGATACTCGTGGATATTCATAACACTACTGGATTCAGGTTTGGGTCTGCGAGTTAAATGCGATGTGAAAAAGAATTGAACAAGTGAGATGATAGAGAACGAACAAGTCTGTCTATCGAACAAAAGGATCGAACAAATCACCCATTTTCAATCAGCCCGAAAGATAAGAGGTTTTGCACACAAGTTTTCGTTATTTTAAAGAGATACTGTGGAGCAGTCTTGTGGATCCAGAAGTATCAGAAGCATTTTGAAAGTGTTCGCAAAGCACAATCTGTAACATCAGCGGAATCCCAGTAGCCACCATGAGCAAAAAAGTCATGACTCCCTCCGACATCGAGCGCACCTATCGGCGCTTTGCGATGCAATTTATGGAGGCCGCTGAACAAGAACCCTATCCGGCCATTATCGGGATGCAAACCCGGGGAGTTTTCATTGCTCGCCGAATCCATGCCATTATTGAGAAAGAATTTAAAACTTCATTAGACCTGGGAATTCTGGATACGACCTATTACAGAGACGACTTCCGTAGTCGACTGAAGATGCCCGAGGTTCAGATCACCGATATCCCATTTGATCTTTATGATCGAGACATCATTCTGGTCGATGATGTTCTCTATACCGGTCGTACAATTCGTTCTGCCATGGATGCTGTTATGGCGTACGGCAGACCTCAAAGTATCAGGGTCTGCTGTATGGTGGATCGGGGTCATCGCGAACTTCCAATACAGGGGGATATGATAGGAGTAACCATCCCTACACATCGAGATGAAGAAGTGCGAGTAAAGGTAAAAGAACTGGACGGTGAAGATGCCGTGTATCTGGTTCACAAAGATGAGGATGTCTCCAAATAAAAAACGCGGAAAATCTCAGAATTAATTCCAACCCAATCATCTGAAGAAGACTCAAAGAAATGGCTCAAGAATCCCAAACTTATCACTTTCCACACCGCCATTTGTTGGGATTGACTGATTATTCTACAGAAGATATTCACTATGTTTTAGAAGAGGCCAAAGGGTTTCGAGAGGTATTGGAACGGCCGGTTCCAAAAGTCCCGACATTAAGGGATAAAACGATTGTGAATCTCTTTTATGAAAACTCCACTCGCACCCGAGTTTCCTTTGAACTGGCACAAAGACGAATGGGCGCTGATGTAGTCAATTTTTCCGCATCTGCTTCCAGTGTTAAAAAAGGGGAGTCTCTCAAGGATACCATCCAGAACATTGAGTCAATGAAAATTGATATGGTGGTGGTGCGACATGAGAGCCCTGGAGTACCTCATTTTCTTACAAGGGTAGTTGACGCGGCGATTATCAATGCCGGAGATGGTGCTCATGAACACCCAACTCAGGCGCTGTTAGATATGTTTACGATGTTACAGCATTATCCTTCGTTAAAAGGGAAGAAAGTGGCCATCATCGGAGATATTTCTCACAGTCGTGTGGTTCGATCGAATATTATCGGACTCACAAGATTAGGAGCCGAAGTCACGATTTGTGGTCCCAAGTCCCTGATGCCCCTCTTTGCAGAAGCCTTAGGCGCTCACGTATCCTATAATCTGGAAGAAACGCTCGCTTGGTGTGATGTAGCCATGGCCTTACGTATTCAATTGGAAAGACAGGGCGGACAGACTGCGTTATTCCCAAGTTTAAGAGAATACCATGAGCAGTTTGGCATCAAGATGGCCCATCTGGAGAAGTATCCCGACTTTTTAATCATGCATCCTGGCCCGATTAACCGCGGGGTGGAGCTGGAAAGTGCCGTAGCCGACTGTGATCGCGCCATCATTCTGGATCAAGTCACCAATGGTCTGGCAGTGCGAATGGCGGTGCTTTACCTCCTAAGCGGTCGAATGAACGAACGGTAATTCAAGAAGTCAAACGTAAAGAGTCCGTGACGTTTACTCCCGAATCAACTCACTCAAGAACCGCAGACTACGTGCCTGAACCCCTCATTTCTGTCATTATTCCTTCGCATAACAGACCTGTGGAATTGGTGCGCGCCGTTACATCCGCTCTGAATCAAACGTGGAAAAATCTTGAAATTGTCGTAATTGACGATGCATCATCGGAAGATATGACGCCCTTTCAGGACTTTATGGATGCCTTTCAAGGTCAGAAAAGCCAAGCGTCTGAAAAACCCACATCTGCAAACATCCAATGGATCAAACTCACGGAGAATCATGGTGCTTGTCACGCCCGGAATCTCGGACTAAAATCGGCCAAAGGCGAGTTCATCAATTTTTTGGATGACGACGATGAGCTTTTTCCAGATAAACTCCAGAAGCAGGTCCAAAAATTTTTTAATTCCAATGATCCGCAGTTGGCCGTTGTGACATCACACATGGTGGATGTTCGTTCTGGCGATGAGATTCTAACTCTAAATCGACATAAAGGCAGTCTTTACCCTGCCATTTTGGGCTCGTGGCTTGTAAAAGGAATCCATACATCCCTCTTTAAGAGGGAAAAATTAGTATCACTTGGAGGATTCGATGAAGCGTTGGAAGCTAATCAAGAGTATGACTTGATGATTCGTCTTATGGAAGAGCATACCGTTGATTATGTGGATGAACCTCTCTGTATAGCCCACAGGTCCAGAGATCAAATCAGCCTGAATTTTGGTAAAAAAAGAAGGGGAGCTCGATATCTATTTCAAAAACATTCGGATCGGTTTAAAGCAGAAGGGTTCTTCTTTTATCTGCTCATTCGGATAAAGTATCGAATCCTGGATCTGCGCTTCTGGGCAGGTCAGCGATTTGGAGAAAAACTATACAGACGCTTGACACCGGGACTGGGCTCTCGCGGGTAAAGGGACAAGCTCACACCATCACCTCTCTTTAACTCTCCTCCTTCACTCCAATACATCATTTCAGAGTCGGTCGTAGAGTTCTTCGAGACGCTTTCGAAACACCTGAAAGGAGAAGTGATCAAGAATAAACTGACTGGATGTTTTATTTCGATGGTTCTCATTTAAAGACCACTTTTCAATAGATTTGGCGAGTAATAGGGGTTGATTAATAGGCGTAAGATAGCCGTCACAACCTGCCAATACTTCTGCTGAGTCACCGGCTTCAGTGGCAATCAGGGGTAATCCCGTAGCGGCAGCTTCTAGTAGAGAGACATTAAATCCTTCGGCACGACTGGGGAGTATAAATCCGTCGGAAGCATGATAGAACTGCACTAAAGTATCTCTTGATACGGGTTTGTAAAAGTTTACTAGATGAGGAGGAAGACCCTGTAGTCGATGCTCTAGTTCTGTTTGATAGTCAGAATCGGCAGTCTGACCAATGATATGAACCTTAAAGGGAGTTGCGTGAAGAGTCTGAAGTGCTTCCAGGAGTAGATCAATCCCTTTTTCAGGTCTCAGATTCGCTACACAAAGTAAGTGCTTCACCGTTGGGTCCCAGCCCAACGCTCTTTTGGCCTGCTCGATCTCATCAGAAGACGGATGCGTGAACCTCTCTGTGTCAATGTAATTACCCATGATTTCATACCTCAGCCCTGGGATCACCTCAGTGATCTCCTCCCCAAGGGTTTTTCCACTTACAAGAACGGTATCCGCAGATAAAAGTGCCTCTTGAAACAGGGTGACAAGATCAGGCCGATCAACAGACTCTCTCCAATCTCCACCGTGCACCATCAGTACCACTCGATACCCCTTTTTTTTCAATAATGGTGCTACAATCCCAACAGGATAAAGCCAGTGTAGATGGACAATTGTCTCGTCAGGAGGAGGAAGGAGTGCTAACAACGTATTGGCGATTTGCAGCCTAACAAAAGCAGCACCTTTTCGTCTTGGAAGGGATAAGTACGAAAACCGTTGTCCATTTGGGGCATTGAGAATGGGTCCGAACTGCCTTGACCATTTCCGAGTACCCGGAATTCCAATCGGTGCGGGACACAAGACCAACGGCGAGTACGAAGCTAAATGATCGACAGCCTGATAATGATCCACAATAAATGGATGCAAATAAGGCTCTTTCACCGAGGGCAAATTATGACTGACTATGCTGATGGTAGTACGTTTCATGTTGAAAACTTATTCGGCAGTAGCAGAAAGTGATCGATCATACGTTCTGACGATATGAATCGTGTAAAAAATATAGACCCCGTAGATCAGACACTGTCCAGCAGACATCGCAAGTACAGCAGTATAAAAATCGAAAAATAGACCACCGATTAGCAAGTTTATGAAATTTACACATAGGGAAAGCATGGAAAAGAGTGGCATCACGTGTTCTTTTCCAAGCACCATCATTGTCCTACTTGCAGGAGTGAAGACAAAGGAGAGAAACAACATGGGAGTGAGGATACGCGCAATCTTTCCTGATTCAGTCCAATCCGCCCCAAAGGCAAAGGAAAAGAGTGGTTCACTAAAGAAAAACAACATCAAAAATGGAATAATACCCAATCCTAAAAGGAGCCCCCCCATGTTTCGTAACGTTGGGAATAGTGGATTAAGATGATGGGTTAGTTTCGAAATTCGCTGGAAATAGACATTCCCAAAGGCATAGGTAACGGCATTCACAGGAGATAATAGCACTCTTAATGCGAGCCCAAACAGACCCAGTAACACCTCGTCAAATAGAATCGAGATCATAATAATGGGCAATTCTGCAGCCCCTGTGCTTAGCAGACTTGACAGCAGCACAAACCGAGGTTGCTTCTGATACTGCTTTGCCGTTTGAGACAAGGAGTACATTCCGCGGATACGGATCCCTTCACGCACATCCTCTATTTGGTTTGAAAGCAGATAGATCACATTCCCCATTCGACCAATGAGGTGTCCGAGCAGTAATCCTGCAATTCCCAATCCTCCTGTTCCAGCCAAAAGGTGCACTCCACCCATCACCCCGCTTTGCAATACTCTGCCATTCGAAATTGCATTGAATTGTTCCGTTCGAAGATTCCAGGTATTCGCGATATTTACCCAACTGTGTAGAAGTACCCCCGGAACCAAAAGTAATAGAAAAACACCCGACAACTCGAGTTTTCCAAAGAATATCAGAATCACGAGAATTGGGAAAAGTAAAAGTCCGAATAAAAGGGTGAGTACAAATGAAAGACCGGCCAGAGAAAAAGCATCCTGCCAGTTTTTTGGCATCGTAATCGCCACATCGTAGGCTCCTGTGGAAATCAGGGATAACAGGAGAACCAAAGATCCAAAAAGTGCAAAGGCGCCTAACTCATCCGGTGAATAAAGGCGAGTCAGAAGAGGGCTTACACCTATCGCGATGACCTGTGCAACAACGACCCCGATACCGAGTCGGCTTACTTGGTTTAAAAACGCATTCCTGGAAAAAATCTGAAAGAGAGACAAGTACGGTTATTTCGATTCAATATGACCCATGAAAGTACATTATTAAACAGAATCTTCTTAAATGAATGCCTTGGGCTTTGGTGTTGTAAACCGGTCTACAAAGAAGTAGTATACTGTGTAAGGTAATGGTTTTAAGGCATCATATCTTAGCGGGATTTATCTTATATTTTTTTCACAAATCAATCTTTTCACAAACCTCTACATGAATGGCAGACCATTCGAACACCCCTCCCTCCGTTAACCTTCTGGATCTGCTTTTAACGTTTGCTCGGTATAAATCGAGAGTTTTGAAAATTGTGATCTCCATAACGATGATCGCTTTGGCAGTGAGTCTTGTCTGGCCTAAAACGTATAAGTCTACTGTAAAATTTGTCCAATATAATTCCACCCCTGGAGGATCGCTCGGCGGATTATTAAACAGCTTTGTGAATGTCATGGCTGAATCTGACCGCGTTACGATTGAACAGGCAGTATTTATGCTTAAGAGTAACACGATTCTTGACCCTACAATTGAGGCGTTTAATCTGGGCGAAGTCTATGCAAAAGAGCAACAAGATCTTATTCGAGAAGAGCTGATCAACAATTTACAGGTTGAAGAGTTTCGGGAGGGGGGAATCGGTTTTAGTCCGATCGTGGCCGTTTCCTTGTCCGTTTTGGACAGAGAGCCTGAACGAGCACAAAAAATCGCATCATTCATGACGCAACGCTTGGATTCAGTCATTGTCCGTATCAATGAACAGAATTCAAGACGGCTTTTTGAAGTCTATGAAGCCCGCTATGAGCAAAACTTGGCAGAGCTTCGCGAAGCTGAACAGGAGTTGGTTCAATTTCAGGAAACGTATGGGATCTTGGAACTCGAGACGCAGTTAACAGCCATGGTGGAAACACTGGGACAGCTAAAAGCGGAATTAGTTTCGATAGAAGTTCAAACTAACATCGCGAAGAGTTCCCTGAGTGAAGATGCAGCAGCCGTTCAGCAATTAGAGATTCAAAAAACAGAGCTCGAGAAATCCTATCGGGATCTAATTCGAAAGACAGACGAGCGGTTAAATACCGCGGAAGGCTTGTTTATTCCGGAGTCCGGAGAAATATTTCCTCCTTTGATGGAGCTGCCTCAACTAGGTGCCGAGTATGTTCGTCGATTTAGGGAGGTTACCGTTCAACAACGGATTTATGAGCTCATTTACCCCCAATATGAACAGAAAAAGCTTGATTTGCAGGATGTATTTTCCGGAATTGTGATTATTGATGAAGCTGCAATCCCCGAATACAAATACAGTCCGAAACGGGCGATTATTGTGATAGCAGGCTTTTTGTTCAGTATTATCGTTGCCTTCTTCTCTGTCTCTTATTCAGAATTTCTCCGCAAAGGAGAATTGAACAAGTCAGAGGACTTTGAAAAATATAATGAACTAAAATCGTTGTTTGGGAAGACAAACTAAGTCCAGATGCTATGTTCTTCCGGACCAAATTTAGTTTTCTGCTTATCCTGCTTCTAGTTTCGGCCTGGCTTGGAGGGATTATCTACTTCTCTGAATCGGAACAGTTTCCCATCACACTGTTTCAAGTTGTATTCCCTTTTGCCTTCATGGCATGGGTGCTTCAAAAGCTCATCCATCTGGATTTTGAATTCAAAACCACAGGAGTTGAATATTGGGTGCTGGCTTTTGTAGGGCTGATGTTTTTCTCCCTCATCTACAGTCAGGATCATGAGCGTGGACTGGTCCTTGCCATTCGATTTCTCCTCTTAATTCTGTTTATCCTGTATCTGGTTAATCAGATTAATACTCTTAATCAGTTAACACTTTTAATAGGTGTCATCGCCATCACCGCGATTGGCTTGGGCACTTATTCGGTGGTGTTTTCCCTTTTAAACCCAGAACTGGCCTTTTTAAATTTTCAGTTAGCAGGTAAAGCGGTGGTCGGAAGAGCGGAGGTTACGGACTCAGATCCTAACTTTTTTGCGTCCATGTTTTTTCTGCCTTTTGCATTTTCGATTGCACTCGTCCATTCCCAAGAAAAACTCTGGGTTAGAGGAATTGGACTTCTCATGTCGGGCATCCTTTTGGCTGCCTTGGTGGCAACCTATTCAAGAGGTGCCTGGGTGGCAGCAATCGTGAGTTTACTTTTAGTTGCGTATTATTTTCGTAATCCCAAGCCAATAATGTTCGCGCTTACAGCCGGAATCGTTTTGATTTTAGCCATCGGGGATCTTCAGATTCTGTTTATTGGAGTAATAAGCCGCCTGGAAGGATTATTCTCTGGATCTCTGGATAGTTCCGCATCCACTCGAATTGTTCTTGGAGTGGCCGCTATTCACATGTTCGCGGAGTCTTGGACTTTCGGGGTTGGATTTGGATCGTTTCCTTCGGTATTTAAGGCCATGGGAATGGGAAATATCATTTCAGGTGTGAGTGAACCTCATAATATTTTATACCACATCTTGGCCGAGATGGGGCTTATCGGGTTTTTGATCTTTTCGATACTGATTCTACTGATTATTCGATTTGCAGTTCAAAATATCCGACTGGCCAGAACAGAATGGGAGAAGGTGCTTTCTGTCTCCGTATTGAGCTCGTTTATGGCCTATTTTGTTCTCCATCAATTTATTCCGCGCTTCTTAACAAATACGACGTTGATGGTCACAATCGCCTTTATCTTTGTGCTTAATCGAGTGCTCGCAGAAAACGTTACGAACGGCCAAGAATCTCTTTAAGCGTATTAGCCAATGTATGAGCTTGATGGGTGCGGCTAAACTCATGTTCAACAAAGGGTCGGGCGTGATTTGCAAGAGTCTGACGTTTTTTGGGATTTCGATAGAGGTCTTTAATTGTCTCCGCCAGCCCGATATAATCTCCTACCGGACAGTTTATCCCGGCTTGACTTCTATCCGAAATAGATTTTTGAGCCCCTTCTGCCAATGAAATTACGGGAACTTCGCAAGCTAGATACTCATAAAATTTGACCGTAACGATCGATTTGAACGCCTCAGATTTGTTGATAGGATTGATGGCGACGTCAAATGTGGAGATGTATTGAGGAATCTCTTCATGAGATTTCATTCCAACCCATCGGATATTGGAGGGGTTGATATCCTTCATAAAGGATAGCATTTCGTCACGCTTAACCCCATCTCCCACAATCATAAATTCAATATCTGTCTCTTTCTCGCAACATTTTGCGGCCCGGATTAGTGAATGTAAATCGTGAATAAGCCCCAAGGAACCGACATATCCCACTCTGAATTTACCCTTGGCTTTCTTGTCAGGAATCGTCATTTCACCCTCGGGAATGAATCTGAAGACCTCCGTGTCTACTCCATTATACACGACAGAGGTATTCTGTTTACCCGACTTTTGTTCAATGACTTTAGCGGATTCCTCGGTGACAGCAATTACCCGATCTGCACTTCGGTACAACCATCTCTCAATGAATCGACCCAACCGTATAAACCAGGATTGATGAGCAAAAAGATTGTCTTTTACCGCAGAATCGGGCCAAAGATCACGCACCTCAATTACAAATTTTGTTCCCTTTAGTTTGCTGATCAATGCCGCAGTGATAGAGACAAAAATCGGAGGTGAACTGACAAAAATGACATCGTAAGGCTTTGAATCACTGATCAAGTGGACAAAACTGCTCACCATAAAGGAAGAAAAGAAGACCATTTGATCCAAAATGGAACTTCGTTGATTAATTTTAACCCATAATCGTGTAATGGTGCCTGAAGGAGCATCATCTATCCTCTTCCATTCTGCATGGTATCCGGGATAAATTTTTCCAATTGGGTAATTTGGAGTTTCTGTGAGTACATCAACTCTAAATCCAAGCGTTGAAAGCACACGCACCATGGCTTCCGCTCTTACAGCTCCCGCCCCAACTTCTGGCGGGTAATATTGACTTATATAGAGTAGTCGAATAGGCTCCGATTCCGAAGGATAAATCTTTTTATAGGTCATTATTGCCTTTGAATCAGAAGATAGGTAGTAATCAGAGACACGGAGACATTAACCACAGAAACAATAATTTGAAGGTTTACTCTCTTCTTATCATTTTCTTGCAGCTGTCTTCTCAGATCGAGATCAATTTTTCGGATTTCTAAATCCTGAGCCAAAACATATGAGCCAATAGGTCTACTGTCAATAAATAAGATATCCCCCGAGGAGAGTGTTGTCTCTTGGGCAGGTACCCAGTTATTGGTGGCAGCTTTAATCACAAAAATTCGACTTGAGTCTGCTGCAGGACCCAATCCATTGGCTAGTTCGATGTACTCTTGATACGTGAACTCGGAATTGAAAGGATAAAATCCTGGTATCCCGATTTGGCCCATGATTCGAATCGTTTTCTGATCTTTTGGAATCAGAATCTCGTCTTTGTTTAACAGTGGAAACTCCGAGTTGAACACAGCCGGTAAAGGGGATGATTTTTCTGTGATCCAGTTCCCTTCATTATCCACCATTCCGGATAAATCGGCGTAAATCACATTATTGCCCATCAGAATTTGATTCTGCAATAAAAGGCGACTCTCCTCAAATTGGTCTGATACCCTAAAAATATCCGGGAGAGGCTGGAAATCTCCCTCCACAATCTTGTATTCAAACTCAGAATCAGTCGGCCTAGTTATTTCAATACCATTTAACAGTGCATGTTCAGTTGGCCCACCGGCCATTCGCAGAAGATCGGACAGTGTAGTAACCCCCTCAATAATGGGATATGCCCCCGGACGTGCTACTTCTCCAGAAATCGTTGCGTGATGTATTGTGCGTTTATCCTGGTTAACTGGGACTACAATTCGATCTCCAGGCTTCAGTGAGAAATCTGCAAGTTGCTCATCTGATAAAGTGTAGGTTAAAATAGGATCTGCTTGTGTTTCCCCAGTAGCCAGATCTGGAGAATATCTCTCTACAGAACGCATTCGATAGACGGTCAATTCATTCTCAGAGGCGATAGAGGACCTACTTCCAGCGATTTGCAGAAGTTTTAACGCTGTATCCCCATTTCCGAACGGGATGGTGATTTCGGTTTGAACGGCTCCTGAAACACTTACATAAAAGGGATCTGTAGAAAGTTTTCGCACATTTATCACATCACCCTGTTCTAAGACAGGATTAGACTCCAGTAATCCCCCAAGTCTGTAGCCGATAAGATCCGCAAAGACTGTATTCCCATTTCGTTTTTGAATTCGAATGTTTCGAAGATCAAGTTCAGAATTCAACACAGTCACAAAAGCATCCTCTGGTATATCCTGGGTTGCATCCGGAAGACCCTTAGGAGAGATTAAAATCTGGCTTTCTTTAAGCTTCCAGGCTTCATAGGTTGTAGAAATTAATTCATCTACTCGTGTACCTGGAGGTACTCTGAACATTCCCGTATAAGGAATATCACCCGTTAAATGAACCTCAAATAGTAATGAATTGAGATCCAGAGAAAGTGAGGTTGTATTTTTAGTATTACCCTGCTGCGCTAAGACCGATGACTGTCCTACTACAAGGGTACTCCACATGCAGAGTTGTAACAATAAAAATACTGTTGCGCGTACTAATTTAGTCGTAAATGTCACGGTTTGAAACGTTGATAGATATTAAAAAACAGGTCAGACGATAATATTTAGAGACTTCTAAACTCTCTATAACTCGAATTTACTTGGATTCAGTGAATGCGAATATGTAACTATCAATCGATAAGCCGTGTATTAGATATAATGTGAAGAGTCTGACGTAGTAAAGAACATGAAAGAATTATTCTCGAGAGACATAAAACACCACTCTGAATTTCAGTAAATCGAGATTAACTACGGATATTTTAAGGGTAAATAAACATTATTGCAACCTTGCGAGTGGCTGTACTTTCAGCCGACATTTTCATACTTCATTTTTTGCATCAAAACTAGATTGACCGGTAGTCAAAAAAGTCATAAATTGTGGGGCTAATTATCAATTATCCATACGGTATGGATATAAATATATTTGACTTGGGTTCATAATCGTAGTAAAGTAGCGCCAAGTTTCAGAATAATTGTGTTGGATCGATGGTGAATTCCGGTTTAAAATCAGTAGACAGAAAGCAAAAAATCTTGACCACTGCGCTTATTCTGATGAATGAGCAGGGTGTAGAATCCGTTTCCATGGATGAAATAGCTCGGAAAGCCGGGATTTCCAAAGGGGCCTTATACCTTGAATTTGAAAGTAAAACCGACTTAATCATTACCCTTTCTTCAGGATTCAGTGAGCAATTGAATCGCCAGTTTTCCCAGGCTCTGGCTTCCCCCCGAACAGGGTTAGAGATTTTAAAAGACTACGGGGCTATTTATTTGAGATTCGTCCATCAAAATCCCCTTTTTATGGCAACCTTAACCGCCTATCAACGAGCGTTGATGGATGGAAAACTTGAAAATTTGCATTCTGCCAAGATATGTAAAGAGCTGGAACGTGACGCCATGACGCTTGTAGTGAGAGCCGCACAAATTGGAATTCAAGATGGCTCTATTGTATCAAAAGTAGACCCCAGTACCCTTGGACTTTTAATATTTGCCGGTTTCAAAGGGCTTACCGATCTCTATCATGTTACATCCGTTATTCCGGGACAGGAACGAGTTGAGGATCTCAAAACGTTTGAGGAGGTCATGTCCATTTTTATGGAAATCATGGAAAGGGGAATATCGGCTTGATCGAGTTCGAAAACGAATCCAAACCAATTTCTGACCGACGGCCAAGAATTTGGTC
Organism: Balneolales bacterium; assembly: GCA_030830725.1. GTDB lineage: Bacteria > Bacteroidota > Rhodothermia > Balneolales > Balneolaceae > JAURMN01. The sequence goes on along the minus strand of JAURMN010000129.1, from coordinate 2,260 downwards.
AGAAGGTTTTTAATCGTGAAACAAGGTGAGTCAATTAACCGTATGATGAATTCAGTCAAACCCATTCAAATGAGTCGCTCTATGTACGGATTATCTACGAAGAGTTCGCGTATAATGCTCCTAGTGATTATGATTCTTGCCATTGGCATGAAGAGTCATGTTCATGCACAAAATGGAGGCTTATCGGGTTCAAATCCTGCTCAGCTATTCAACTCAGAGCCGGCATTTACCCTCGAACAGGCTATTCAAACCAGCCTGAGTAACAATCCTGAAATTAAAAAGGCATTACTTGGGATTGAGGATGGAAATGAGCAAGTCAAACTGGCCTGGGCTGCCGTGATGCCCGAAGTCATGTCCACCACTCAGTATACCCGCAACATTGAAATTCCTGTCAACTTTGTTCCGGCTCGTGTATTTGATCCGACTGCCCCAGAAGGGGAGCTCATTCCTTTGCAGTTTGGCACGGATAATAATTGGCAGGGTGGATTCAGCGTTTCCCAGAACCTTTTCAAGGGAGAAGCACTCGTTGGAATCAGTACAGCCCGTCTCTATAAATCGGCTCAACAAGATATCTACCAAAATATCTCGGAGCAGGTGATTACTCAAACTAGGATTGCCTACTATGGAGCCCTTCTGGCCAGTGAAAATTATCGAGTTCTGGAAGTCTCTTTACAACGCCTTGAACAACTTCTTCGAGAAAATCGAGTTCGATTAGAAGCCGGAATGGCCGATGACTATGATGTTCTGAGAGTGGAGGTTCAATTGGCCAATCAACGCCCCTTGTTGGTTCAGGTACAGAATCAGATTGAAGCGTCCATACGTAATTTGAATTTACTCTTGGGTCTACCTAGTGATACACCCACCAAAGTCCTCGGGAATTTGTTGAACTACGAAATCGCTCAATCCATGCAGGACGACGAAGCCAACCAGCATTTGGCTCAACTGGATGAGTTTTCCGGATCTCTGCAACCGGGAGATTTGTTGTTGGCGCAGTCGCCGGAGGATCTTCTCCGCGAACGAGGAGATGTAGCCGTCATTGAATCTCAGATCGCCCTGCGCGATAAACAGCTAGCCGCTTTCCGAAGCCGTTTTCTACCCACTGTTTCAGCCTCTTATAATTTACAATGGACCGCCGCCCAACCGGGTAGCCCCTCATTTTTTGAAAATGCGGTGCGTTTTCAGACTCTGGGTGTTAATGTGTCCATGCCTCTTTTTCAAGGATTTCAACGTACTTCTGATATTGCCAGAGTCAAAATTGAACAAAATACACTTCTTGCAGATTTGGATCAGACCCTGAATCGAGCAGAAGCAGAATGGTCCAATTTGATGGATGATTTGGATCGCATCATTGGGTCTGTCGAGGCGCGAAAACTCGCCGTCCATCAAGCCAATGAAGGATACCGTATTGCGACAAAACGGTTGGAGTCCGGAGTGGGTTCACAACTCGAAGTCACAGAAGCGGAACTTCAGGCCCGTGAAGCCGAATTTAATTATGTGCAATTGGTACATGACTATTTAGTCGCAAAAGCAAGGTTGGATCTGGCCATTGGACGTGTCCCACTGCTATAAGGGCGTCATTAGCAGCTGAAATTCCCTAATCAGCCACCCCAACCCTCAAAATCCCAACCCAACCGATTTCATTCACCAACTTCTGTTGTGTTCACAAACGTCAATCGAACTCTAAACATCGTATAACTCTCACATTAGCTGCAATATCCATGAATTTCCCCATCTCACGACTTTTCATCCCGGCTCTAATCGTTTTTACATCGGCATGTGGCACTCCAACCGTGGAAGAGCCTCAAACCTTAGTCAGAACCGTAAATGTCACCGTTGAAACACTCCAGCCACAGGAATTTCGGAGCACCCTTAAGGCGGTCGGTTCAGTTAAAGCGGAAAATGATGCTGTTATATCTGCCGAAGTACCGGGTCGTCTCCTTCAATTTCCCGCTCCCAAAGGGGCTTTCGTCGAGAAGGGAGATGTTGTGGCAAAACTAGATGACATGAAACTTCGCCAGGAAGTTAATCGAATGGAAGCAATGTTACGCCAGGCAGAAGAAGCTTATGAGAATCAACAAACCCTCTTTGAGAACAACATAGGTTCAGAAACACAGCTCAATACGGCTAAATACACCTACGATCAACAACGGGCAGCCTTGGAGTCTATGCGAATAGATCTTCAAAACACGGAGATCAAAGCACCGTTTTCGGGTCGGATTGAGAAGACGTTTGTTGAAGTTGGCGAGCTGCTAAATCCGGG
>JAURMN010000128.1 GCA_030830725.1 Balneolales bacterium | reverse complement strand
CAATGGAAACAGTTACTTGTCTTTGTTGGGTCTATTTTGGCCGGTATAGCAGCCCTTGTCGCAATCCTTTCGTTTCGTGCGGACGTACTACGTACCGTGGACGACCAAGCCCGAGAGCTATTAGGATCAGATTTGGAGGTGGAGGCCACGCAAGAATTTACCGAATCGGTGATAGCTTGGATGGATTCTCTGGAAGTTGCCTTAGACGGTCGCTCCATCGACATGACGGAAATGACGTCGATGGTCCTGTATGGTCCCAGTGCAATACCAAGGCTTTCGAGGGTACGAGCAGTGGAGTCAACCTATCCCTTGTACGGATCTCTAAGCACGAATCCTGCATTCGCAGTACAACAATTTAATTCCGTCTATGGAGCAATTGTCGAGCAAAGTTATCTCAAAGAGCTTGGACTGGAGCTCCGAGATACAGTTCAGGTAGGATTACTTCGTCTACCCATAATTGCTGCATTACTGGCTGTACCCGGTGAATCGGATGCTTTTTCTCTAATTGGGCCTCGAATCTATGTGCCTCAGCAGTTGATTGGAGAGTCCGGCCTGTTACAACGAGGCAGTCGGGTGGAGTACAAGCGACAATTTGCATTTCAGGTGGGGCCAGCTAAAAACCCAGACACGTTCCTCCTTTCCGCCGACCTGCCCGAAATTCTCCGTCAGGAAATCGATACCCAAAGACCTTTTTTGCGCTCAGAACGAGTCCGAACCGAGACGGTTGAATCTCGAAAAGAAGATTTTGACGAAGTTATAGACGGATTAAGCAAATTTTTGGGCCTTATTGGGTTCATTGCCTTACTACTTGGGGGCCTTGGTGTTGGAAGTTCCATCTATGTCTACATTCGACGCCGAATCCCCGCCATTGCCTCGCTGAGATGCCTGGGAATGCGTACACATCAGCTTGTTGGGATGTTTCTGATACAAATTTTAGTCCTCGGGATTCTTGGGGGTGGACTGGGTACCTTGATCGGACTCGGCATCCAGTGGGCGCTCCCTGTGGTGTTAGCTGATTTTCTCCCCTTTTCCATTGCACAGGGATTCACTCCTGAAGCCGTCTTGCTTGGACTTGGGACTGGATTATTAATCTGTTTTAGTTTTGCACTTTTACCCATTTTGAGCCTCACCCGCATTTCACCCCTGCTTGCTTTACAAATTCGAGACGTATCTCCTCTTAAACAGCTCCCAAAACCCATTCTGTTTGGTGGATTTCTAATTACGGCTGTATTGATCATTTTCACGCTCGGTGGGTTGCTAAACAGTCTGTTGGCGGGACTATTTTTCACGTTGGGCATGCTTTTTTCAGCTGTTGTTTTAGCTGGAATCGCATGGCTATTAATGCGTGTGCTTCATGAAGTTCGATTACGTTCGCTTCCCTATGTGATGCGTCAGTCTCTTTCGAATTTATATCGTCCCAACAACCAATCGGTGTTACTCATGACTACACTGGGCATGGGAATGTTAATTTTGGGCACCATGGTATTGAGCCGGGATATTATTCTTCAACGCATACAATTTACTGTGGGTGAGGACCAGCCTAATTTGGTTCTTTATGATATCCAAGAGTGGCAGAATGACGGAGTAAATGCCCGGATTCGGGAAGCAGGGTACAGTCCGGAACAGAATGTACCTATTGTTACCATGCGCCTGTCTGGATTAAAAGGCATATCGGTACGAGAACTTATTGAAGATAGTACAAGTGAAATCAGCCGATGGGCATTGCGTCGTGAGTATCGAGTTACCTATCGAGATTCCCTTAATCCTGCTGAGACGCTTTTGGAGGGTGAATGGACAGGATCTTTTGAAGGAGATCCGTTCACGCAGGCTATACCCATTTCGGTTTCAGAGGAGATTCTAGAAGAGCTCGATTTAGAACTTGGTGACTCCCTCTTGTTTGACGTACAGGGAGTGCCCATGCAAACGACCGTTGCATCTTTCCGAAAAGTCGATTTCCAGCGTCCAGAACCCAATTTCTTTGTTCTGTTTCCGGCTGGTGTACTTGAAGCGGCTCCACAGTTCTTTGCCACAACCTTGTTTGTGGACTCTGAGGAGAAAAAAGTGGCACTTCAATCCGCCATTGTTACAGAATTTCCCAATGTTTCTGCGATTGATATCTCTGCCGTTTTAACTTCTGTGAGGGGATTTTTGGACAAAATATCCACAGCGGTTCAATTCATGGCCGGATTCAGCATTGTTACCGGATTATTTGTTCTAGGTGGCGCGTTGTCCACCAGTCGAATGCAGCGTGTTCGAGAATCGGTGCTTCTTCGAACCTTGGGAGCCGTAGGAAAGCAGGTGAGGGCAATTTTACTCTTGGAGGTCACATTTCTTGGGGTTTTAGCGGCACTTACAGGGTTAATCCTCTCGGTCGGATCCGGCTGGGCGCTCGCCATTTTCTTCTTTAAACTCCCTTACGTTCCAAAATTTTCTACACTTGGACTGTTTGCAGGAGGCTTGGTGGGGTTAGCCTTATTAATCGGATGGTTGGGATCACGTAGTATTATTTCGGAGTCCCCCCTTCAGATATTGAGAGAGCAGGCAAGTTAATCATTACGTGCGAATTGAAATTTACATTCTAAGAATGATACTGTAGATCTTTAAGGCAGCTAACTTCCACAGATCGTTCGTGAAGTGAATTTCAGGCGATTTCCTGATGAATTTGCCTACTCAACCTCCTATATTGCAGATACAAAGACTTACCGATAGCCCATTCGTTTTGGTAAGGCCGTTTTGAAGAAGAACCAACCGTATCGGGAGATTGATATGAAAAACCCTTCTATTTTAGTTCCACTTGACTTTTCGGCACTATCCCAAGAGGCGATTCCCGTGGCTCTAAAGATTGCCCAATTATTTGACGGAAAAATCACAACCTTCCATGTGAATGTCCCGATTACAGAGATTGACGAGCCCTTCGCTGCCCATATTCGATATGATTTTGAAAAGATGGAAAAGGACACACTGGATCATCTTAATGATCTCACAAAAACACTGATTCCTGATGATTTTCGGGCGCCAGCGAAGGTTGTTTTTGGGAATCCGGCTCAAGATATCGCCGAACAGGGAAACGGAATGGATCTAATTGTGATGAGCAGTCATGGTCGAACAGGGTTCAGTAGGATGCTGATCGGTTCTGTGGCGGAAAAGGTTTTACGGCTTTCTAAAACCCCCGTTTTGGTGGTGGAAAAAGAGACCGATGTGGATAATTTCAGCCGTATTCTGGTTACAACCGACTTTTCTGAAAATTCCAGAGCCGCTTTCCCATATGCCATTGAATTCGCCAAAAAAACTAATGCTCAGGTGGAATTATTACATGTATTGAGTTTTGGGCAGTTGGATCGAGACGAAACGGACGATTTTGTTGAAGATCTTCGAGAAGAGCGGCTCAAACTGGTGAAAAGTGAGTATTTCCACGAAATTGGCGACCGGGTTACGACCACAGTATTGAGCACCGAATCCTCCCCGCATCAAGCCATTGCTGAGTACGTGAAAAATCATCCGGCTCATTTACTTGTCATGTCTACCGTAGGCCGAACAGGGCTAAACTACTTGATGCTGGGCAGCACAACAGCCAATGTGGTTCGACATGTGTCTCAAGCGGTTCTTTCGGTAAGACCCTCTGACAAATCGTAATCACTCATGGTGCGTTCAAGATTTCGGCTCGTGTATCTACTTTCTCTCTTCATTCTTCTCATGATTCACAGTATGACCGTTTATGCTAACGGACCATCATGGGAACTGCATCTGGAATCAGAGAATCCAGGGTTTAGGAATCCAGATGAACGCATTGTAGAAATAAATTCTCGGTTAAACGATTTTTATTCGACCGATTCTCTTCCAGATCCTTCAGTTCTGACGGTTATGACCTGGAACATTAAATATTTTGGAGGAAGCGCATCCGACGATCGCCAAGTGGGAAATGTAATCGAAGTTTTAAAACGAATAAAGCCCGATATCGTGGCTATACAAGAAATTGTCTCGGACGATGTTCTGGATGAAATCGTTGCTGAAATCCCGGCTTATGGGGCGCTTTACGCCACTTATATTACTCAAAGCCAAAAACTGGCCTTTTTGTTTAACAAGGAAGTATTAAAGGTGGTAATTGCCACCTCCATCGATCAAGTGGATTCTACATTACGTGCAGATGCGAATTTACTCGACGATCTCAAATATTATGCTGCGGGTCGTCTGCCATACTTCGTACAATTTGACCTTTCAAAAGGAAACACGATCGGCTCATTGAGTACAATTAATATCCATGCTAAAGCCAATACTGGAGACAGGCAGCAGTCCTATTACCGAAGATTGAATATGGCCAATGTCCTTTATGAAACGATTCTTCGAAATGAAGACACATGGGAGCATAGTATACTACTTGGAGACTACAATGACGATTTGGATGTATCGATTTACAATGAATTATCGACTCCATACCTCTCTTTTTTGACGAATGAGACATATTTCTGGCCGGTAACGTTTCCATTGACTACGTCAGGGTTAACCTCCATGCCAAGTTATAATGACGTCATCGATCATATCATAGCCACGAGATCCATGGAAGACTTCAGCTTCATTAGGGAAGGGGATGTATCGGTGCATCGGCCAGATTCCTATATCCAAAACTAT
>JAURMN010000127.1 GCA_030830725.1 Balneolales bacterium | reverse complement strand
GGGGTCATTTTTTGGGCCTTCCCGCTTGCTTGATTTGGATCGAGACTTATTTCTGAGTCTGGAATATCGAGGACTCCCATTTATCAAAAAAAGATGGTCCCCTACTGTTAGCATTGAACTGATAAATATTAAGCGAAACGTGGCCGAGGGTCTCCGAATCGAAGAATTTCCTTGTACGTCCTGTCTGCCAGATACAACCAGTGCTGATATTCGCTACACGGTCTGGGAGGCCTCGGTGTTTATGCGTAGCAAAATCAATCGCTTTACACTTCTCGAGGCCGGCCTGTCTTATTCACCCTATCGGGTAAACAGTGATGGGTTTTATTCCCGAGAGCTAAAACAATTCATTCCGGAATCCTCATCGGAATACTTTAGAGGAACCAGTTTTACAACAGCAGCAATTGTAGAGCTGATAGAGCCTACCCGACATTATGATGTTGCCCCTAACGGGATCAAAGGCCTACTGCGATATCGTTATCAACCTGGTAAATTATTAGATCGATACGAAATTGAAGACGGCAGTTTATCGGCTAAATATCTAACCTCGAGGAATCATTCCCTGGAATTAAAATCGATCTGGGGATGGCATTTTCCTGATTCATGGCCTGGAAATCTGTCATCCATCCTTACGCTTCGTGGATTTTCATATCTGAACAATCCTACCGAGTCTTTCTACCTCGATTACATTGGTGGGTATTTGGGCATGAGATCTTACCCCTACTTCTCGTTGGGTGGGAATCGCTCGGCCTTCCTTCAGGCAGCTGTCCTTGTACCTCTCAAAACTGGAATCTACAAGCAGCTAGGACCCATTACGTTTGACAAAGTTTTCCTCAAACTCTTTTATGAAACTGGAAATGCCTGGGGATCTGATTATGGCGTTGGAAATCGTCTTAAACACGGAATTGGTGCTGAATTTCGGACTGCTTTAAACGGATTTTATCTTTTCCCGATGAAATTCTTTGTGTCGGGGAGTTATGGGTTGAATGATTTTACCATTCGTCTTCCGGATGCCTATATTACTCCGGGAAGCAATGGTACCGTTTCTTATGGTCGCACACCGCTACTTTACTTTGGATTTACCTTTGAATTCGATCCTCTGTAAGTCGGACAATTGCTTCGTTCGGCTCGAAGGATCGATTTGGAAGTCTGAACCTAATAAATAAGATCTCTTGCTTTATTAACTCAAAAAACGGTATGTCCTTAACAGATTCCTGCACGTTTTTCATTTCCAATAGTCGAAAATGGAGCTCTAGTGGGTATCGGATGACCTTGAGTCTCCTCCTGATGTTTGTGTCTGCTTGCGCATTTGGTCAATCCCTTACAGAACCGTTTGTCCCTGACACCTTTACGTACAAGCAGTTGTCCATTCGGATGAAAACAGAATCCTCGACCGGGATACAAAATGTGCTTCAAACGAAGTCGGGTATTGCATTCATGAGTTCTGCTTTAATTCCAGGATCTGCACAGTTTGCGAACGGGAAACCCTTTCGAGGTGCGCTTTATATGGCTATCGAAGCCGGAGCGTTGATTTTACACGCCGACCAATTGTCTAAAGCTCGAAAAAAAGAGCGAGCCTATGAAGACTATGCCAATTCTAATTGGAGTGTAGTGAAATATGCACGATGGCTGGTGGGATACCATGACTACCACGGTCTCAGTAATTCAAGAATAGAAGAATTACGTAATCTCGTCCGATCCGTAAATCCCGTATTTTCCATTGATGTAGATTGGCAGGCGATCCCTATCCAGCTGCTAAGGGATATTGAACGAAATACCTTATATGTCTACAACACTCAAAAAGGATCCAATAATTTTTCACACGTCATGCCCGATTATGGATCTCAGCAATACTATGAATTGATCAGTAAGTATTATCAGTACGGGCCGGGTTGGAAAGACTTTCCTGAATCTAAATTCATTCTCCCATGGAATGGCAGTGAAATGAGTGCCCAGTTTTATTTAGGAAGAGATCGGGCTGAGGCTTTTAATGATCATTATCGTTACGCTTCCAATATGGTCTCAGTCTTGATTTTGAATCATGTTTTTTCTGCTTTCGACGCATATTTCACTCTGAATCTGAAAAACACTCGCCTTCAGGCGCAATCCCCTTTATCCGTTGACAAATCCTTTCGATTTACTTGGGAGTTTTAGACGGGCGATTAAGATTGTATCTTTCAATATGGCGTTATTTTTCTCTCTACTTCGATCTCGAGGATTTCTCCTCACCATCGCCTCATTGATCTTAGGCGGAATAGGAATTTTGTGGTTGGCCAATTCCTTCATTATGCCCGAGTACACCCGCCACGAACAGGGAGTATCGGTACCGGATGTAACCCGAATTTCCTACGAAAAGGCTGTAGAAAAACTTGAATCTTCAGGATTGAGATACGAATTAGCTTCCAGGCGAGCGCAAAGCTCCTATCCAGCTAACTATGTTCTGGATCAGGATCCAAAACCTCTTAAAATTGTAAAACCGAACCGAAAGGTCTATTTGACTATCAATTCAGAGACTCGTCCTAAAGCCGTTGTTCCAAACGTTACCAATATGTCCCTTCGAAATGCGACAATCCAGATCGAAAATTCGGGTCTGATGGTGGGTACCATTACGTATGAATCCAATCGCTTTCGTAACACGGTACTTCGCCAATCTCTTGCCCCGAGTGATACCGTTGCCAAAGGAATTGCAGTCAATTTGATTGTAAGTGACGGACTGGGTGACAAAATTGTAAATGTGCCGGATGTGATTGGATTACTTCTTCCGGAGGCTCAAGAGGCTCTGCGTAAAGTGGGTCTGCGAATCGACGAAATTCGCTTTATGCCAAGCCGTGAAACGGTCCCGAATACGGTCCTATCTATTTCCCCTGAAGTAGAGGAACTCATTGAAGGACAATCGGTTTCACTGGTGGTATCGGAGCGTTTCGGAATGGAAGAAGTAATCGAGAGTGGAGCCATCAATGTTGCGGATTCCACGTTGCAACAATGATGCGTTTGACAAATGATCCCCATAACGCGACTGTTTCTTTCGGTCAATTTGTGACCATTTTGTGATGGTAACGCTGACCCGATTCCCTTGAACCCGTTTTTCACATAGCCACAAGCCCCAATATCCCAATTCTATGGATTTTGAACTCCCCGTTATTGCTCCTTCGATTCTTTCCGCCGACTACACCCAACTTGGCAATCAGATTCTCCATGTTCAAAATGGGGGTATTCAATGGATTCACTGCGACATTATGGATGGTCATTTTGTGCCGAATATCAGCTACGGACCCGATGTGGTGGCCGCTGCAAAGCGAGCCGCGCCGGATGCTTTTTTTGATGTCCATCTCATGATCGAACATCCCGATGCTTTCCTTGACGCGTTTGTGGAATCCGGTGCGGATTTAATCTCGGTTCATCAAGAGGCAGTTATCCATCTTCATCGAACGCTGGGTTCAATTCGCGAAGCAGGGGTCATGGCAGGCGTGGCGATCAATCCGGCTACTCCAGTCAGCGCCATTGAGCCTATTCTAGGAATGGTGGATCTGGTGGTCATCATGAGTGTTAATCCCGGTTTTGGAGGCCAGTCCTTTATTCTTGAAACTTTGCAAAAAGCAGAGCAACTTGTTCAGCTTCGACTCGAAAACGAGCACCACTATTTGATTGAATTTGATGGCGGGGTAACCCTCGATAATTGCCAAACGATCGTACATCATGGTGGCGACGTTCTCGTGGCCGGCAGTGCGATTTTCAAAACCCCCGATATTACCCAAACCGCCCGTGAGTTCATCAAACGAGTCAAAAAGGCCTGACAACCGGACCAGAACGTATTTGATATGCCAAAACAAACCATTTCACTTGAAAAATCCGATCCAAGAGAGCTTTTTGGGCCTAATGATCAACATGTAAGACTACTCGAAAGTCGATTTCCTGAAACCAAAATTACCTCTCGGGGTCAGGAACTCAAGCTCGATGGTCCAGACGATCAAGTCCAGTGTCTCCTCGAAATTTTCAACGAAATGATGTCGATGATCCGTCGAGGCATCACCATCACCAAACAAGATGTGCAGACTCTGATTGCCGTCAGTGGTACGATTCGTTCATTTTCCGATTCCGGCCTATCCGAACCAGATGTAGACAAAACGTTTTTCCCGGATGAACCCGCATCCTCATCTTCCCAAGCGACCAACGTTGCAATACCCCCTGGAGACTTGATCCTCCACACTCACGCAGGTGAACCGGTGTTGGCCAAAACTCCAGGACAGCGGGAAATCGTCAAAGCCAGTACCAAAAATGACATTGTGTTTGCCATTGGTCCTGCCGGAACCGGTAAGACATTCACATCCGTTGCCCTGGCTGTTTCGGCACTGAAAACGAAGCAAGTCAAGAAAATTATCCTGGCCAGACCTGCTGTGGAGGCGGGTGAATCTCTCGGATTTCTTCCGGGAGCTTTAAAGGAAAAAATCGATCCCTATCTACGTCCGCTTTATGATGCCTTGGAAGAGATGATTGACCACGACCGACTTGAATTCAATCTGGCTCGGAATATCATTGAAATTGCCCCTTTGGCCTATATGCGTGGCCGGACGCTCAACAATGCCTTTGTGATCCTGGATGAAGCTCAGAATGCCACTCATACCCAGATGAAGATGTTCCTGACTCGTATCGGGTTTCACTCCCGAGCCATCATCACCGGTGATATTACCCAAACTGACCTTCCAAAATCTGCTAAATCCGGCCTCGTCTCCATTCAAAAAATCCTGGACGGAATTCCTGGAATCGAATTCGTCCATCTTGGAAAAGAAGACGTAGTTCGCCATCGTCTTGTGCGAGATATCATCAAGGCCTATGAAGATTTTGAAGAAAAAGAAGACTCCTGATGCCTGATACAAGGTCTCTCTACCCCTCCGTTCATGCGCTTCGCGAAGGTGTTTTTTCAGTTGGCCTGGATAGAACCTTCAACCCTATTGCGCCCACCGACCCACCTGCACGCGGAGCCTTAAAGCTCTCTATCCATCCGTTTCTGATCCAAATTCCAGCTTCAGCGGGCCAACCGGCGCGAAAAATCTTGTTAGATGCCGGATTAGGGGAATTCAGTAAGAATGGTAGTGTAAAGGCTATTCGGGAGCATCTGAGGGGGCATGGCCTCACTGAATTAGAGATCACAGATGTACTTCTTAGTCATTTGCATTACGATCATATGGGTGGATTGGCCCATCGAGAATCTGGTTTTTGGGAGCTCACCTTCCCGGAAGCGACTATCTGGGCAAACAGACGGGAAACTGAGAAAGCACTTTCCAAAGCGCTTTTTTATGATGATGAAAAAACCGAATTCCTCCATTTCATAGCCAATCGGGCCAATCTGGAACTTCTGGATCCCGGAGAGGGTCCCTTTCCGGGTTTTCGATCCGAGATCATTGGAGGGCACACAGAGTTTTCGCTGGCCTGGAGTTTTACTCTCGTTTCACCGGATCCGTCTTCTCACCAAGGTTTATCCCCTGACAGCACTGCTTCTCTAAATTCGGTGACACCAAAGGCACAAACCTTTATCATGGCAGGAGATGTGATCGGCTCAAAAGGGGCGTTACTTCGAAAATATGCGGCTAAATATGACTTTGACGCGGAAAAAGGAATGGAGGCCAGAGAAAACCTCAAAAAACGTGCTCTTGAACAAGACTTGATCCTACTCGCCTATCATGACGTCGATTCGCCACTCATGCGGTTGACCGGATACGATCCGAAGACTGGATATGAGATCCTTCCTCTGGGTCACGCTTTTCAATTGGATGAATCAGTTGGTCGTAGTGAAATCCAGGACCCTCTTCATTACAGAATACAGGATCCATCATGAGTCTTCTGGCGGCCACGACTTTCCTGGTAGACAAGGGCATAGAGGCTCCGGACGCCGCCTTAATCTTAGGGTCTGGATATCAATGGTTTACCGAGGGCCTTTCGAACACCATATCCATTCCGTACACAGATATCCCAGGAATGCCTAAAACAACGATTTTAGGGCATAGTGGCACTCTGATTATGGGAGAAATGGGAACGAAACGATTGTTAGCTTTCAGTGGACGGTTTCATCACTACGAAGGATATTCAGTTGAACAGACCGTTATTCCAGTGCAATTAGCCAAGGCCTTAGGGGCCAAGGAACTCTGGATCACCAATGCGGCCGGAGGAATTCGTACCGATTTTCATGTGGGTACACTCATGCTGATCGAAAGCATTCTGCGACTTCAGCAACAGGTTGGAGTGGTCCACCCTCTGCCTTACGCTAGCCCGGAGCCAGAAACCCGGGCCCGAATTGATCAGCTGATGCAACAAGCCTCCAAAAAAAAGATCCCGCTTACTCGAGGTACCTACATCTATGTAAAAGGGCCCTCCTATGAAACTCCTGCCGAAATACGGGCTTTTCGGACGATGGGAGCAGATGCAGTGGGAATGAGTACGGTTCCGGAGTTAACGGAAGCGGCTCGGATCGGACTTCCCGCAATCGCAGTCTCCCTGATTACCAATGCAGCGGCCGGGCTTAATGAAGAAAAGTTGGCTCACGAAGATATTGCCGAGGTATCACGCCGTTCCAGAGAGTCCATAGAGGCTCTATTCCGAATGATTTTTGAGTGAAATCGGAATCTGCGCTCCCTCAAACGGTGGCGTAGTTACGTAAGTACCTCTCCAGTCGCACTTTTTTCCGTGTATTATCGCTGCTCATGTAGCGGAGTTTTCCAAATATTTCTCGCTCCTGCCAAGCCCGGTCAAATCGTCCGAAGCACCAAAATATCCCAGAATAGGAATTTGGATCCCGTCCGTCGAGAGCATACTGATTATTGAGCTCAATTAGCCAGTGTAATGCTGTTTCGGGATCAGGAGACCACTCAATAACTTTTTTGCCCCACAACATGCGCAGATAATTATGAATCAGCCCCTCTCGTCTAAGCTGATTCTGAGCGGCATTCCAAATCGGGTCGTGTGTACGTGCTTGTTCTAATTCCGCATAGGTGTACAGATGCTGACGTACATCCCCTCGGTGTTCGTCAATAGTTTGCTTTGCCCAATCCGGTAAGCTCGAGAAGTCCGCATAATCCGAGCGATGAAAACAATAATGATAACCCACTCCTCTCCACGTGATTACTTCATTCAAAAATGATTCCACATGATCATCCCCTCTAAAAAATCCCTCTGATTTTCCATCGGCATATTTAATACGATCCAAATCCCAACCAGGAGGCATTTTCCCCAACGCCGCTTTCACCACTTCATATTCTGAAATCTGCCCAAAATGTAGCCATGGGCTCAATCGACTGGTTTTGGCCTCATCAGGATGATTGCGTAACTCATTATAGTGAAGAAGATCTCGTTTAATGAATGAGTCTAATCGTTCAAGCGCGGCTTTTCGGGTTCCCGGAAACTCTGAAACAGCCGGGATGTCATGCCGAATGGCCAACTGACTAAGCGTTTTTGGAATATCCGCCAAGAGTTCATCCGCTCGAGGTGCAATCGCTATTACGCGTTCCACAATATCAGAAAGTGTATCCGTATTCCTATTTCCGGAATCCGCTCCTGCCAGAGTTAATTTCTCTAACGGATTCTCTTGTGGCGCGGCCAAATAGGCTGCAATAAAATTCTTTTGGACAATCTTTCGGAATACATATGCCGTATAGGGATCTTTTTTCGTCAGACCCAATGGAATTAAGCCATTCGAATCAATGGTCACGTATCCAATACCTTTTTCACCAAGCCGATCTGCCACCTGTTCATTTCGCTGTCGAAGAAAAAAAGCAGGGTATTCATCGGATATCACATAGGCCGCCTCATCCGCCCACGCATAAAATCCGGCGTCACCGCTACCACTTCGCAGCTCCACATGTGGATAGTAGTGCACGCGACCTCCTGCCCACTCACGACTATTTCCCAGATGTTCTGCCATCATTTCCATGTAAAACGTATGAAATCGATCACAGGCCCATGGATAATCACAGTGCAATTCCTCATAAATCACCAGAGGTAAGTCCAACTTAACAGCCCATGCAACCGCATACTCCAATGCATAATTGTAATGGAAGCGATGAGCAGATTGCATCCAATACAAAATGAAACGACCCTCCTGTCGAGGAGGATGTGGAGTGCGAATAAATTTTCGGGCTGTGTTTAAGGTAGTTGGCATATCAAGTTAATCAGATTCAATCATGCGTGTTCTAGCGAGGCTTTGTAAAAGTCAGGTTTTAAGCTCAGAGGTGAGTACCCCATACCCCCGAACTGAATGACGGGGCATATTTTCTATAAACGTCTGTGCGCTGCCACGAATGGCTTTTTTTTCGGAATCCGGTTTCTTATCGAAGGATCGAACCATAAAATTTACTCTTCCGGAAGCAGAAAAGGTTTCCCTTTGCTGATCTACGAAATTCCAGTAAAGATAATTAAATGGACAGGCATCCGGACCGGTTTTCTGTTTGATATCATACCGGCAATGACTGCAATAATTGCTCATTTTATGAATATAGGCCCCTCCTGACACGTAAGGCTTGGACGCCAAGACCCCGCCATCCGCAAACGTACTCATACCCAACACATTAGGCAGTTCCACCCATTCATAAGCATCCGCATAGGCAAACCAAAACCAAAGATGAAGTTCGTAGGGGTCCGTCTGGGTAAGATTAGCAAAATTACTCAAAACCATAAGTCGAGGAATATGATGCGACCAGGCCTGCTGATGTACTGACTTTAACGATTCATCCAGACAGGTTAATTCAGAACGTCCATTCCAATAGGACTCGGGAAGGGCTCGCGAAAAATCAAAATGATTGGCTTGTCGAACATCTGGCATCATGGCACGATAATAGATCCGAACATATTCCCTCCATCCCAAAATTTGCCGAATGAACCCTTCTACTGAGTTCAAAGGTGCTTTGCCCGCTTGGTATGCGCTTTCCGCTCGTTCACATAATTCCCAGGGAAGTAACAGTCCAGCATTCAAATAGATTGAAAGTGCCGAGTGGTACAGAAGTGGCTTGCCATACACCATGGCATCCTCATAGGGTCCAAATTTTACCAGTCGTTCTGAGAAAAATTCGTCGGCCAGTTGAAGTGCTTCCTGTCGGGTTACCGCCAAATCAAATCCCTCAACACCACCCCATCCTTCCGGAAACCAAGTTTCGACCAAGTGCATAACTTCTTTGGTCACGGGATCAGGCCTAAATCGAGTACGATCAGGCGGAATTTCCGTTTTCGGTAATGTTTTCCGATTTTCTTCATCATAATTCCACTCCCCACCTTCCGGTTTTCCGTCGTGCATTAAATAACCGGTTTTTTTTCGCATTTCCCTGTAGAAAAACTCCATTCGAAAACCCGGAGTAATTCGAGAGACCCACTCCTTTTCACAGGCAAAATAGAATCCTGATGCCACTCGGGTAATACGATGTGGAAAATCATCTTCAAGCTTTCGAAATCGCTTGTCTGTATCCCACTCTTGCGGCGTCATCCAGATATACTCTGCATCAGTATGATCGATCCACTCCCTCAATCGATCATCAATATGACGGGTAGTGGCGTCGTAAAGCACCGGATACCCGTCACGCTCCAGTTCAAGTGCAAAATGCCGCATGGCCGACAAAATAAACACCACTTTCTTTTTATGATGAGGAAGCTCTTTCCCTTTTTCCTTGGATTCTATAAACAGATAGACCGTCTCTCCACTTTTGTCGAGCCAATCCTGCCAAACTGTTCGATTCAATTGATCATGAAGGATGAACACCACCCGTTTGAAAACTTGTCTTGTCTTTCGTGTAATTCGCTGATCGATGTGGTGGTAAAAGGGTCTCATGGTGCAAATAACAGAACCTGCAGAAAATGGGTTCCGCAGATTTAACTTTATTCTTGAATTAGCCTTAGTATATTCAGTGATATAAGTTGTCAGAATCGGATTTCTTACAAGCAAGGGTAAACGGACGTTATGAAAATCGCCATTGTAGGCCAGACCGAAAGAGCTGAAGCCTGGGAATCATACTTAAGAGCGTATCGTACAGTCGAAGAGGTTCTCATTACCTCCCGACTACAGTACGTGGATGACGCGGATGCCTGTTTACTACTTGATGACAGTGAAGATCGTTTAGAGCGAGTGCTGAAAACTGTGAAACTCGGATATCCTACCTACTTGGTAGGTCGTTTATCCTGCGAAACAGATGGGTTGCGAAAAATCTATGCTGCCAGTCAAGAATCTGGGGTCCCGGTGCAATTTTCTCATTGGCCTACTCTCGCTGCCAGTACTCACTGGATGCGCCAACAGGTTCAGCGTCCCGAATGGTTCAGTGCCACTAAAAATTTAATCTCCGCAACCTATACGGAGAATACAGAACAATTACGTTTCCACTGGATTGATGAAGTAGCCCTCATCTCTAAATGGATGGACAGTAGCGTTCAACGCGTGACGGCTCAGGCGGCCCGTGTACAGGGCCATCTCACCGGGGTCACCATTCTTCTTCACTTTGAAAACGGTGGAACTGCCTTTATTTCGGTATCCCTGGTCAGTTCCACAGCGGCACATGTGCGTTCAGCAGGGGATACAAATCTACAAATGGAGTGTGACGTTACAGCGCAAGAAGTGAGAACGATTGGCTTTAATGAGGGGTCTCATCTCACCATCCGAAAACAGAGTTTTGATGCTACGGGAACTGCTGAACTATCTGTCGGCCGGTTTTTAAAATCCGTTCAGCACCGAAAACCCGTCTCTTTTTCGGTATTTGATGCCCTTAGAACCGCCAGAATTGTAGAAATGATAGACAGACAACTGTCTGACTAACTACTTCACAGCCAAAAGGAGAGCTGGACCTCCTCCTGGAGCACATTCCACGCATAGCTCTTGATGAGAGGATCATTCCTCATAAAGCGCCGCCAACGATTCTTCATGGGCTTTCTGAACCACAGAGCGACGAACCTTTAAAGTTGGGGTCAACTCTCCGGATTCAATGGTCAACGGCTGCTCGAGTAAAACAAATTTTTTCACTTGTTCCCAATGTGAAAGTCCCTTATTCCCCTTTTCAACTTCGCGCTGTATAAGTTCCAATACGCGTGGATCTTTCGAGAATGGGAGTTTAGGATGATAGCCATCCCGATGTAATCTCTTTTTAACATTCTCGTATGCCGGAACAATCAGTGCGGCACAAAATTTGCGATCACTACCCGTCACCACAATTTGATCGATAAATCCACTGCTCACAAGTTGATTCTCTACATGTTGAGGTGCAACATATTTCCCGGTAGATAGCTTAAACAACGCTTTTTTACGATCTGTAATGAATAAAAATCCATCTTCATCCAAATGACCAATATCCCCTGTCATAAACCAGCCGTCATCTGTTAAGACTTCCTGGGTTTGTTCGGGTTTATTGTAATACCCTTTCATCACATTAGACCCTCGGGCGCATATTTCACCGTCACCGGCTATTTTGACTTCAACACCATCCAAAGGAACTCCGGATGACCCCACGCGCATATGCGCTGGATCCTGTACGGTAATAACGGGAGAGGTTTCAGTAAGCCCATATCCCTGAGCGCAAAAAATGCCGATTGCATTCATAAATCGAAAGATTTCCGGATTGAGAGCCGCGCCACCCGTCACGACCCCCATCAAATTTCCTCCAAATATCGGACGTATTTTAGAGTAAATTAGGGTATCTGCCAGCTTGAAACGGATCGCATTCCATCCCTTTGGTGGTCGCTCCGGATCATAGGATTCCGTAAGATGTAATGCCCAATAGTAGAGCTGTTTTTTTATCCCTTTTATTTCCTGCCCCTTCACCTTCACTCCGGTCAGAATTTTCTCTAACAATCTGGGAACCGTTCCAAAAAAGAAGGGTTTTACATACTGAAAATCATCTCGAATCTCTTCGATATTTTGTATGTAATGGATCCGCGCCTGCATACTGATGTACATATAACTTATCATACGCTCGAAAATATGCGATAATGGCAGATAGGAAAGTACCGGCTGACCAAATACTTCATCCAATGTAAAGGGAAGTCTTCGAAGCGATTCTTGTACATTGGAAGCCACATTATTTTGTGTCAACATCACGCCTTTAGGCTCACCTGTAGTTCCAGATGTATATATCAAAGTCGCTAAATCATCAGGTTCCACTTCCCTTACGAGTTTAGTAAACAGGTCTGGTTCTTGTTTTCTTCGTTTACGTCCCAACTCAATAATGTCTTCCATGTGACGCAACTTGCCATGCACAGTTCCATACATGGTCACAACTGCAATCACACTTTCAATGGATTTCATGACCGGTTTTGTCTGTGCAAACAACTGATCATTTGCTACAATATGCACTTTCGATTCCGAATCCCGTAAAATGTATTCAATCTGATCCGGCGATTGGGTAGGATATATTGGCACACTCACCACACCGGTAAAAAGCGTAGCCAGGTCACAAATCAACCATTCTATTGAATTTTCGGAGTGAATTGAAATCCGTTCTCCTTTTCGAACGCCCAATTCATATAAACCGAGCGCAAATTTTTCCACCTGATCCAGAAATTCATCTTTGTTTAGCGAATACCACAATCCCTCTCGTTTTCCGTGAATAAAAGGGCTTTTATCGGGATAGGCCTCAATACCTTTAAGCAGGAGAGTCGAAAGAACGGAAGGGTGATGAATAAAAGGTTGCATGTGTAATCTAATCGTTTACCACGTCTACATCGTGCAGTGATGGGTTGATCTTGCCAAACAAATTTAAACTTTACCGTGACTTTTAAAAATTTTGTTAGATTACACATACAAACTACATCATTCTGTCCGATTTTTGTCCGAACTTTCTTCAGATTCCTTCTCTTTATGAGTTCCGATTTACCCAAAGATTCAAGCCAAAAAAAAGCCCAATTAGGCGATTCACAACCATATAAAGTCGATCATCCGGAAGCCTCACCGGATCTCTACATTGAGCCGGAAGTGTATGATCGAGTTATGTACATGAGAGATCATTTTCCTCCCAACTTAGGAACTACAATCGGAATCCGTTTTCTCTCCTTTTCAAGAGATGAAGTCGTTGCGGAAATGCCGGTGGACGAGAGAACGATTCAACCTTTTGGGATCCTTCATGGAGGAGCCTCCGTTGTTCTTGCTGAAACCCTGGCTTCCGTTGGAGCCTGGCTTAATTTAAAAGAGGATACCTCCAAAGCCGTTGGTTTGGAAATTAATGCGAATCATATTCGTCCTGTACCAAAAGGCGGACGGGTTATAGGTCGTGCTACCCCGATTCATAGAGGATCGCAAACCCAAGTATGGCAGATTGAGATTCGCACACCGCAGGATAAACTTGTCTGCTCCTCACGCTGCACTTTAGCGATCTTAAAATAATGGTCATGCTCCGACTCAAAACAAACTTTTTTATTGGTTGGATGATTGGATTCTTCCTCATCCTATCTGCTCCTAAAACTATCCTTCTGGCCCAATCTTTAACTCGACAAGAACCCCAAATTCTGCCCATGAGGGAGCGGGCCCGAGTGATCGACCGATGGCTGGAATATCGTCTCGATGTACTCATTCCGGAACTCATGAAACGTGAGAACATCGATATGTGGGTTTTGGTTGCGCGTGAATATAATGAAGACCCGGTACTGTTAACCATGCTCCCTGCAACGTGGCAGTCCTCTCGCAGAACCACCATTCTCGTTTTTTCCAGAAATCCAGTCACAGAAGAGGTTGATCGACTGGCAGTAGCGCGCTATAATATTGGGTTTTTTGAGACTCAGTGGGATCCGCAGGTTCAACCCGATCAATGGAAACGATTTGCTGAAATTGTTCAGGAACGAAATCCCTCCACAATTGCCGTCAACACCTCGGACGCGTTTGCTCAAGCAGATGGAATTAGTTATACCGATTACTCAGCACTGAAGGCGTCCCTACCGGCCGTATATCAAGAACGAATAGTTAGCGGCGAACGCCTAGCCATTGGGTGGTTGGAAACCCGGACTCAAGAAGAAATGGCAACCTATCGCCAAATTAATCGCATTGCCCATCAGATCATCGAAGAGGGGTTTTCTGAGGCTGCCATCACGCCCGGAGTGACCACGTCTGAAGATCTTCGGTGGTGGTTTCGTCAACGCATTCTTGACCGAGGTCTTAATGCCTGGTTTCATCCCAGTATTCAAATTATTCGGGCTGCCAACACACCTCACAGCGGGGATTATTCAGGGGATTATGGGGAGATGATCATCCAGCCCGGTGATGTGATCCATGTTGATTTTGGGGTTACGTACTTGAGATTAAATACGGATACTCAACGAAATGCGTACGTTCTTCGTCCCGGCGAAACAAGTCCGCCACAGGGCTTGATCGAAGCTCTGGCTACGGCAAACCGATTGCAGGATATTTTAACCAATGAATTTACAACCGGTAGAACAGGCAACGAAATTCTGGCGTCTGCATTGAACAAAGCGCAGTCCGAAGGAATTAAGGCCACCATCTACACACATCCCATTGGATATTATGGACATGGAGCTGGTACCACCATTGGGCTCTGGGATCAGCAGCAGGGAGTACCTGTGAATGGAGATTATCCACTCTATGCCAATACGGCTCATTCTATAGAGCTAAATGCGGAAGTTTTTATTCCGGAATGGACTCAATCTATCCGAGTTATGCTCGAAGAAGATGCGTTTTTTGATGGCCAAAAGGTAGAATACATTGATGGACGGGCAATAGAATTTTATCTTATCCCAAGACCATGATTTCTAATTCTAATTCCTGCATTCGATCCTGATTCTGGTTCTGACTTTTGATCTGGAAACACCAAATTCCTATTCTTCAATTAAGTTTATGAAAGAAGTGAGCGCGCACCCTTCATCTTCATCACACACTACCTCCCTATCGGCTACTGATCTGCTCGAACTGGCCAATACGTATCAGACACCTCTTTTTGTTTATGATGCCGAGACCATCACTCAAAACATACAGCGATTGCGAGATGCTTTTCCAAGTATCGCTCACCTTCATCTGCATTATGCGGCAAAAGCCTTAACTACACTACCAGTTTTGCAATTAATCCGCCAACAAGGCGTTGGTTTAGATTGTGTTTCGATTGAAGAGGTAGAACTTGGATTAATGGCTGGATTTACCCCATCGGAAATCATGTTCACTCCCAATGGAGTCAGCACACAGGAATTAATCGATGTTCATCATAAAGGTGTCAGTATCAATATTGACAGTCTTCCGGCACTACAGTCCTTCTCTGAACATTTTCCGAATGCGCCGGTTTGTATTCGCATCAATCCCCATATCATGGCCGGGGGGAATCGAAATATTTCGGTGGGACATGAACACTCCAAATTTGGAATCTCTGTAGCTCAACTTGATGAACTTCTGGAACTGGTGCGATTGCGCGCTATCCCGGTTCATGGCGTACATATGCATACAGGAAGTGAAATCAAGGATATTTCCCAATTTCTTCAAGCTTGTGATGTTCTTTTCGACGTTGCGAAACATTTTCCAGACCTTAATTTCCTCGACTTTGGAAGCGGATTTAAAATTCCCTACTTCCCAGGAGATGCCGAAACGCCTCTTCAGGAGTTTGGACAACGCCTCAGTGAACGCTTTCACCACTTTTGTACCGACTATGGGCGCCCCTTACATATGGTTTTCGAACCCGGAAAATTCATTGTCAGCAATGCCGGCCATTTTTTGATGCGTGTAAATGCCGTCAAACGAAATCCAACACGAACATTTGCACAAGTCGATAGCGGACTCAATCATTTTATTCGTCCCATGCTTTATGGGTCCCGACATTGGATTGAAAATCTGTCCGCTCAATCACGGATGGAACAAACAGAGCCCACAAACACAACTCAATATAGTTCATCGCTCAGATTCAGTGAAACGCCCCTTTCCGAAGCCAGTCAGGAGCTTTACAGTGTAGTTGGATACATCTGCGAGACCGATACGTTTGCAGAAGAGGTTGCCATGCTTGAAACTCGAGAAGGTGACATTCTAAGACTGGCGAATGCAGGTGCCTATGGAATGACCATGGCCAGCAATTACAACTCCAGACTTCGTCCTGCTGAAGTTCTTTGGATGAAGGGAGAGACTTTCTTAATTCGACGCCGGGAAACTCTTGAAGATCTTCTTTCCACGCAAATTCAACTACCTTAGATAAGTAGACTTATCCTGCTTCTTCAAGCTTCACCTTCGACAGATCAAATTCCACTATTTTATATCGCTTATCGGTCGCACTTTTTTGAATCGTGATTATCGATTCACCAACCATCTGCTCCACGACCGAAAACAGCTTCGCACGACTTCTGGAATTGAGTGCAGAATTCGAAGAATGAAAAAATAAGTGCTGATCAAGATCAGTCAAATAGAGATTCGATTGAGATTCTTTTTTCATCGAGTAGATTAACTCCCATAGTCGTCTCATCACTGGATCCGAGAGCGATATTTTTTCTCCATCAACATATAAATAAAGGGGTCCATCCAGCTTTTTGTGGATAACTATTCGATATTCCTGCTCACTCTTGGCATTACCCATTCGAAGACGATGGAAAATAAATCCTGCTAAGCCGAAGCTCACCGAGATCACTCCCAACAAAATCCATCCAGAATACTCCACTTCCTTAGAAGGGATTGGTTCCAGGTTCAATTCCTCCTCATCCACCACTCTGACTAAGACTTCACGGGCTGAAGAGGAAGTAGATTCTGCCATCAGAATCCACTTTCTCAAACGATTTGAATAAAATGCTGCTGCAGGGCCAGTAACCTCAAAAAAATCAAGTTTAGAAACATAAATTTTATGGTCTTGCCGTTTAAAGAAAATCCCATCACGCAAGTGATAATATGTATCACTAATAGACTCGGCTCCTGTAAATCGATGATATGCAAGTTGAATTCCGAGATACGACTGAAAGTCAAAACTTCCTTCATTTATCCAACGTTTATCCGACAAGGAAAATCGATAGAACTCCAATCGGTCAACCCGATTTATAAGCTCTTCATTATCCATGGGGTGCACGAGATAGTATAATTCTTCACTCTTTTTGAGATAATACAAAAACGTAACATCTCCTCTACTCGGGATATCCCCAGTTACCTTTTCAGCCTCTATTATATCTGGGTTTTCCTTGTTCCATTTGAGTAAGATATTTCGATAATCCCAATATCCATATCCGCCGATTGCGTATTGAGTATAATCCGAAGTGACAATCGAACTGTTTGAAATCATAAATCGTCGAGGGCGGAATTCATTGACCGTAATCACACTTTTGGTTTCGATATCCATTACCATAATGTCCACGTTATATGGATCTGTATTAATAAAAAGATATCTCCCATCCGGACTTATCTGCATGGTTGAAAGGATTCCGCTCGAATGGATAGACAAATAATCTAGAAATACCTCCTTATCTCCATTTTCTTTAAATCGATAAATTCTCGTACTGGTCCTGTCATATAAATAGAGGTCTCCATTCACAGGATTGTAAGCCGATGCTATAAATTGTATTTCCTTTCGTTCAAAAGGTGGCAAAGAATAACGAGGGGCATAGCAGCAATCAGATGCATTTTTATTAAGGGCAAATGCTAAGGAAGCAAACCCCAAAAGCCATATCAATCCCATAGCCAGTACCCCCCCTCGAAACAGAGTTATGGTCTCTCTCATCCTTTTATCTGAATCAATTCCGGATTAATACGTAACAATTTGAGTCGTTTATCTAATGTATTTTTCTCAATCCAAAGAACGTCTGATCCCACTTGTTCCTGGATGAGTCGAATTAGTTTGCTGCGAACTCTTGAAATGTGTGCGTTTAACTGTTCATGACCAAAAAGCGCTCTATTAAGCTCCGTGAGAGATAAAGAGGTTTGATTCTCCTCCACCATGCTGTAAATCAGATTCCATAATATGGCGAGTTTTGAGTCCGGGATACTCACCAGTTGACCGTTTATATAGATTTGAACTCCAAATGCATTTTTAGCCAATTCTATCCGAGATTCAACTGCTGTGATTTTCTTGTTTTCCTTACGTCGATTTCCGATGATGTGCACCGACATCCATAGTGTCAGTCCAATTACCCCATACATGATCCATGAAACCTTAATTCGATAAAATAATGGAGTCTGTGAAATGGCTTCAAGAGTCAATTCCTGAACTGGAATGCGCGTAATATTTAACCTTAAAAATTGATCTCTTTCTACGATTCCAACCTGAATCCATAAATCCTGATAAGGGGAATAGTAATAAACCGTTTGCAAGAGGTCATCCGGTCTCGGATTCTTTACACGATATAGGACTCCCTCATACATTCGAAAGAAATACTCACCCATTAAATGAAAAAGCCCCTCTTGAGGGTTCAATCGATGGGTGTGGGCAGCCACTACGATATGTTCCGGCAATCTTGCAGAGGAAGGTATTTCCACTTCCAGTATTTGTCTCCATTCCGGATTATATCGGTCGAACTGATAATAGAGAAAGGTCTTTCGATCCTGAGTTTTCGGGATCAGTACATGAAATCGATCAATGCCATGCTCAAAGGCCATAAATGCATTCTCCGATCGAGGTGGACGCGGTCCTTTATGATTGATCTTTAACCATCCTTTTACGTTTTCATCAAAATAGAGCATGAAATTCTTCTCTTCCCAAAGACCATATCCACTAAACGTATAAATCAGATTATCCGGGCAAAGTATCGCGGTGTGACCTCGCATCAATTTCTCAACTGTTGTGTTATCTACTTGATAAAATTCAAGCGTTGAAAGCTGAAGTTTAAAGACCTTTCCAAGCTCTTCTTCCCAAAAAAAGAGTTGCGTTCCATCTGGGCTGATATCAAACAAATAATAGTCAGGGTCGTCTGCCATAAACTCTGTTAGCAACGTATCCACAGCTCCGATCGAATTTATTCTAAGTAACAGATCCCGTCCATGATCGAGTACATAAATCAGATCCATCTTTGGGTCATACGCGTGACGAATTAAGGATTCAGATCCGCGTAAAAAGGGGAATGAAAGCTCAAAACGATTGACTTGGGAATCAGACTGACCCATTTTGAGGTTAGACTCAACAGAGTTTCTGCCCGCTATCACGCTTTCCATGCCCAGTAAAAGTAACATGCAGAAATGAAAATTCGCACGGATAATTCGCTTCTATCTACAAGTTAGATTTCACTCGATCTCTCTTCAAGTACGAGTCTGTGAGGATTACTGAATCAGATTATTCAGGATAATTTTTAAT
>JAURMN010000126.1 GCA_030830725.1 Balneolales bacterium | reverse complement strand
GGCCGTGAAAAAGAGATTGAGCGTGTGGCTCAGGTATTGAGCCGCAGGAAAAAGAATAATCCTGTCTTAATTGGGGAACCCGGCGTCGGAAAAACAGCCATTGCCGAAGGACTAGCGAGCCGAATCGTGCAAAAGAAAGTCTCCAGAGTCCTCTTTGATAAAAGGGTAGTTGCCCTTGATTTAGCCGCTCTTGTTGCGGGAACTAAATATCGCGGTCAGTTTGAAGAACGAATGAAAGCGGTGATGACCGAATTGGAAAAAAATCCGAATGTCATCCTCTTTATTGATGAGCTTCACACTCTCGTTGGTGCCGGAGGAGCAAGCGGATCTCTTGATGCCTCCAATATGCTTAAACCTGCATTAGCCAGAGGTGAAATCCAGGCAATCGGTGCCACAACGCTGAATGAATATCGTCAGTTTATCGAAAAAGACGGGGCCTTGGAAAGAAGGTTCCAGAAAATTATGGTTGAACCCACTACCCCTGAGGAGACTCTTCAGATTTTGGGCCAAATCAAAGGTAAGTACGAAAAACACCATTTTGTGCAATACTCTAAAGAGGCACTTGAAGCCTGTGTTAAACTTACCGATCGCTATGTAACCGATCACCATTTACCGGATAAGGCCATTGATGCTCTCGATGAGGCTGGAGCACGCGTTCACCTTTCCAACATTTCGATCCCAAAAACTATTCTCGATCTCGAAAAAGAGATTGAACTGGTTGGAAACGAAAAAAATGAGATGGTAAAAAATCAGCGATTTGAAGAAGCGGCTCGTTTCCGTGATAAAGAGAAAAAATTACTAAGCGATTTGGAAGAAGCTCAGGCTGCTTGGGAAATGGAATCCAAAAGTATTATCCATGATGTAACAGCGGAAGATGTCGCATCTGTTGTCGCAATGATAAGTGGCGTTCCTGTAAACCGTATTTCTCAGAATGAAGGACAGCGCTTGTTGAAAATGCAGCAAGAGTTGTCGGAAAAGGTGATTGGACAAGAAGAAGCTATCCAAAAGCTGACTCGAGCCATTCAACGTACTAGAGCCGGTTTAAAAGATCCCACACGCCCAATCGGTTCCTTTATTTTCCTTGGACCGACTGGTGTTGGAAAGACAGAAATGGCTAAGGTTCTCGCTAAATATCTTTTTGACAAAGAAGATTCCTTAATTCGGATCGACATGAGCGAATACATGGAGAAATTCAGTGTATCTCGACTCGTGGGAGCCCCTCCAGGATATGTTGGATATGAAGAGGGCGGTATCCTGACAGAAAAAGTTCGTCGTAAACCCTACAGTGTTGTTTTGCTGGATGAGATCGAAAAAGCCCATCCGGATGTCTTTAACTTACTCCTTCAGATGTTGGACGACGGAATTCTGACAGATTCACTGGGTCGTCGGGTAGATTTCCGAAATACCATTATCATCATGACGTCTAATATAGGGGCCCGGGATATCAAAAATTTAGGCCAGGGAATCGGATTTAGCTACGGAGAGAGCAGTTTTGATTATGCCCGAATGAAGTCTGTGATCCAAGATGCTTTAAAAAATGTATTCAATCCAGAATTCTTGAATCGAATTGATGATGTGATCACATTTAAACCTCTTGAAAAAGAGGATCTGTATAAGATCATCAAACTTCTTTCCGAGGAACTCTTTACCCGAATCGCATCACTCGGCTTTCAACTAGATTTCTCAAAACCGGCCATGGATTTTGTCGCGGATAAGGGCTACGATCCAAAGTTTGGCGCAAGACCTCTCAAGCGCGCAATCCAAAAATACATCGAGGATCCCTTGGCTGAAGAACTTCTGGGTACAATGCATTCAGAAGGATCCATCTTGAAGATTAAGCTTAATAAGGCGAAAGACGGATTGGCATTTGATTGGAGCGGACCCAAGAAAGGAAGTTCTGCTAGTTCTAAAAGTTTGAAAAATGGCTCCTCTAATTCTGAATCGAAGATAGCTAACGAATCCATGACTTCGATGGATAAAGGATCTGAACCCGTGGGAGAAGAATCAGAATCGACCGCTGATCTGTAAGATTCGGCCAAAAAGACCTGTTACTTCGTACTCACCTTCCTCCACTCTACGTAATCGTACGGGTTGTTGGATTGGTATGAATCGATCCGATAAAAAAACTTTTCGTTGGGACTGATAAGATGTTCCCGATTCCATTACAGATCCCTCCGAGGATGAAAGCTGTTCAGAAGCCGGTATTTCAACCGATGCGATTTCTCTATTTTCAACATGAACAAGGGTGACCGTCTTTTGACCGACGGCCAAAATTGTATTATCCTCAGGAATGTAAGTAGCGTACTGGATACCAGAACGAATAGACGTACCCGCTACCCTCTCTCCACTTTTCAAGTCAAACACTCCTACTCGTGATTGTGAGTAGAGAATCACATGAGATAGTGTTTGTGTAAATCGGATTGCTTGTGTTTCCGATCCGAGTGAAAACTCTCCGAGCTCATTCCCAAACCTGTCAATTACCAGAACGATATTTTCGGATTGATTGTCTCTTTTTCGATCTGCGATGCTCAAGCCGATAAGTACTCCGTCTTCACTAACACCTGCAGCCTGAATCCATCCATCTTGAGTTTGATATAGGTCTGCGACTGATCCATCCGGACCCACTTGTCTTACAATTCCTATGGGGAATTCACCAGAGTTGGGAAATAATTTAGGAATTATAACCAATAGAGAAGATTCAGAACCGGTAGAAACAAACAGGGGTGCTGTCTGCTCAAAACCAACTTTTGACAAAGGTATGGATTCAATAGAACCGGAAGTCAGCTCCCATCGAACCGATTCGCCAGTAGGCTTAACCGCAAAGAGATACCCTTTGGAGTGAACCCCAGCGGTTATAAACTGATGTGGGGAAATTTCTGAACGACCATTTGACAGTGCCTCTGCAAGTGAAGTTGAATGTGCGACGTTAACCGTTAGTTTTTGGGTAAATGCAGAGCGAGCAGTGGTAATCGAAAGAAGTAGAATTAAAAGAAGGAGTCGCATCATGATAATTTTTTTGAATTCATTTAACTTACAAAAGATTTCACTCGAAAAAGTAATTGCAAATTCTTGATGTTGGCCGTATTTTAAAGTCTTGCCTTTTTTCGGGGAGTAGCGCAGTCCGGTAGCGCATTCGCTTTGGGAGCGAAGGGTCGCAGGTTCAAATCCTGTCTCCCCGACATTATAAAACCCTAACTTATTGAAATAAAATGAGTTAGGGTTTTTTATTTTTTCAGATTTTCAGTGTAATTCAAATGAGCAAGACACACTTCAAATGCACGCGGTTTCCCTCCATGCTAATATCTGTTTTGCTTTTTAACACTCTTGGTGACCTCTGCTAGCAGGACTTCATCTACAACCGGCTCATCACCTTCTGCCAGATCTCTTGGCCTAGCAGAGAGATGAATCGCATCAAATGTCCCATCCAAAAAAAGATGTGCGTTCAATGGATCAATTCCACCCCCGGGCATAATGGTAATTCTCTTATCCGCTTTTGACGAAAGCTTATGGAGTAGTTCCATTCCTCCCACAGCCTTGGGTGCTTGGCCGGATGTTAAGACTCGATTAAATCCAGCGTCGATAAGTTGTTCCAACACAAAAAAAGGATCTTTGACATGATCAAATGCTCGGTGAAAGGTCAAATCCATGCCTTGGACCATGGATCTCCACTCGTTA
The DNA here is from genome assembly GCA_030830725.1 of Balneolales bacterium. Lineage (GTDB taxonomy): Bacteria > Bacteroidota > Rhodothermia > Balneolales > Balneolaceae > JAURMN01. The sequence continues at coordinate 987 of JAURMN010000126.1, read as the reverse complement.
AGAAGCGATAGATCTGGCTTCAAATCGAAGGATAAATGCCCTACTACGATCCCAGAAATTGGGTACTCTAAAGCCTGTTGAATTTGTTGGTTAATTAGAGAGAGTTCCTCTCTTGAATAATGGAAATCGCCTTCTCGAGGTCGAATTAACACATGAATCGGAAGTGAGGATTGAGTACATGTCCGCTCAAGCAATCTGTCATCCGGAGTAAGTCCATCCAGTCTTAACTCCTTACAGAGCTCGATACGGTCTGCTCCACAACGCTGCGCCTTTAGTACAGAATCTATGGAACTGCAACAAACTTCAACGAGGGTTCGATCATCCATTTTCATACCTTACTCAAAAATTGTAAACTAATCTGCATTATGAGAAGAAGATCCTTTATAAAAAAATCTTTATTCGCTTCGTTTGGGACCCTAGGTAGTGTATTTCAGGGTTCTATTGTTCGTAATTCCCAGCCTGTGAACGAGGAACATATAGTACGATTTAATCCTGAAGAACCCATTGCGGTCTGCACTTGGAATTGTCCGGAAGCCATCATAGACGCCACAAATGCCATGAAAGAGGGCCAAAGTGCTCTTGATGGAGTCATAAAGGGTGTAGCATTTGAAGAGGCCAATGAAGAGAACACGACTGTGGGAATCGGTGCTACCCCCGATCGAGAGGGAAATGTAACACTCGATGCCTGCGTGATGGATCATGAGGGGAATTGTGGGTCGGTGATGGCGGTCGAGATCGACGTACGGGATGATCGGGAAGGACCCGATATCACCGGCAGCGTGGATCCGTGCTCGACCAGCGTGGATGTCGCTGTTGCCGACGATCGTCCGTTCGACTTCGGCCTGCGCAGTGTGCGCGTGATGACGGAGGTACTGCAGAACTGCACGGTGGAACAACGCACCACCGGTGTTGCCCGCCAGACGTTCCGAATCGACATTACCGATCCCTACCAGGATGCCGTGTATGGCTTCGAAGCGGTAGACTCTG
>JAURMN010000125.1 GCA_030830725.1 Balneolales bacterium | reverse complement strand
TCAGGAGTCCTTCGAAACTAAAGCCTCTAAAATTGGATTCCCACTGATTGTAAAGCCGGTTCACTTGGGCAGTAGTATTGGAATCTCAACCGCATCAACTCCCGAGGAGTTTCGAAGCGCCGTTGAGATGTGTCTGCGTTTTGATGCCCATGTAATGGCAGAGAAAAAGATTGAGCCGTTGCTCGAAATCAACTGCTCTGTTTTGGGTAATGGAGCAGATTCGAGAGCTTCTGTATGTGAAAGACCCATGGGCACCGATGAAATCCTTTCCTTTTCTGATAAATACTTAACTGGCGGGTCCAAAGGCATGGCCTCAACAAGTCGTGTGATCCCTGCAGATATCTCCACCGATCTCACCCGTAAAATCCAGGAGCAAGCCCGAATTCTATTCCGTGAATTGGAGTGCGCCGGGGTGGCGCGTTTTGATTTTATTTTAAAAGGAACAACCGAAAACGCCTCCGAGGTTTATTTTAATGAAGTGAATACCATTCCGGGTTCATTCTCCTTTTATTTATGGAAAGAAAGCGGTCTCCACTTTGGTCCACTCCTTTTAGAATTGATCTCGATCGCAAAACGGGTACACAACACACGTTCAGGACGTTCGTTTTCATTTGAAAATAATCTTCTGAAACACCGGCAAAAGTATGGCAGCAAAAAACTCGGTAAGTAACGGATCAGATCTTGTTAACCTTGTCAAAGGGGCTACCCTATATGGTGTAATCGGCCTGTTTCTACTCCAGGGATGCACCTCTTCAGCAGAGGTAATTGTTGTAAATGAAGAGCCTAAAGTCATAGTTCCTACTCTAGATACTGAGGATCAAAGACCCTCCTCTCTTCCACGAGAAGATGGAATCCTTCGAATCGGAAGTCCTTTTGTTCTCCGAAGTTTTGATCCCCTTTATGCAGAAAATCCCACTGAATTACGAGTTGTTTCGTTGCTTTATGACCGCCTGTTCCGATTAAATTCGGCTGGGGAGCCCATTCCCTATCTGGTTGATCAATGGCAGCGTTCAGAGGATGGAAAGACCTACACCTTCGTTCTACGCAATGATGTCTTTTATCACGATTCTCCCATTTTTTCGAACGGAAAAGGACGACGGATTTCCGCAGAAGACGTCAAAGAGGTAATCCTTCGGACCACGGATCCTAACGTGCCTTCTTTGGGCAGAGAGTTACTCGGATCGATTGAGGGTCTTAAGGACATGGCAACAGAACGATTTGAGGTCAAAAATAAGACGTTGCATATTCGTTCACTCGATCAACCCGTGCGGGTGGTCAACTCCTCTACCCTTGAAATTAGCCTCGAAAAACCCGACCCTCGATTTATTTATAAGCTGGCCTCACCGATTCTTTCTATTTATCCGCCCGAAGCGTTGAGAGAAACGGCTGCTTATTTGCATACGATGCCGGTCGGATCTGGACCTTATGAGTTAAGCCGAAAACAGGATTCTGTATTCGTTGTTGTCCGAACTCCCGTCCAGCGTAAAGACTTTGTAAATGGCGGAGAACAGGCGGTTAACGGAGAACAAGTCGTGGATGCAGACACTGGCCGTCTATCTTACACGGGATGGAATCGTATTGATTTCCATTGGATAGTGGATGCAGATATCGCCATCGAACGATTGCAGAAAGGGGTTTCCGGAGGAACTGTGGATTGGTTTCCGGATGCGGGTCCGATACTCAGCCAGCACCCCGATAAAGAGATACTTTCCCCATTAGGCTCACCTGGTGAATCGCATGGCCCTCCGCCACTCCTCAGGCGATTTAACTCTTTCGTAATCTCAGTTTATCAATCTTTGACTCCGGCAGAAAAGCCGGAAACGTCTATTGAACTCGAAGCAAAGAGCTCTGAGGAGCGCGATTGGGATGCTTCACAATCTCTTCCTCCGATTCGGATTACAGATGCATTGCCTTTATCCATGCGCGACTACTGCCGGGTTGAACTACTGGCCTCCGACATCTCCCTGAATCAACTCGATCTGCCACATTTCGATTCTCCATATCTGTTCGAGTGGTTGGAATTCCTGGCTACAGAAAGTGGCCGAACGACTGATCCATCAAAAAATACAATCACGATTCATGAAACGTTTGCTTTTGTTTCCGGAATGAATCTAATGGCTCGCTATCGCGACGGATATCATACTCAGCTTACCTCTTCGCAGACCCTCCAAGAATCGGACCCAACTCTCCGAAATAAGATGAAGATTGCGGAACTTCACTGCTCGCAACCTGCACTCTTGCGGAAAGGTGCAGATTTTTCGACCATAGGATTAGAGAACTCTCCGGTTACTTGGAGAATCCCTAACCGAATCACTCCATGAAATTAGCGCTCATTGCCAAAATAGGGCATCGGAACTTTGACACAGTAATGGAAACGGTGTTAAGTTGGGCTGTTGATCATGCCGTAACACTCTACATCGCCAACAATCTGAAGTCATCCATACGGAAATGGTCTGACAAAAAATCGGGTACGATTTGGTCATCTGCTCTCGAATTTACGTCATCAGACAACGAGAGCATTGAAAAATCAGATCTGGTGATCACAGTGGGTGGAGATGGCACTATCCTCATGGCAGCTCAATTGGTGAAGGGGCTCAACAAACCTATTTTGGGGATTCATTCAGGGAAATTGGGCTTCTTGGCCAATATTCAGGAACCCTATATCCGAGAAGCGCTCGATTCCTTGCTCTCTGGCTCTTACCAAATCGATCAAAGACGGTTACTAAAAGCAGAAATGCCAGATGGTACGTCTTATGAAGCCTTAAACGACTTTTTGTTCACCAAGAAAGATACCGTCTCCATGATTCGCTTGAGAGCCTCTTATGACGGTCAATTCATTAACGAGTATTGGAGTGACGGGCTTATTGTTGCCTCACCAACAGGATCAACGGCCTATAACCTCTCTTCTGGGGGGCCGATCGTCTATCCCGGGACGGATGTCATGGTGCTCACCCCCATCAATCCACACACGCTTACTACCCGGCCACTCGTTCTTCCCTACGACCGACCGTTGGATATTGAAATCGAAGAAAATCCGGCCAAAATACTCTTTTCCTATGATGGATTTACGGAAACCCGTACCTTTCCATCACTTCAATTTTCGATTCAAAAATCGGAAAATAGCATCGAATTGATTCGCCTGCCTCATCAGGATTACTTCGAAACTCTCCGGAGTAAATTGATGTGGGGAGCTGATCTTCGGAGTGGACAACACTCATCACATTCCTAATCTAGTACCAAAGGATTATCTCATGAAAGTTACAGTAGTTGGAGCAGGTGGTAATGTTGGATCAACCGTGGCACTCACACTCGCACAACGCGATATTGCCAAAGAAATCGTACTGCTCGATATTGAAAGAAAAGACGGCGATAAAACTTTTTATCCGTCAAAAGGCCGCGCATTGGATCAATGGCAGACCTCTCCAATCCTGGGTTTTGACTCCTTCACAAAAGGAACTACCGATTACAAAGACACCGCAGGTTCTGATGTTTGCGTGATTACTGCCGGAGTGCCCCGTCGCCCTGGAATGAGCCGTGACGATTTGCTCAGTATTAATGCAGGCATTGTGAAAGGGGTTACGAAAGAGTTAGTCAAATATTCGCCAGACACCGTCATCATCGTGGTTTCCAACCCCCTTGATGTGATGACCTACGTCGCCTATGCAAACAGTGGACTGGATTCTTCACGTGTGATTGGAATGGCGGGGATTTTGGACACAGCTCGTTACCGCGCTTTCTTGGCCGAGGAATTACAAGTATCGCCCAAAGATATTCAGGCGTTATTAATGGGTGGCCATGGAGATACAATGGTTCCGCTCCCACGTTATACGACAGTAGCTGGTATTCCTGTAACACAATTGATCAGCTCTGAAAAACTCGACGCGATTGTAGAGCGCACGAAGACCGGTGGTGGTGAGCTCGTAGGGCTTATGGGTACTTCTGCTTGGTATGCACCAGGAGCAGCAGCCGCTCAGATGGTTGAGGCTATTTTATTAGATCAAAACCGGATTTTCCCTTGTGCAGCGATGCTCAAAGGCGAGTATGGCGTGCATGATCTTTATGTTGGTGTTCCGGTTAAGCTGGGAACAGGTGGTGTAAAGGAAATCGTAGAAGTTGATCTAGACGCCGACGAAAAGAAACTGCTTGACGAATCCGTTGAGCACGTGAAAGCCGTGATGAGCGACTTTGAAAAGTTGAATCTTTAATAGACTCTACTTCATAAAGGTTGTTCGGATAGGCTCAATAACCCACAATTAATGAAGAGTGCGGATTCACTCCGCAATGGCTTCACTACTTGCATATAAAACCCCTCCTCGCGAGGGGTTTTTTTATGGGTTAGACTTGAGTGTTTTTGGACTCAGTGTCGTTGGACCCCAGAATCATTGGACTCTGTGCCATTAGACTCGTCCTCATCATCCTTTTGAATGGTCTCATCTTCCCCGAGCTCCGAATAGGCATCCGCTTCCTCAATATCAGATTCTACCTCCTCGTCGGAATATTCTTCTTCGGCCACCAATTCTTCAATTTCCTCTACTTTGGCTTTCGCCCTCCACCTCCAGGCAGCCACCAACAACATCACAAAGAGCACTCCTCCAAACCATAGCTTCCATTTCATCGGATCCGGAGTCGAAATCAAATTCCAGTCATATAGCAATGCTGCCATTTGATTTTCAAACCAGACCCCGGCGAGTAAAAAACCAATCATAAAGAGCCCCGTCCAGACGCGATAAGGAACCGGCCAACGACTTTGCGCCACTGCAAGCAACAAAAGCGCCATTGTCAAATAACTCAGTAAAGTGGCGAATGCAGCCCCCAGCATTCCAAAAGGCGGTACCAGATACGTATTCGCGACGATGGTTACCGTGGCACCGGCGATCATAATCCAACTAAATACTTTGGTATTACCCTGAATGTAGATCGCGGCTGAAAAATGGATATACCAGCCATATAACCAGTAGGCAGCCAAAAGAATGGGTACAATAAACAATCCGCTGTGGTAGTCTGGAGAAAGCAGGGATACATTGAAATAAGGAATGTTTACCGAAGCAATTTCTTTTACGAAAAGCCCTACGGCTAAGAAAATCAGCGCCGCCACTAAATTTAATCCGGTAAAGGCCCTGGCAAACAGACGAGGTGCTCTTGGATTATCCGAATGGCGCATGAAAAAGGGCTGCCAGGCCATCCGAAACATTTGAATAAACAGAAGCATGAAAACAGCCAGTTTATAGGATCCATTATAGATTCCTGCCACTTCTTCCGGAGTTACGCCTGCTCCATACAGGGCTGAAGCCCGATCTGCTGGCATGGCCGCAAGGAAAAAACGGTCAAACATTTCATTAATGGCATGCCCGATTCCGGCCGGTATAAAAGGCCAGGCAAATGCCAGAGACTGCCACAATAATCGACCCTCAAAAAGACCTTTCCGAAATACCTCTGCTGTGACATTCCACACCAAAAAAGCAGTCAATGCAGACGCTACGGCGTTACTCCAGAATACTGCGGCGACACCCATATCCATGACGAGAAGCAAAAATAAATTCAACCCGACATTAACCCCTACATGAAACATCTTTAACCAGGCAAAGACAAAGGTTCTGCGCGCCACTCTCAGCTCGGCAAACGGAACAATCATCAAACTGTCCAACCAGAGAATCGTGGCCATGAGCCAAAAAATGGACATCGTATCGGGGGTCAGCTCTAAAAGTGGAGCCAATTCACCTCTGAAGAGGATAAAAATCGCAACCAAAACCGAGGCAAATACCCCAAGAAAAAGCTGAGAACTTTTGAAAACCGATGGGGCTTGTTCCCGATCTTTCGAATATTTCAGATATGAAGATTCAAATCCGAATGTAAAAAACACATTCAAAAGCGCAATGGCACCGTATGCCAGCCCCACAATCACATAATCGGCTGGAACAAAAAGCGCCGTATGAAGCGGCACCAACAAGTAATTCACAAACCTGGCTACAACGGAACTGATTCCATAAACCATCGTATCGGAAGCGAGCTCACGTAATTTACTCACAGGTACTTATCCTTGTTTAAGCAGACGAAGAAGGGCCTGAATGCCCAGAGAATAGACCATAGGACCAAAGCCGGCAATCATCCCGTTCATGTTTGCTGCCGTAATGGACTCATGCCGAAAAGACTCTCTGGCATGCAAATTAGAAAGATGCACTTCCACTTTGGGGATAGGACACAATTCAAGAGCATCGCGAATGGCAACCGAGGTGTGAGAATACCCACCGAAATTGGCAATCATCCCTGCAAATCCTTCTCTGGAAGCCTGCTGAATCCAAGTTACCAGTTCCCCCTCCAAATTGGATTGGCGAAAGACAAATTCAAGATCCTGATACTCTTTCTTTACTCCTTCTTCAATGGCTTGAAGTCCAATTCCCCCATAGATCAATTTATCCCGCTGATCTAGCAGATTAAGATTGGGGCCATTGAGTAGTAGAATCTTCATCAGGTTTGTAAAATTAAGATCTTTTGATGGATGGGTTAGACTTTCAGGCTGTCAGTTCGGTCATTGTGTTTCGGATCCGTTTTGCAATGTCCTCCAATGTATATCCTTGAGGTGCCGCACCCTCCCGAAGTGAAAAATTCATACCAACCGTATAAATCGGTATCAGGTGAAGGTGAGCATGAGGTACTTCCAGACCTTCCACTAGGATACCCGTGCGAATCGGAGAAAAGGTTTGATCCAGTACTTTTGCCATTTTTTTGGCTACCAGCATAGTTTCTTCCAGAAGTGAATCCTCTAAATCAAAAAGATAATCCACCTGTTTTTTGGGTACAATCAGGGTATGCCCTTTCGTTACCGGACGAATATCCAGAAACGCGATGTGGTGATCCGTCTCCATGAGGGTATGACTAGGGATCTCTTTTTGGATTATTTTGGTAAAAATCGATTCCATCTTCAGCTCGTTTGTTACGTATCCGCACCAATCAATTTAACGAGACTTTTTGATTGATTTTCAACTAAAAAGAGTATTATCTTTAAAACTTGCCTTCAGGCCCTGCGCGAATCGGTAGCTCAGTTGGTAGAGCAGCGGCCTTTTAAGCCGTAGGTCGTGGGTTCGAGCCCCACCCGATTCACATTTTATGCAGATATAAGATTTTTAAAAATCTCTCTTGATTAACCTCTGTCGTCTGACCACGGCTGGGGTTATTTTTTTTTGAGCCTGCAGATGTTACCTTTTGGTCTATGATCCAATCTGATTTCTTGAAGGTCCTGAATCCAATCCGCTGGAAAAAATCAGTCCTGACTGGTGTCCTGGTCGTGGCGGCGCTATCCTGGATTCTCTTTTTTGATACGTTCAGCCTCTTAACACGATATCAACTTTCAAGTAAAGAAGATCAGTTAAAAGAGGACATCGAACGGCTTGAAGCCCAGATCAGGGAACTTGAATCTCAAATCGAACGGTTGGAAAAAGATCCGGCCCTGATCGAACGTATTGCCCGGGAAGAGTATGGTATGAGAAAACCCGGAGAGACTGTTTACACTGTAGAGCAAAACCCATAATGCGATCCATTGGAATAGATTTAGGCGGAACCAATATTAAGATAGCCCTTGTAGACAGGGAGGATGGAATCCTGTACAAACATTCGGTTCCAACAGAAGCGGACAAAGGCCGCGATCACATCGTCAAAAGTATGGCCGATTTGACCAAGGAATTGGCTTCCAAAAGCGATAGACCCATTATCGGAGTGGGATTGGGATTACCAGGAATGGTCACATTGGATGGTCGAATTGTACAAAATCCACCAAATTTTGCAGGATGGGGCAATGAACCCATCGCCGAATTAATGGAGCAACAGTCTGGATACCCCTGTATTTTAGGGAATGATGCCAACATGATGGCGTTTGGATCATCGAGATTTGGGGTGGGTCAAGCTCATGATCATTTTATTATGGTCACACTGGGGACGGGTGTGGGCGGTGGGATCATTTACAACCGGCAACTCTTCCTGGGCAGCACAGGCTCAGCCGCTGAATTAGGTCATGTGATTATCAATTATCATGGTCCCTTGTCCAACAGCAATACACGTGGTGGAATCGAGGCCTATCTTGGTCAACGGTTTCTCAGTCGATTTGCAGCCGACATGATTCGGCAGCACCCCTCCAATCCGCTTTATGCCTTCCATACCGATAACTTTGAATCGCTGGAACCTGTCGATTTATATCATGAAGCCCAAAAGGGAAATGCATTGGCCATCGATATTCTTCGCCAAACCGGTGAGAAACTGGGATATGCCCTTGTGAACTATATTCATACTCTGGATATTCGTACCATCATTCTAAGTGGTGGTGTCGCCAATGCGGGTGAGTATCTATTAAAACCGGCCAAAGAGACCGCTCTAAAATTTCTGATGCCCCCTTTCCGAAATGGGTTTGAACTTCTGCTCGAAAATCTTGGTAACGATGCCGCGATCCTCGGATCAGCTAGTCTTGCAATGGAAGCCTTTTCCAGGTAAGCGGAGTGCGTTCGGGAGAATCCTTCCATTCGTTACTCTTTTTTTGCTTACCCTGGTTTGGAATACGTCTGCATTTGCTCAACAAGGGCTCCCACCCGATGCGGTTCGGTTTCAGGCCCGTGACTCCTTGATTTTTCGATTCACCAAAGACTCCCTTGACCAAAAAAAGCGAATCGGAGTCTTGTATGGAAACTCCACTGTAGATCACGAAAAAGGAACTCTGAGCGCCGGTAAAATCACGCTGGATCTGACCTTGGAGCAGGTTGAGGCTTCCTCCACTGCACCAGAAGATTCTCTATCCTATCCCATTTTAACACGTCCAGGAGAACAACAGGAGCTAAAAAGCCAGCGTATTCTTTTTAATTATGAAACCGGAAAGGGAAAATTTGAAGCCGCCAGAGTCACGGTGTCAGACGGTACACTCATTGGCGCGCAGGTCAAAAATGTATCTGAGAGCGTGGTATTCATCGAGGAAGGGCGCTATTCCACCTGTCCGCCGGACCATATGACGTATTACATTCAGGCCAACAGACTCAAGGTTGTGGATGAAGAAGAAATCTTTTTTACCAATGCACGGCTCTATTTATTAGACATCCCATACCCATTACCAATTCCTTTTGGCTACATACCCGCCTCGCCAGACCGTCGACGCTCTGGATTGCTTCAACCCACCTACGTTTTTCAAAATACTTCACGCAGAGGGCTTGGAATGCAAAATTTGGGGTGGTTTCAGATTATTAATGACTACCTGACCGCTCAAGCTTCCTTTGATCTGTTTACGTCGGGATCCTTTTTTCATCAGTCGAGAGTACAATACCGAAGATCGGACCTTTATAATGGGGGTCTGACGATCGGGTATTCACGTGAGCAGGGACTTGAACCTACCGATCCCAACTTTGCCACAACAATCAATAAGCGAATCTCCCTTCAACACAGTCAGCAGTTCAACCCTTTTGCACAGATCAGTGCGAATATAAATCTGAATACCTCCGAGTATTTTCGTCGGAATTCCTATGATATAGACGAACGCGCCTCTACTAACACCACTTCCAGACTGGCCTATCAGTATCGCGATCCGGAAGGGCGTTTTTCGTTTAATACCAACGCCGCTCTGACTCAGCAATTCACAGATAATTCGGTCACCCTGACCGGACCTTCTGCTAATTTTTCGGCCCGTTCATTTACCCCCTTCGCTCGATCCAAAGGGTCTGCAAGCAGTTCAACTGGGAGTAAATCCAGTTGGGCTGAAAATTTTGTGGTGAATTACCGAAATGACTTCTCATCCCGGTTTCAGTATCGTCCATTATCCGAAATCGAAAATCCGGCCAATTGGCTTGATGCCCTGTTCAATCCCTCTGTCTACGAACAAAACACGGGGAACAATGATCACGTTCAATTTGGTCTACGGCAAAATCTGGGGATCTCCATGGGGCGTTTGATTCCAAGTGAATATCTGGTCTTGAGTGCAAATTTGAGCATGGAGGAGATTTGGGTTCCATCCACCATCCGAAAACAGCTTGATCCGGAAACCGAATCGGTTCTTACGGAAAAAGTGAACGGCTTTGCGACTGCCAGAGAAGGCCAGGTATCGCTGAATTTGACCACCACGATCTATGGAATTGCCGATCTTAAGATTGGATCCATCGAGCGTTTTCGCCATACCCTTCGACCTTCGTTCTCTTTTGCCTATCGACCCGATTTTAGTGATGAAATGTGGGGTACCTATCGTACGCTCGAACGAGGAGAAGACCAAGCCCCGATCACCTATTCCATCTTTGAGGAGTCTCTCTTCCGAGGACCCTCTAGTGGAGAGTCGCGCAGTATGTCATACTCTTTTTCCAATATTTTTGAAGTCAAACAAGTAAAACGAGATTCTACCGGAGAAGTGAAATCCAAAAATATTCGTGTGATTGATAATCTCACGCTCTCCGGACTTTATAATTTCGCAGCCGATTCTCTTCGCTTTTCGGATCTCAGCCTGCGTATGTCCAGTCGCGCCGTGCCGAATGTGAGCCTTCAGTTCAGTGCCCGATTCAGGCCCTATACGGTTAACGAATCCGGTCGAGTGATCGATCAGTTTATCTGGCAGGATTCACGTAAACTACTTCAACCTTTAAGCTATCAGATCAGCGCCAGTACGTCGTTTAAAGGGGGTAAAAGTGGCGTTCAGGTGGTGACGCCGCCTTACCGTGCCTATGATCCGTTTGATCAGACCTATTTCCAACCCTTTGACCCCTATTTTATCACGAGTGATCCGTATGATTTTCGATCCCCTTGGTCTTTGAGTCTGAGTTTTAATTATACCTGGACGTGGCGCTTTAATGAAGATGCTCGGAAGGCAGCCGTCCTAAACGTGCAAAATATCCGCTTCAAACTTTCGGATCGTTGGGATGTATCGACCCGGATCGGCTATGATTTCATCGAAAAAGAATTGACCCCATCGCAGTTTAATCTCACGCGAAATATGATCTGTTGGAATCTGAGCTTTCAGTTCAATCCGTTTGGTGACTTTACCTACTACTTCTTCCGCCTGAGTATTGACAGTGGACAGATTCAGAATTTATTTCAGAAATTGCCGGTTTTGAATAATCTGGAACGAGGTTCATCCCCAACCGGCCGTCGAAATTCCGGTTTCTGAGTCAGGTAACCTTTCGCTGTTCCATGAAACGGAGGACATATTTTCCGATGATATCGAATTCCAGATTCACGGCGTCCCCGACGCCTAAGTTTTTGAAATGGGTAAAATCCCAGGTATATGGAATCAATGTCACCATAAATTGACGCGGATTTTGTACGCGAGCGATCGTCAGGCTAACCCCGTCAATGGTAATGCTTCCTCTCTCGACTAAATGGGGTGAATACACCTCCGGTACCTCAAACCAAACCGTTCGATTTTCTCCTTCTTCGGTGATGGAAACGACATGTCCCACACCATCCACATGCCCCTGAACCAGATGCCCACCCAGACCCTGATCCAGTCGTAAGGCTCGCTCAATGTGCACAAAATCCCCTGCTTCAAACATCCCCAATGTTGTTTTAGTAAGCGTTTCCTGCACCGCCTGTACAAAAAATGTACCCGCGTTTGGATCAGTAGAGACAACGGTAAGACAAACACCGTCTATTGCCACACTTTCATCTACCGTTAGTACTGCCGCCCAGGAGGCG
>JAURMN010000124.1 GCA_030830725.1 Balneolales bacterium | reverse complement strand
TGCTTCGCAGACATCTCAAGGCCATTCCAAAATGATTTTATGGGTCTTTCAGTCGAAATAGATACGGGTTGAAGAAGATCTACTGCAGACTGAAGTGAAATTAAATAATCTTCATTTGTTCCTACTGAGGCCGTGATTAAGATTACGGAAGCAGAAAAACGTACTCTTGAAGGGAGAAGAGATTCAGATTGATCGAGTGCTTCCATCTTTCCAGCATGTTCTAAGCTTACTCCAATCCGAAATCTGTCTGACTCCGGTTTCCAAAGTGCACCGGCTGAAAACGAGTATCCACTCGCCTGGAACTGGAAAATTTCTTCGTTGAGATAGAGTAATGAAGTGGCAACCGAGAATTCTCCAATTTGCAAACCATATAATCCAGATAAGGCGATGGTTCTGGCATTAAAATTCCCCATTGAAGGACCCGGCTGGATCCTGGCTTCCAATTGATCCGTCCCGGAGGAATACAGCGAAACTCCAAGAACTCGGTTATTCTTCCTGAAAAGGGCGCCTGCAAAACTTGTGGACAGGTTTCCAATCCAAAAACCATACCCAAGATCAATAGTAGACTCCGAACTTAGAAGAGCAGTGGCAGGGTTTGAGAAAGCTGCAGCAGATCCATTGTTTAGTACTCCATGAGCTTCACCTACTGAAAGCATGGTCGCATGTGGTGCCTGATACAAGAGATCCAGTCCCCCATAGACAAGTTGTGATTGACCCATGGACAGAATGGAGGTACTCAATGCGAATACCAAAAAAAATCCAAAGCGTAGTAAAAGGGTTTTTAAAGTTGTCATGTGATTTCGACAATCAATATGAATAACAGGCTTTTTAGAATGAGAAAGTGAATGAAACAGCATGGGCTGCTGACCCTTGACCAGGTTCATTACGATAAGCATAATGGATACCAGGAGTAATGGATGCCATTGGTGGATACAGAGAAAATCCAGTACTCCAGAACATCTCAGGTTTAAATTGAAGATCCGTGGTTTCGATTCCGGTTCTAAAGGTAAGAATGGGATGAATTTCCCAGGCAATTCCCTGTCTGAACAGCAGAGCTTGGTTTAACTCGGTCATTGATCTTTGCTGAATGGATGGTGTGCCGAATTCGGAAAAAAGAATAAAGGATCTTCGTTCAAATTGCTGGTTTCTGAGTTCAACTTCTGAAGTAAAGTCAAGCTGATCCAAAACGTAAAAATGACTGGCTAGTTTAATACGTCTTGCAAAAGCTTGAGAATTTGATTGCCCCTGTTCAGTTCCATATAATTGACCGCTATTCCATGAATAAGAGGCAAATAAATCCTGAAGAACAAGAGCTAAGGAAAATGATTCCGCAATCCGATATAAAACTCCAAAATCAAGTCCAACAGAACTAGCGGCTGGGATATCAGGATGATAATTTGATCGGTTCCACTTAATTCCTATTCCAATCTTTAGAGGATCTGAAATTGATATCCCAAAAGCTCCAGAGAGTTGAAAGTCAGAAGTTCGGATAGATCCAGTTGGATAACCACTTGGGGTGCGACCATCAATTTCTGCAATCCCAAAATGCAGAATAGAGAGAGACAGAGCGGCGGAGGGAGGTAAAGGAAAACGAATTTGAAGAGAATGTTGAGTGCGATCAAAGCTCATCAGGGAACTGGAGGGATGTATGTGCACCCCATCACGAATTGTTACAGCAAGTGCAGGATTATAGAGTGCAGATGACTCTTGACTTGACCATGCAGAAAGACTATTTCCCATAGATTGTCCAATTGGGTCTGGTCCCATTCTAAAGGCATAACCTGTCACTCCCCCAGATTGAGCGCGACTATCTTCCGTTCCAATCCACATGGTTATAGGGAAAAAAAGAAATAATAATGTAATCTTAAAGAATTTCAAGACAATGAGATAGAATAAATAATTAAAGTTTAATCTATAAGTATGATTTTAACTGACGTTTTCAAGCCAGGACCTTCAAGTACTCCGATATACACACCATTGTGAACTTGCTGATCCATTGAATTTCGACCATCCCAAACAAACTCATAATCTCCGGTTTGGGAGATTAGACTCTGGAGACTATTAACTGGATTCATAGAGGCATCATAGATTCGAAGAGTGAATGAACCGATGTTTCGACCATTAAACCGTATCCTAACCAGCTGATGTCGTGTTGGAGAAAAGGGGTTTGGATAAGCATAGGATGAAACAGAGGAGGCTTCCGTATTGTACTGGTTACCGCCCTCAAGTGGGAATTGAGTTCGATAAATCTCCCAACTCTCCCCATCATTTTCGGTGTAGAGAAGACCCTGTGAGGATCCGATGTATAGGCCTTTTGGGGTAGAGCCTACTGTATAAAACTCCGTATTTGTTGGAATTCGATCTCCAGATATAGAAATCTGTTTGATCTCTCTCCAAGTATTTCCTTTATCGAATGACTGATAAATCGCATCCCCAACGGCATAAATCGCGTCACTCGAGAAACCGATATCATTAATCTTAATCCCGTTTAACATCCTGGTAAAGGTTTCGCCTTCATTATCTGTTCTGACTATGGCATATTCTTCACCCGAAGCGGTTGCCGGCCAGTTTGTCATCCATATGGACTGGTCATCGGGGTGTTGTCGAATGCGAATAATCCAATTTCCAGCCAGTCCATCCGACTCTCCTGAATGTCGAATGTGCTTCCATATAACGGAATCGGAAGGAGCCGTTAAGGCATTATCGGAGATATTGATTCCACCAGCAGTTCCTGTCCAAACGCGCTGATTATGATCAATCAGAACTCCAAATCCCAATAGATTTGTATCAAATCGTGGGTCGTATCTCTCAATTAAGGTTCCGTCAGCTAATTGTGAAGTCCATCGGTATGTTCTCTCAGGAACCATCTCAGATACAGAGGATGGGGGAAGAAATAAACGTTCCCAGTTTTGACCTAAATTTCGACTTCGAAGCAATCCAGACGCCCAGTGCACCGCAACAATCATTTGATCATAAACATCGAGTTCATATGGGGGTGATTGAACCGGGGTTGTAATGCGTATTCGTGAATAGACCTGCCCCCCATAGGTAAAGAGAGTATCACATCCACCCACTTCGGAGGAGCCGGAAATACAATCTGCAG
>JAURMN010000123.1 GCA_030830725.1 Balneolales bacterium | reverse complement strand
GTCGTACAATCTTAGCTGCGCTTCGAAACCATTCGAAGGGAACCTTACGAGATGCTTAAAATAATGTTTTCTAATTTTTTACGAATGTTTCGATTTCTTCTTTTTGCTGGGCTACTTGGTGTTGCAGGCTTGACAACCCCTTCCGTAAACGCTGTTGCACAGCCTATTAATCAAGATTCTCTCGAAATCCGCCTTCAAGATCTGTTTGATCAGCTGGAAGAGAATCTGAACGATATTCCTCTCACACTTCGACGTGCAGCCGTGTTCCGGATTGAACGAGACGAAGAACTCTTCACGGCTTCCGATGCCAATTATATCCGAAATCAAGTAGAAGGAATCCTTAAGGCGAATAGCTCACTCACCCTGCTAAGTCCATTGGAGCTTCAACCTACCGATGCGGTCAAAATCATCGCTTCTGATACCACACTTCAGATCAGCAGCCAGAAAGGGCGTTCTTTTGCGGATCTTAACCTTGATAAACTCTTGGAGACTGCGCGTGAGTATAATGTGCAAGGGCTAGTGGAGATTTCCGTTTTTCGTCGTTCTGTATTAGGGCTTGTTCTCACCGTACGGATTATCAGTGCAGAATCACTTGAACTCCTTTGGAGCAAAACGGTAGAAAGCTACCCTCCTCCCGCTAAACCTGAGCCTGAAGATAGTTCTCGAACTTCCATGTTGTCTGTAGGGCTTTTTAGTTACACCGGGGCCTTTCTTGAGGATGGTGTAAAACGCCAGGATATCGATCAGTCCGTTACCATGCTTCACACCACCTTACATGGCTATTTTATGCAACCTATGCAGAGTACGTATGACAGCTATTTTGGATTGTTTGCGGGCGGTAATTTTTCAACCACGATCAGCGACTCTATTCAAGCTCGTGATGTAGTTATGTTGGATGTAGGGATGCTCTATCGAGTGGCAATCACTCCTTATAATTCTTTTAGAGGAGCGAATCCTCTATGGATTACCAGCTCTTTGATGATCTCCGTGCCACTTATCGGAGAAAAAGGCTATTTGTTTACCCTCTCTCCTGTGAATTTGTTGGTTCATTTTACCCGAAATTTTTCGCTTGCAATCGAGCCGCGATTAATAGTGGGTGAAAATGACATTACGTATGGAAAATCGACCGATGTGATACTCTTCGACCGATTTAATTACGGGTTCAAGTTTATTTACACCTTCTGATGAGCAGTATGATGAGAGAAAAAACAGTTTTACGGAATCCATTTAAAATGCTTTGGTTCACGTCCTCGTCATTCAAGCCCTTTGCCGGGGTACTTGCAATGACTTTCATCTTGAGTAGCGCCCTTTCAGGATGTTCGTCCTCGCGAAAAGCTCAATCACAAAACGAATCTGCAATACAGGATTCAACTTCGATTGAAACTGTATTAGGCTCAACCGCCGGAATCAGCACCTCCGAGTCTTCCGCAATCAAACTTACCTACCGTAATGAGCGCGGGAACATCGAATTGAACTTAAACCCTTTCGACACAGAAATGGTGGTCCTAATCTCGGGTATTAAACCACTACCAAACGCCACATCTGAGGTTTCTGTTAAGGATTCTTCCGCAACGGCCGGTAAAAATGAACCAGCCGGTGGTTCTGGTAGTCCGTCAGCCTCAAGACCACCGAATGTCTCATCTGCGCAAGCCGGCACACAAAACGTAACAACACCCTCCCGGCCCGTCGAAAACGAATTCCAACGCTCTTTGAGGCTCCTGCTAGAGGCCCAATCCTTTTTCTACCAAGAGAACTACACCATGGCAATAGAGAGACTAGATGCCTCCCTTGCCCTACAAGAGGCTGCAGATTCGTATGCACTCAAAGCTTTGTCCCATTTTATGTTGGATCAATATGATGAGACACGCGAAGCTTGGGCAAAAGCCATGGCCATTAACCCGGATCTAGATTCTCCGAATATTGCACGATTCCGTGACGTGATTTCGGGGAATGAACCAGATAATAATTAAGACGACTCAAGGATACCCGACGCGAATGCACCCTTCGCGCATAAGATAGACAATATGTTCAAAGAGTTTTCCATTTTATCCTTGTTTGGAGTCGTGTTTAGTATCGTACTCATGGTCTTAGGTGTGGCAGACGTGATGAAGACCACCACGCTCCTCGAACCTTTAAAAGCCGCTCTTGAGGTCAATATCTTCATAAACCTGGCGAGTCTTCTCATCGTTTTGGGCGGTATTCTGGCCGTGGTCTTTATCTCCTACCCTGCTCGAGACGTTTTTAAAGCACTTGGAAAAAGCTTCACTCTGTTTAGTTCACCTAGAAAGCAGGATCAAAAGCTTCTCGCCCAAATCGATACGCTTCTTTCCTGGCAATCAATGATTCGTCAAAACCGTCTGCAAGCGTTGGAACAACTCACGGACACTCACGCTGACTCTATAGCCGGATCGGTGTTTTCTTGGATGAGTACCAACTACAGTGAGCAGGATATTCGTCACTTTGGAGAGCAATACATCCAAGAACGGATTTCGAAACGTATGAAAGTCATTGAAGTGCTCAAAACAATGGGAAATGCCGGCCCTGCTTTTGGAATGTTCGGAACATTGTTTGGATTGATTGTGATGCTTCGTTCTTTGGACGATCCCTCCTCATTAGGCCCCGGTCTGGCAGCCGCATTAATCACTACTTGGTATGGTTTGGCCTTTGGCCGCCTGCTCTTTATCCCCCTCTACAGTAAACTTAGAGGATTTGTGCTCAATATAGCGCAGTTAGAGGATCTGACCTTAGAAGGGCTACTCTACATTCAACAAGGGCGATCCAGTTTCTTTATTAAAGATGCTCTATTGGCTCAGATTGG
>JAURMN010000122.1 GCA_030830725.1 Balneolales bacterium | reverse complement strand
TCCTTCTTGGACAAATCATCATAAATCACAAGTGCATGACGACCTGTATCGCGGAAATATTCACCAATGGCAGCACCAGCAAAGGGAGCAATATAACGCATTGGAGCAGTTGAACTTGCGGGAGCAGACACAATCGTCGTGTACTCCATTGCACCGTATTGCTCTAATGTTTTGAGAATACTGGCAACAGTAGAACCTTTTTGACCAACCGCAACATAAATACAGTATACTGGTGTATCCGTATTTTGTGTCTGCTTTTGGTTAATAATCGTATCTAGTGCAACCGCTGTTTTTCCAGTCTGACGGTCACCGATAATCAACTCACGCTGTCCACGACCAATCGGAATCAGCGAGTCAATTGCTTTGATTCCTGTCTGAAGCGGCTCATTGACCGGTTGACGATATATTACACCAGGAGCTTTACGCTCGAGTGGCATATTTACCAGATCTCCAACAATTGAACCTTTTCCATCTAGAGGCTTTCCAAGTGGGTCAATAACGCGGCCCAACATTGAATCTCCCACATTAATAGAAGCGATCTGGTTGGTACGACGAACACTATGACCCTCTTCTACCAATCGTGAGGAACCAAACAAAACAATCCCAACATTATCCTCTTCCAGGTTCAATACCATTCCTCGTACGGCATTCCCCTCGACATCTTTTGAGTCTGGAAGTTCAACAAGCTCACCGGCCTGTACTTTGGATAACCCATATACCCGGGCAATTCCATCCCCTACTTCCAGGACGGTTCCTACTTCATATGTATCTGCTTCACTTTCAAATCCTGAGAGTTGTTTACGGAGAATAGCAGAAACTTCATCTGGTCTGACTTGGCTCATGTCTGTACCTGTTTATTCTGAAAACTGTTCTTTAAGTTTTTCGAGTTGGTGTTTTACAGTCCCATCGATTACCTGATCTCCTAATCGAACGGAAATCCCTCCGATTAGGCTTTCATCTACGATTAGTGTGACTTCTACGCTCTTTTTTGTGATTGTAGAGAGTCGATCAGAGATTTCTTTAACAGCGGCATCGGTTAGTGAAAGTGCGGATCGAATTTCTGCATCAAGAATTCCAGCGGCATCACGATACATACTTCGAAACACTGAGACAACCTGCCCAAGAAAACCTTCTCTATGTCTGGATAGAAGTAATTCAATGAATCGAAATGTAGATTCAGATACCCTAGATTTAAAGATCTCTTCTAGTGTATCTTTTTTTACAGTTCGATTAATCATTGGGCTTTTGAGAAACAGACCCAGATCTTTCGATCCTTCTAGTGTTGCGGATATAAGTTCTACATCCTGGAGAGTTGTTTCCAGAACCTTATCCTCTAGCACCTGTTTCATCCAAGCTTTAGCGTAGCGATATGCGACGTTTCCTGCCATTCAGAATCAATTTTTAGAAAGATCATCCACAAATGTGTTGATCAATTTTTGATTTTTTTCCGTGTCCATATTCTCTTTGAGAATTTTGGTGGACGCTTCTATAGCAAGTGTAGTGACTTCTTTACGTAATTCAGCTAGAGCTTGTTTTTTCTCTTGCTCAATCGTTGCACGTGCATCTAGTAGAAGTTTTTCTACTTCGAGACGGGTTTTCTCTATTCGATCCGCACGCAGTACTTCAGCATCTTTTACAGCATCTTTACGAATTTGCTGTGCTTTTACTTCTGCTTCTCGAAGTACGGCTTCATTATTCTTGCTCACTTCTTCTGCTTTAGCAAGAGCTTTTTCAGCTGCTTCGAGCGACTCACGAATATTCGTTTCACGATCATCGAGAGCCTTCATTATGGGAGGTAGAGCAAACTTGTACATGATGAACAGAAAGATCACCATCGATATTGCAACCCAAATAGCGAATCCGGTATTGAAAGAAAGTAAACCTCCACCACCAGCCATGAAAAGAGAAAAAGTGTTCATGAAGTCTTTATTTCGTGTTACAAGTGCAACGCTTCTGATACGAAGCCTTCGAGACAATTGGTCGAATTTGCGATCATAATTCAGCTAAACCTATCTTTATATAGGTAGCCTCTGAAGATCTTCGGTGCAATGAACGACCTCTCTATCGACATAAGGATGCACAGTCTGGAGATGCACATCCTTTGCACATTCAACTGAGAATTAAGCGCCGATTCCTAGGGCTAATAGGATACATACGATTGCACCGATCAGTGCCACACCTTCAATAAAGGCTGCAGTCAGAATCATGGCACCACGAATATCACCAGAAGCTTCAGGTTGTCTCGCGATACTTTCAACAGCACCTTTTCCGATCATACCGATTCCGATTCCGGCACCAATTGCGATAATTCCGGCTCCAAGACCGGCTGCTAAAAATCCAAAGTCCATGATAGTTGTTTTTTAATGATTGTTGGATTGTTGTGTATTTGAAAGAAGTTCAAGGTCACTATGATGATGATCATCATGATGATGCTCTTCAGCTGCCATACCGATAAATACAGCGGATAAGAGTGTAAAAATATAGGCCTGAAGCAGAGCTACGAAAACCTTAAGCCCATAAAGTACAGACGTTAACCCTACCCAAAAAATACTTGTACCTACACCAACTGAAGGTCCAAATAGATCGGTGAAGATAAAAATCAGTCCAAGAATACAGATGATCATAATCTTGCCTGAAAGCATATTTGCGAAAAGACGGATTGCCAATGCGAAAGGCTTGGTCAGTAGACCAAGTATTTCAACTGGGGTCAAAATAAACTTCACCAATAATGGAACTCCTGGAAAGTTGAACACGTGCTGCCAGTGATCTTTTGTTCCGCTAACTTGGGTCACAATAAAGGTAATCAGCGCCAGTGTGGCAGTAACTGTGAGATCAGCAGTCGCAGAGGCACCCCACGGAAGAAGCCCTAACATATTCATCATGGCGATCGCCATAAAAACAGAGAAGAGAAACGGAATGTATTTTCCAGCTTTCTCACGAGGGATATATTCAAAAACGATTTGATCTCTTACAAATAGATAGAGAATTTCGAATATATTTTGAATCGCACCTTTAGGAGCTGTCTGTGAGCCTATCCCCTTTTTGTAGCGCGACGCGGCCCACATCGTAAAAAGTAGTGCAAATAATATTCCTAGCCAGACATAGACTAGATGTGATGTAATTGACAGATCCAAATCAATACCTTCACCATCAGCGCGAACAAGACCCTCTTCGGTTTGTATAAATTCACCAGATGCTAATGCTTTTTTTGTGGAGGAGAAGAAAGAAATATCTCCATTTATAACATAGATACGAGGCAGGTAGATCTTGCCAAATGCCGTATCAAAGTAATCGTGATCCGCAGTTTTACCCAGAATATCAATAGATCCGCCTTCTGACTCGGTCGCATCTGCCGCAAAAATGGACAGAGGTGACAACACCGCCAAAAGAAACGAAATTATTAATAAAGTTCGGCTAATTTTAAGAGCCATTTAGCAGTTAATTTCCTTACGAATATATGTGTAAGTAATTGGTCAGCTCCGGGTTTTTTAAGAGGAGCGCCGCGATAACCATAATATCTCGGTTACAGAAAAGAAAATATACGAAAGAATAAAACTGAAAGTAAACAGAAGAGGCTCATTTTTTGTCAGAACAATAAGAAGAGCGAAGAGAGGTAACACTATTAAAAATCGAAGGAGAATTCCGCCAGAATACGCCCAGATAAAGTACCGATTATTTAAACGACGAAGATAAGCTGAAACCACCCAATGGATTCCCACAGAAAAAAAACCGAGGATAAAACCGAATAATAATGCACGCATTAATATAGTTAATGGAGAATTAGTCTTTATCAGGGGTTTCTTTTTTGGTGCTTCTCACCTTCCTGCCAGAATCCAAATTTTCGGATAATCGAATTGCAATACGAATAAAGAGTGCAATTCCCAGCAATGCGCCCGCCAGCAGGAACCATGGAGAGGTATCAAATTGCTGATCAATCCAATATCCTCCAGTCATAGGCACTGACAGTGCAACAGCAATCTCGAATCCCACCGAGAGATAACGATATATAGTACGTACAGAAGATGGAGTTTTTCGAGGCTCAGACATCAAGGCGAAGAACGGTGAAGTTGAACCGATTCAGAATAACAGGTGGATATGATCAGGCTCCCGATGCGACGGTCTGCTCATGTGACGTGCCTTTGGCCTGTAAAGATACCGTTTCTAAGGCTCCCATCTTCAGGGCACCATTAAAGATTCCCCCTTCTTCAATCACAATAGCCTTGGTCTGGATGTCGCCTTCCACGCGCCCATTCGAGCGCAGTACCATTCGCGAAGCGGTTTTGATATTTCCTTTAAAAGATCCGGCCAAATCGACTTCAAAAGCTGTAATATTTCCGGTGATTTTGGCAGAATTAGCAATAATGACTTTGCCTTTGGATACAATATCCCCCTTCACATTACCGGCAATACGGATATCCTGATCAGAATTCAGATTCCCTTGAAGGGTCGTATTTTCACTGATCATATTTAACTGAGGGGCAATCGATTTATTTTCGGCTCGAATCATCTTCCTAGAGATTTGTGTTTATTTTTGTGGGTTATAAACCTACGAAACAGTGAGTTGAATCCCAATTTAGAGTTGAATTTCATTAATGGGATTTCACTCTTCGCTTAATTGAGCAAAAACTCTCTGGGATTTCGTGGGACTCCTTGTTGCCAGATTTCCAAATGCAAATGGGGCCCACTACTTAACATTCCTTTATTCCCAACTCGCCCCAGGACTTCACCTTTCACCACCTGATCTCCAACCTCTTTATCTACCTGCGAGGCATGTTTATAGACCGAAAGAGTACCATCCGGATGTTGTACGTGCACCACATACCCATAACTTACTGTCCATGCTTTGTGCAAAATAGTTCCATTTCCAACAGATCGAAAGCGTGTTCCTTCCGGCGTCGCAATATCAATCCCATAATGACCCGTGGTCGGTTTAAATCCCTGTGAGAGCAGTCCGTCCGTCGGCATTCGGAACATAGTAAATTCAGTTTTGGACTCCCTCGCTGAGTTTCGAATTTCATTGACAGTCAACAAACGAACACTTTCCTCAGAAAACCACTCATTGCTATACGCAAATTCCCCAAGATCCGTGGCTTCTTGGAGTGGGACTTCTCTAACCATATTCACAGAAACCTCATAGGTAGTGTCCAGATTTTGGCGAATCACCATTTTCATGTTTTCCAGCTGTTGATTCCTGTAGTTGAGGGAATCTTGGAGTTGAAGAATTCGCTCGCCAATTTGAATGACCTCAGTTCGAATCCGCTCCTCTTGGCGATCTTTATACAGAGAGCCGATGGGTGTGAGATAGAACAAGAGTGTGGTACCACCAATAGAAACAAATAGAAATACAACTAAAATCAAGAGTAGGGTACCTGAACTGACTTTTAACGATCCGGTTAACTCATGATCCTGTTCGTCCAGCATCACCAGAGTAACGTCCGTCTTTTTTCCGCTGACAATTTTTTTAAGTAACTCCCACATGGGTTTTTGACTTTCTATTGTGCTGCATTACAAGATCCTGAATCCAGGCCATGAGATGCTGCCCTTGGATCGAACGATCAAATTGCTGAATAAATTGCCTGTTTCCAACTGGCATTTGTTTTCTTTTCCAGTGATCAAAGGCCTGCTCTACGGCGGTGGCCACGCTCTCCGGTTGATCAGGATCCGCGAAATACGATGCCTCGTACTGGGTGAGCAGATCGTAGGCTTGCCCCTTATCTGTCATCCCTAAAATGGGCTTGAGCGTACCCAAGTATTCAAAGAGTTTTCCAGGAGTATGACCCTTTGAATGCGGTTGATTCGGTACAATAAGCCACAGAAGATCAGCTTGTAGCAATCCTGAAATAGATTCTATGTGGGGTAAATTCCCATGTGCAAAGATCTTATCCTTTAATTTTAGCTCGGCTGCCAAAGCCAAATGTCTATCGAAGAAATCCCCCTGAAAATGCAAACGAAGTACATTCAAAAGTTCTGGGTTTTTTTTGGTGGCAAGTTTTATGCCTTTCAAAAAAGTATCCGGTTGTTGTACTCCATAAAAAAGTCCGTTATACAGGATATGAAAGCAGGTTGATGAAAATCGCTCATCTTTAGATTTCTCAATGTCGGGCGAAGCGGAGCTGGCATTCCTGATTTGAATCATCTTCTCAGCAGCCTCGAAATCTTCAGGATCATATCCATTTGAAAGTACTTTTGGGATTGGAATCTCGGGAATTCGGTTCAGTAACGATTGCTTTACTGACTCATTTATGACCGTAATTTCATCTGCCAACTGGAGCGTTTCACGTTCAAGCCTTGCCATGCGTTGATTATGCCAGCGAGTAGGATATCGTATCAGATGACTCTTCAACCAGTCATCTCGCAAATCCATCATCACAGGCAGATTTAGCTTTTTTTTGATTTGCGCTGCCAGGAGAAGATTACTGTAAGGTGAGGCTGTGGCAAAAACTGCGTCAAATGGTGTGTCACGATGAGCACGTTCAACATATCGAAGCGCCGGTTCAATCCATCCTTTTTTATTATCAGGAAGATAAAACCAGCTGGTAATTTGGGTACTCCATGTCGACAGGAAGGTTCTGTAATGAGCCTGAATCCTTGACATCCATGCGGATTGCAATGGGATCCCCTCTTTGACTCGGATAATCCGGAATTTCTGCTCGGAACTCACAAGTTCCTGTTCAAGGGTGTGATCCATGACATGATAGGATTCAATGGCAGGCACCAAATAGGTAACCTGAATCCCTTTTTTGGCCAGATATTTCCCTATCTTAAGAGGACGCTGAACACCACTCCCCCCCATCGGAGGAAAGTAATAGGCAATCAGAAGGAGTCGGATCACGATACGGAGTAATTCGGAGCCTCTTTTGTGATCTGAACCGTATGAGGATGGCTTTCACGAAGGGAGGCGCTGGTGATTTGTACGAATTCCGCTTTTTGAAGATCTTCGACGCTTGCTGCGCCCACATACCCCATTGCCGCACGTAGACCTCCCTGCATCTGATGTACGACCTCAGAAAGAGTTCCTTTGTACGGCACGCGACCTTCAATCCCCTCAGGGACCAATTTCTTTAAATCATCTTCCACGTCTTGGAAATAGCGATCCTTAGATCCTTTTGACATGGCACTGATGGAGCCCATACCCCGATAGGACTTATATTTCCGACTTTCAAAAATAATAGTCTCCCCAGGGCTTTCGTCCACGCCTGCAAACATGGAACCCATCATCACGGCGTTGGCACCACCGGCTAATGCCTTTGGAATGTCACCGGTTTGTTTGATCCCTCCGTCTGCAATGAGACCGATTCCTTTCTTACGGGTAAACTCTGCTATTTCCATAACCGCTGAAAGTTGTGGAACTCCAACCCCTGTTACTACTCGTGTTGTGCAGATGCTTCCCGGACCGACACCGACTTTCACGATGTTGGCACCCGCTTCTACCAACGCTTCCGCTGCCGCCCTTGTTGCAATATTTCCACCGACCAGGGCAATCTCTTTATACTGTTTTCGAATGTTCTTCACCGTCGAAAGCACCCCTTCCGAGTGACCATGAGCCGTATCTACGGTAATCACATCCACCCCGGATTCAATCAATGCAATAACTCGATCCATGGTTTCTCCGGCAACCCCTACAGCAGCGCCTACACGTAGACGACCAAGTTCATCCTTGCATGCATTAGGAAAACTGACCTTTTTCTCGATGTCTTTGAAGGTAATTAACCCCACAAGACGGTAATTTTTATCCACAATCGGCAACTTTTCAACTTTATTCCGTTGTAGAATTTCTTCGGCCTCTTCAAGCGTAGTCCCTTCAGAAGCCGTGACAAGATTCTCCTTTGTCATGATCTCGCCAAGCTTTTTAGTCATGGATGTTTCAAATCGCAAATCACGATTCGTAACAATACCGATCAGTTTTCCCTGGTGATCGACAATTGGAATTCCCCCGATCCGGTTTTTGGACATTAAGTCCTGTGCATCCGAAACACGAGCATCTTCGGT
>JAURMN010000121.1 GCA_030830725.1 Balneolales bacterium | reverse complement strand
GGGCAATGCTGAATTTAGCCGGAGGGATTGCCGGTAGAAGTCTCTCTCAAGGAGCTACTCGTTATTTTTACGAAATGAATGCAGCTTGGAATGTGGTTAATCTGTCAATTGCGGGATTCAGCTATTTCGGATTGCAAGGGGCTGAATTTCTCTCTACACAAGAGACTTTTTTGGAAGCGCAGAAACTGGATAAGTTACTCCTGTTCAATTCAGGACTGGATGTAGGGTACATGGCAGTAGGAACATATCTTATTGAGCGGGGAATACGAAAGGATGATGCGCGTTTGAAAGGGTACGGAAAATCCATGATCCTTCAGGGTGGTTTTCTGTTCTTATTCGATCTAGGCCTTTATGCCATTCACCATCACGTGACCAATGACTTAATCCACGTTTTAGGAGGAGAGGAGGGTATTTCAGGACAGCTTAACCTTGGACTTACTCCTATTTACCCGTACCTGACTTCGCCATCCATGTTACCCGATTTCGCAGCACCTGTACTCACTTTCACAATCCAATTGTAACCCCCTTATGAATACACTTTATTCCTTCTTTATGCTCCTTTTAATTGGGGGAGAGCTTAATCTTAATCTAAATGGCATCTCCGATAACGCGCCTTCAAGATCAGAACAATACACTTCTATCGAAGTCAATTCAGACTCCCTTGACGCTTGGATTGGTCGAAAGCTCATGATTGGGTTCAGAGGATTATCCGTATCTGAAAGTGATCATGTGCTCAGGGATTTAAAGGAATATCAAGTGGGAGGAATTATTTTATTTGATTATGATGTGCCTACTCAAATGCCCCTTCGAAATATTGAGTCATCCGATCAGGTCAAATCGCTTATCACTGAGTTGAAAACTGCAGCTTCGACAAATCTGCTGATCGCTGTTGATCAGGAAGGTGGACGGGTGGCTCGACTCAAAGAGACACGAGGATTTTTTAGAGGACGATCAGCTGAAGCGCTTTCCACACTTTTTTCTACAGCTCCCGACTCCGTACTGGATGAAGTTGAAGAGCAGGCTTTTCAACTGGCAACTCTGGGTTTCAATGTTAATTTTGCGCCTGTTGTCGATGTCAATGTAAATCCAGCGAATCCTGTCATTGGAAGCCTTGGGCGCAGTTTTTCGAATAATCCGAAGAAGGTGGTCGAAATGGCAGGTATCACCTTAAGCGCCCTACGGGACGCTGGTTTGATTGGCGTCCTGAAGCACTATCCTGGGCATGGGAGCTCCATGAATGACTCCCATCTGGGTGTTACGGAGGTAACCCAAACGTGGAACGAATCGGAATTAATCCCCTATCGCGATCTCATCGATTCCGGGCATGCAAAAGCCATCATGAGTGCTCATGTATTTCACGCCGGTTTAGATTCACTATACCCCGGAACATTATCTTATGCTGTCAATACCACTCTCCTGCGAAAGGATTTGAGGTTTGAAGGGGTTTTATTTTCTGATGATCTGCAAATGGGTGCTATCCGAGATCAGTTTAGCTTGGAGGAAACGGTCATTATGGCCGTAAATTCGGGAGTGGATGTGCTGGTTTTTGGGAATAATTCCATCTATGATGCGGAAATTGTACCCAAGGTACATCGTATTCTGAGACAGGCTGTCGAAAATGGAGTGATTGACGCTGCCCTTCTGAGAGAGTCGTCAGACCGTATAGAAAGACTTCTTCGCGATTTGGAATAATTATCGTATTTTTCCGATTATTATCTCTTCTATTCCTTGATTACATGGATCCTGTACAGGTTGTAAAGCTCACAAATGCCTTAAGTCACCCCGCGAGAATGGCCATACTAAAGGCGTTGTCTGAAGGAGTCCGTACCAATGGTGAGCTGACCAAGATGTTACCTCAGGCACAGGCAACGGTCTCCCAGCATATCAAAGTGTTACGTGAAGCCGGACTCATTCAAGCAGAGGCCTATGGAACCTGTATGCGATATACCCTCCATTCAACAGGGATTCGAGTGTTGAAGCGAACATTGGGTGAATTGATTCGCGAGCTTCCAAATTTTACGCCGACAACTCGCTAAATTACCCAAGCGCCACATCTAACATCATCATCACGCAAAATCCAATCATGGTACCAAGTGTTGCCAAATCGGCATTACCATGGTGTTGGGACTCCGGGATTAACTCCTCAATAACCACATAAATCATTGCACCAGCGGCAAAGGAAAGCGCATAGGGCAACAAAGGCTGGACTAAAAGAACTGCAGCAGCACCAACTACAGCAGAAAGAGGTTCTACCACCCCGGATAGTTGTCCATAATAAAAACTCTTTCGAACTGACATTCCGTCACGTCTAAGAGGTGCAGATACAGCCAATCCTTCCGGAAAGTTTTGAATCCCGATTCCGAGGGCTAATGCTATGGCACCAAAGATAGTAGCCGTACCTGTGGGGTCAATTCCCTGAGCTGCCGCGGCAAACAATACCCCAACTGCCAATCCTTCCGGGATATTATGGAGTGTAATGGCCAAAACTAGCAGTGTGGAACGCCGCCAGTTGGTGGGAACACCCTCAGCCTGATTTCGAGACAGCGAAGGATGTAAGTGAGGCAAATAAGCATCACACAGGCGTAAGAACAATCCTCCCAGTAAAAACCCTACTACCGCAGGAATCCACTCTGTGACTCCCTGAGCCTCCGCCATGTTCATGGCCGGAATTAAGAGGGACCAGATACTGGCCGCAATCATCACACCGGCAGCAAAACCCATCAAAAGGTCGAGCATTTTAT
This sequence comes from Balneolales bacterium, assembly GCA_030830725.1. Lineage (GTDB taxonomy): Bacteria > Bacteroidota > Rhodothermia > Balneolales > Balneolaceae > JAURMN01. The sequence continues at coordinate 12,215 of JAURMN010000121.1, read as the reverse complement.
AGTTGACGGAACGGGAGAAGAAAATTATCCCGGCACCAGCTGCAGTCATAAACCAGGTGAAAAGGCCTGCCAGTAACGCCTGATAAAGCGGAGAGATCGAAAAAAACCAATCGGGTAAAATTTCAGCCATGATTCAATGGATTAAATCTTGCGGGAGACTCTGCGAAGGATTTACCTAATTTAGACTCATTATAAATAAGGATGAAATTAGAATTTTTCCTGATTTCTTAAAATATCCGGACTACAAAGGAACTCAAAAAAAGAGTATCTTTGTTGTGCAGATGACTCAGAGGTTTGACACACTTTAGCCGGCCTGATCCAGCCCTGGATCCAAAAGGTAAATCACATTTACTGTACTATTTTAATTGTAAGAACGACTATGCCTATTACATTCCGGGAAGATTCCTTTCACTCACGTCATATCGGATCGCAACAAGACGATATCTCCGCCATGCTGATGGCCGTCGGCGCATCTTCACTAGATGAACTCATGGGACAGATTATTCCAAAAGGAATTGAACTTCCTAATGAGCTTTCTCTTCCTGAACCGCTTACTGAGGCTGAGTATTTGTTGCAACTCAAAGAGATTGCTTCCCAGAATAAGCTGTTCAGATCCTTTATCGGACTCGGATATACCGACACCATTCTTCCGAATGTAATCCTGAGAAACATTCTTGAAAATCCGGGTTGGTATACGGCTTATACTCCCTATCAGGCTGAAATTGCCCAGGGGCGGATGGAAGCTCTTGTCAATTTTCAGACCATGATTTCGGATCTCACCGGTATGGAAATAGCCAACGCTTCCCTTTTGGACGAAGCAACAGCTGCAGCAGAGGCCATGAGCATGCTTTTTGCATCGAGATCTCGTGCCAAGCAACATGCGACTCTTTACTTCGTGGCCGACGGCTGTCATCCACAGACACTCAGTTTACTGCAGACACGGGCTGAACCACTCGGAATTACCCTTGTGACAGGGCCTGCTGAAATGGTAGAGGTAACCAATCCCGACCTCTTTGGAATGCAATTGCAATATCCAGAAACAGATGGACGCATTCTAAATTTGCGTCCTATCCTGGAAGCTGCCAAAGAACATGAGGTACTGAGCTGCGTTTCAGCGGATCTACTCTCTCTCGCTCTGCTGACTCCTCCTGGTGAAATGGGAGCCGATGTAGTTGTGGGATCCTCGCAGCGATTTGGGGTACCACTTGGATTTGGAGGTCCTCATGCTGCTTTTTTCGCAACCCACGGCGCATTTCAAAGAAAATTACCAGGAAGAATTATTGGGGTAACACGGGACCGTGAAGGGAACCCAGCTTATCGGATGGCTCTTCAAACCCGTGAACAGCATATTCGGAGAGAAAAAGCAACCTCCAATATCTGTACCGCTCAAGTTCTTTTAGCCGTCATTTCCGGAATGTATGGAGTTTGGCATGGGGCAAACGGAATCAAACGAATCGCTCAAAACGTACATTCGTTGGCTGCGATTACGGCCGAGGGATTGCAACGCCTGGGAATGACCACCCGTTATCAGACCTATTTTGATACCATTCGGGTAGAACCTTTAAATTCCGGATGGGCAGAGAATGTTCGTAGGGCAGCTCTGCGTCACGAGATGAACTTCCGTTATTTCAAGGACGGATCTGTTGGACTCACCTTTGATGAAGCTAAAACCATGCGTGATGTGCAGGATATTATTCACGTATTTGCGGAAGCCTCCGGCGCAACGAAAAACCAATCCACTATGCTTTCGGTTGAAGCCATCGGTAATGCCCTCGATGGATCTGAAAATCGTCTTCCTGCCGAATTGCGCCGAACAACAGCCTTCATGGAACACGATGTGTTCGCAAACTATCATTCTGAGCATGAAATGCTCCGTTATCTCAAGCGCCTCGAGAACAAAGATTTAAGCTTAACGCATTCAATGATCTCTTTAGGCTCTTGCACAATGAAATTGAATGCCACGGCAGAAATGATTCCGGTTACATGGCCTGAATTCGGTGGGATTCACCCGTTTGCGCCGGTTGATCAGACCTCCGGATATCAAACATTATTCAATGATTTAAGTAAATGGCTGGAAGAGGTTACTGGCTTTGATGCGGTGTCGCTACAACCTAATTCTGGTGCCCAGGGAGAATATGCCGGGTTGATGGTCATCCGTGCGTACCATCATGCCAAGGGTGACTTCCATCGTGATGTGGCTCTGATCCCCTCTTCTGCACATGGTACCAACCCGGCAAGTGCGGTCATGGCCGGAATGGAGGTGGTAGTAATCTCCTGCGATGAGCGAGGTAATATCGATCTGAACGATCTGAAAGCCAAAATTGCCCAGTATAGTGACAGACTTTCCGCTCTCATGGTTACCTACCCGTCTACGCATGGTGTATTCGAAGAAGATATTCGCGAAATTTGCGATCTCGTGCATCAGGGGGGAGGGCGAGTCTACATGGACGGTGCCAACATGAATGCTCAAGTGGGACTAACCAGTCCTGCTGTAATCGGTGCCGACGTCTGCCACTTGAATCTGCACAAAACATTCTGTATTCCTCACGGTGGTGGTGGACCAGGAATGGGTCCAATTGGAGTGGTCAATGATCTTGCCCCTTTCCTGCCTGGACACCCATTGGTCAAAACAGGTGGTAATCAGGCTATTACCCCTATCTCTGCTGCCCCTTTCGGGAGTGCATCTATCTTGACGATTTCACATGCTTATATTCGCATGATGGGCTCGAGCGGACTCAAAATGGCAACCCAAATGGCAATTCTGAATGCTAACTACATCATGACCCGCCTCAAGGATCATTACAAAATCTTGTACACTGGTCGAAATAATCGATCTGCACATGAATTTATCCTCGATATTCGTGAATTCAAGCAGACAGCCGGAATAGAAGCAACTGACCTAGCCAAGCGACTCATGGATTATGGATTCCATGCCCCAACAATGAGCTTTCCAGTTGCCGGAACCTTAATGATTGAACCTACAGAAAGTGAGTCAAAAGCCGAATTAGACCGTTTCTGTGACGCTATGATTGGCATCCGAAACGAGATTCGTGCGATTGAAGAAGGTCGAGCAGATAGAGAGGATAACCCACTGGTGAACGCCCCACACACCGTGCGTACGGCAATGGCCGAGCCATGGAAACATTCCTATAGCCGTGAAGAGGCGATCTTCCCTCTCGCCGATCAACGCTTTAACAAGTTCTGGCCAAGCGTCAGTCGAGTGGATGATGCGTATGGAGATCGGAATCTGGTTTGTACATGTCTGCCAATGGAGGCCTACTCCTCAGAGACCTGATTTCTTCCCGATACCAGGACACGGCCTTCAGGCCGTCGGAATACTCTAGATCCGATAATGAGAAACTTCGCCCGGAAAGTCCGGACGCAATTCGAATGCGCAGAGAGCAAAGTTCATGACGCTTCTGAAGCCAGCTCTGCGTGAGCTCAAGAGATTGAATCCTGTAGGAAGGAATCAGCGATTCTTCACGGGCGATGCGTCGGGTTCGGGTAGAAAGTTTCTTTTCGAACAGACCCAGACGAATCGACTTCCAGCGAATGAAGGAATAGCCACCTGTTAAGCCGGCAATTCCAAAAAATGTAACGGCCCACTCCAGCATCCAGTCAGGAAATTTCAGTGAAGAACCCATTATCAAAAGCATGGCGGTTCCACTTTGAACGGAGAGCATCCGAACAGGTTCATCCATATAAAGCCGGGCAAATATCACTCCAAAAACGACAGCGATTGGCAATAAATAACGCCGAAGATTGCGGGATAAGGCTCGTACCGGTAGACGGGTCTGAGGTTCTTCAAATGCAAAGCCAGGTAATAAGTCGCTCATCCAATCGGGTAATTCCGACTTTTTGAGAATCGGGAACATCAACGTTGAACCTGAACCCTGTTCACTACCAAATCCTGCACTTTCGGCATACAACGTGCCACGTCCAAAGGGTTGACGGAGTACACCTTCTACAAAGCGAACCGCCTGAATTCGATCAAATGGTAATGTAGTCTGCTTCCTTTCGATGAGTCCACGGGAGATTACAAGCTTGGCTGCGTACTTTCGGATCACAAAACCAGCATTAGTTAATAAAAAACCGGAGGTAGAAAGGATCCAGGCGATGAGAAAGAACAAGATGAATAAAACCAAAATAGAGGACCATTCGGCTTGTTGAAGTATGGGGGCTTTTTCTGTAACCCAGTTTACTACGACAGACACTCCTAAAACAGCTTCTAATTGAGAATACAATGTTCCCAAAATGGAAAGTGCGATTCCGAGCCCTCCAGAGGTAATGGCCGCAAAGATTAAGTTTTTTCTGGAAAGAAGAAGTTTTACTTCGACTGTTTCCTCATGATGAGAGGTGTCTGTCCGCCGGAGTTCCTCTTCACAGGAGAAATCTTCTAAACGTGGATCATGAACCGAATCACCGTTCCTAATCGAGCCAGGAACCGTTTGAGACTGTGCAGACAATCCGTCTGACTCATTTAATACAAGCTGTATGACGCGTTTTGCTTCCTCTTTTGAAAGGGCTCGAAGATTTATCGCCTCCTGCTGACTTCCGGTCTGCACACGAACATTCACTAGCCCAAAGATTCTCTCGATAAACCCTTCGGCAATATCCATCACCTGAATTCTCTCTCTCGTAAGCGTAATATCTCGTCTGATAAGAAGTCCTTTTTTGATTCGCAACTCCCCAGGCTGAGTCTGGTATGTAAAGGTCCACCATCGCACAATTCCTGTCAAGAGCACTAGAATAAAGGAAGCTCCAACCAGATATAAGGTCACGTTATCCTCTTGACGGCTTCCCAACGCCGCAAAGATCACAATAGTAATGATATTACTTTTGATCACTTCCAGTGAGGCTGACAATGCAGCAGCAAAATGCTGGTGGTGCCAGCCGTCAGATGTCTTCTGTAGCCATTTGCGCATAGGTGGAAAGTTGTCTTCGTAATTCTTCCGCCACATCTTCATCGAGCGCCGGAATAGAATGTGAGCCGGCCGCCGTAAACATCATGATATTGGCAAGTGAAAATCTACGGAAAATGGGACCTTGACGGGTGTCGACATGCTGAATTCGACTGAGTGGAATCAGGGTTATGCGCCGGATAAAAATTCCGCTTCGGAGTTCCACCTCATGTTCATTCACACCATAACTCCAGTGCGCATATCGAATTCCGGGAAGAAAAAAAACTGAGAATATCCAGTTTAGCAAAAGTAATCCGGTTCCACCCCAGAAAAGCAAAGGATCCAGAACAGGAAGATCCATCCATAGACCGGCAATGAGATATCCGATAGAGGGGAGCAGATACGTAGCTTTACCCAGTGCCTGAATCAGACGCCAGGCAGGAATCGCATTGGGTGAGAGTGGTCGAGTATCCATCATGAAAATCGGATTGAGGGCAAAAAAAAACCACTTCAGAATGCTGAAGTGGTTTTCAGTACAATCAGAAAGAAATTCAGATTAGTTGTTTTTCATATTCTGAATTTCAATACGAATATCCTGAGCAAGTTTCTTCAGATCTTGAAGGGACTTACGTGCGCGTGTTCCGGCTGCTTTATTGCCTTTGTTATAGAACTTGTCGAGGTCTCCTTCGAGGCTAGCCATAAGGGTTTTGACTTGATTAATTCTACTCATCAGAATCTCCAATTAGTTGTTGATGGTTTTCGAAATGCGTACTGCATTTCAACATGGTTTCATGATCTGATCCATATATCTTTTCATCAGATTTGCCTCAAAATAACAAATAGAGTGGATATTTCATGAAAAAAAGCCAAATTTTAATTCAAAAATGGCGTTTTTATGAAAAAACCTGTCTTAATTGTATCAAAAACAAAGGTTTTTACCCCATCGGAAGGTAGCCAGATTTCAAGAAAAAGTGTTTAATTTCAATTTTTTCTTGTAGTTGCGACGATAATTCCACGTTTTTCATTCACAAAAAACGCAATCACAATCGCAATTAGAAAAAGGGCAGCACAAAAGATCAAGGACTTTTGTAACCCGATTTGAGCCTGAAGAAGACCCAATCCGATGATTCCGAAAACGCCGGCTAACTTATTAGAGAGCCCCCAAAATCCAAAAAATTCTGCAGATCTCTCCGGTGGTGAAAACAAACTTACTAACGCACGACTGGCCGACTGACTCGATCCCATACTAATACCGGCAACTATTCCTACCCAGACAAACACGTATTGCATTTCCCACTCTGCACCAAACCAGCTGTTAAGTGTCAGTGTCAACCCGTCCACTCCGTAAATTCCCAACACGCCAAAAAACCAAAATAACAGGCTCAGATTGTAGGTAATTTTAGCTCCGATTTTGTCCTGCAAAAAACCAAACAGCAAAGCGCCGATCGTTCCGGTAATTTGAACGACAATAAACATGAGTACTCGGACAGACTCATCCCACTTCACCACTTGATCTCCATAGATGAATGCAAAGGAGATCACGATATAGACTCCGGCCATGGAAAAAAAGACAGAGATTAAGAATACACTCAGATCTTTGAACGCCGAGATGTTTCGAAGGGTCTCCCCCATACGTCTGAATCCAATCGAGAGATAGGTTTCACCGGAGGGCAACATCTGCTTTACCCCCGGTTCCCGCACCCAGATAAAGGTTGGAATGGCGGTGAGAAGAAAGAAAACACCCGCATAAGGCCCAATCCATCGAATTCGCTCATAGTTCTCGAGGGTGGACTCCCCCAAAACAAGAAGGACAAAAATGGCAGATGCCAACCCTCCGATATAACCCATGGCCCATCCAAATCCAGAGATTTTCCCCATGTCTTCCGGTGGCCCGAGGCTAGGAAGAAAGGCCGCAATAAAATTTTCTCCAATGGCATAGGCAAAATTTGATAAAGCTAGGAGAGAAACGGCCAGGATAATTTGACCAGGATCCACAAAATACAACAATGACGTGGTGATGACGGTGGCGACATAGCTCCAAAACAGAAACCGCTTCTTCATCGCCGAATAATCCATGATCGCTCCAAAAACGGGGCCTGTAAGTACAACAGCGATGTAACTGGCTGCCAAGGCAATGCTCCACAACAGATTACCGAGTCGAAATTCTTGATCCGCATCCCCCACAATCACCGTCGTAAACAAAACAGGAAAGACAACTGTGATGATGAGTAAGGTGTAGGCCTGATTGGCAAAATCAAACATGGCCCATCCAAATATTTCGCGCTTAGATGCTCTTTTTTGAGTTTTTTCCTGTGTTTGTGACGGTGTTTTGCTCAAGGTATTTGTATCTTTAGAGTCTTTTGGTAATGGGAACCTTCGAGTCGAGACAGATAGATCGTACACAAGGATTCCTGTGGACTAGTATACATAAGTTGTTCTAACGATATGCAAAAAATTGTCTTGATTCCAGGTGATGGAATCGGCTCCGAAATTACGTTGTCCGTCAAAGAAATTCTCTCTGCCGCTCAAGCTCCAGTTGAATGGGTAGAGCATATTGCCGGCCAAACCGCTCTGGATCAAACCGGAACACCTTTACCGGAAGCAACGCTTGAAGCGATTCGCACCCATAAACTGGCACTGAAGGGTCCCCTTACCACCCCGGTGGGAACAGGGTTCAGGTCGGTGAATGTGGCGCTACGACAGCAGTTTGACCTCTATGCCAATATTCGCCCGGCCCGAACACTACCGGGTATTGACACCCCTTTCCGTAATGTAGATATGGTGATCTTTCGCGAGAACACACAGGGACTCTATATCGGCCGTGAAAATTGGGTGGAGGAACATGAGCATGCTGAGAGTATCGCGGTTGTGACTCGAAAGTCAAGTGAGCGGATTATACGTGCTGCATTTGAATACGCCGCACAGAACGGGCGAAAAAAAGTCACACTGGTTCACAAAGCGAATATTCTGAAGTTTACAACGGGTTTATTTTTAGAGGTGGGACGCTCCATCGCTCGTGAGTTTCCGTCTGTAATGTTCGAGGATCTGATTGTGGATAATATGGCCATGCAGATGGTGATGAGACCTGAACGATTTGACGTAATTGTCACTACAAATCTCTTTGGAGACATCCTATCCGATCTGGCTTCAGGCCTGGTTGGGGGCCTTGGGGTAACCGGAGCAGGAAATATTGGGGAATCAGCAGCCATTTTCGAAGCGGTTCATGGCTCGGCTCCCGATATCGCCGGCCAGGGTAAGGCGAATCCGATGGCATTCCTTTTTTCTGCATTAATGCTACTCGAGTATTTGGGTGAAACCAAAATAGCTGAGCAAATCCGGGCTGCCATTTATGTGGTGTTGCAGGATCATCGAGACATCTGTACGCCGGATATTGGAGGTCAAGGATCCACGAGCACATTCACCGAAGCGATTTGTAGACTCTTTTAAGACTAGAAACTTTGCAAATCTTCAGTAGATTAAGTCAACCGGTTGTCGTAGTCCGGTTATTGCAGCAGATTATTGCTATCCCGTTTTCGCAAGCCGGTTGTAGCTGCCTAATCCTTCGATCCCATAACTCCTAATCCAAATTCCAGGTTTATGTCTGTTTCAATAGATGACGTCCATTACATCGCCGAGCTGGCCAGATTACGGGTTAATGAATCAGAAGCAGAGGCCATTCAAAAAGATCTGAATCAAATTCTCGGCTACATGCAGAAGCTCGAAGAGCTCGACACGACAAATGTTGAACCCTTAGAACACGTATTGGAGATGGAATTTCGCACGCGTAAAGACGAGCCTAAAGAGCCCTTATCCCATGAGGACGCCATGAAAAATGCTCCGGATGCCGATTCAGATTATTTCAGAGTTCCGAAAGTAATCGAGTAAGTTCCTGCGTCCAGCGTGCATACCCGTCATCGTTTAGATGAAGCAAGTCACTCAAAAAGAGAGAATCGTCAGGTTTACCATCTTTGTTCAGTAAAAGTCTGCCCAAATCGAAGTAAAAATGGCGCGGATCCATCTCATTTTTTGCTTTAATGATCTCATTAACCCGGCTCATTTCAGGCCAATAATCCCACCGGCTGGAGCTGGGTTTAATGGCAATAAATCCAATTCGAACAGATGGATAATCATGCCAGATGCGGGAAGTAAATTCCTTATAGCGTTTAAGAAACAGATCCCCATTAACACCGGAAGCAATATCATTATCGCCAATATAAATCAGAATCCACGAGGGCTGATACGGTTGAATGATCTGCCCATAGAAAAAAGCAAGATCCGTAAGATGTGCACCTCCAAACGCACGATTAATTACTGTATAATTCGGGAAGGCATCAGCCGTTTTCCACATCCTAAAACTGGAACTTCCCACAAACAAGATCGCTTCGTCTGGAGCCGTATTTTTTGAATCCCATGCCTTAAATGCATTGATTTCACTGGAAAAGCGATTGGGATCCGGATCAGATGGAAGGAGTTCCTGTGCTAAAGTGTGTGAGTGCGAGATGAATGTAAATGCAATTAGCAGAAAGGAGAAGAAGCGAATTTTTTGCATGATTTTATCTCTATGAACATTCGGTATATTTCAGGGTACCTACTCGCGTCGGAAATTTAATTCCGACAACCCTTACCCATACGGAATATACGTGAGTATCCTTCTGCGACAAACCATCTGGAATTCAATAATTAGCTACAGTGGTGCGATTCTTGGCGTATTGGTAACGGCATTTCTAACCCCTATTCTACTTGAGCCTGAACAGTTTGGCCTTACCAGGATTCTGATTTCCATCTCGATGGTAGGATCTCAGTTGGCAAGTTTCGGGTTGAGAGCTACTATTTTACGGTTTATGCCTCTGGTAGAAAATCGACAAGAATGGCAGTATATATTTGTGAGATTAATCATTCTGGCTCCATTTGTGGGATTTATTCTGGTCTCGCTGTTAGTTTTGGGAGGTCAAGAGTGGATTTTAGCTCAATACCGTGATTCTCCTCTTTTTTCGGAGTATTTCATATGGGTTTTCCCGATGATTTTTTACGTTGTCTATTTTGAAGTTCTGAATTCAATTTTGAGGGCAAAACTGGATTCTGTGACTGGACCTATTACACTTGAAGTTGGACTTCGACTCTATTTGATCCTGATTTTGGCGCTATATGGATTCGCATGGATCAATTTTGACGGATTTATCCTCCTTTTTACATCCGGATATGGCATCTGCACAATGGTCGTATTGTGGACTGTTGTCAAACGAGGAGAGTTCAAAAAACCGGAGCGTCTCCATGGACCGTTTCTACGCTCCATGAAACGAGCTTTTCAGGAGTTTCCAAGTCGTCTAAACCGTGCCATGGTGCGATACTCCGGATTCACGCTCTTCAGCGGGTTGGCCGGATTGATGGTTTGGAATATTGATGTGATGATGCTTGGATCATATGAAGGACTGGAACTAACCGCTGTCTATTCAATTGCGTTTTACATGGGATCGGTGATGATTATTCCACTCCGGGCTATGGAACGCATCGGAACTCCCTTGATCGCCGAGTATATCCGCAAAAAGCAGTGGGAGAATGTGCAATCTATTTATGAAAAAACCTCACTGAATGCTTTTATTATTGCCTTTTTTGTGGGGGTATTGATATGGATTAACCTGGATTTATTCTTTTCGTTTCTTCCGGACATCTATGCCAAAGGGAGTTGGGTGGTCCTCTGGATCGGAATCGGTCAATTGGTAAATATCGCGGCCGGACTTAATGGCTCCATTATCACGACCTCATCCCACTATCGGATAGATTTGTACAGTATTTTAATTCTGTTAGTATTAGCCGTCTTAACCAATCTACTGTTAATCCCCAGATTTGGGGTAAACGGTGCTGCAATAGCAACATGTTTCTCCCTTTTCGCCTACAATGTCTTCAAAACGTTTTACGTACAGATCAAGCTCGGCCTACAGCCCTTTGACCGAAATTTCTGGGGATTCTTTTTTGGATTTGTACCCCTTTCACTTGTTTGGATAGGGCTTCCGGCAGAACAATGGATTACATCCGGGCTGGATCTGTCGGAGAGCGGAATCCTGACGGGCGAACAACTTCGACTCTTGATCGGTGGCGGGGTAAAATCTACTATCTTTGTACTTCTATATGCATCTGCTCTTTATTTGACCCATTTCTCGCCGGATATGAAGGGCCAAATCCACTCCATGCTCTTGAAAATCCGGCTCATCAAAGGCACTAGATAGAGACTATTGAAAAAGCGGGTTAGAGTAACTTACTGGCTACATTGGCGAGTGTGGAGCGCTCTCCTTTTTCCAAATTCACATGCGCATAAATCTCGTGATTGTTCAAACGGTCAACCAGATAGGATAATCCGTTACTCTGCGCATCCAGATACGGGGTGTCAATCTGGAAAATATCCCCCGTAAAAATAATCTTCGTTTGCTCTCCTGCGCGGGTTATAATGGTCTTGATCTCATGAGGAGTCAGATTCTGCGCCTCATCAACGATAAAAATCACATTGGAAAGCGATCGACCGCGGATGTAAGCCAAAGGAACAATGGTCAGCTTGTCCGTCTGCACCAATTCGTCAATTTTTTTGTACTGCTTACTCGTCTCTTTAAATTGATTTTTAATGATGCTCAGATTGTCCCACAAGGGTTGCATGTAGGGATCAATCTTGGACTTGGCATCCCCGGGCAGATACCCAATATCTCGGTTGCTCAAAGGCACAATCGGACGGGCCAGATAAATCTGCCGATAAAGACTGCGTTGTTCCAAGGCTCCGGCAAGTGCCAAAAGGGTTTTTCCTGTTCCGGCTGATCCAGTAATACTGACCAATGGGATATGAGGATTCATCACGGCATGTAGCGCAAAGGATTGTTCTGCATTTCGAGGAATAATCCCGTAAGCGGTAGGCTTTTGGACAATTTCCAGGCTGTCGGAGGCCTTGTTATAGACTCCCAATGCCGATGCGGTGTGATTTTTGAGGATATAGTAATGATTGCATGTTTTATGCAACTCCTCGCCACTCAACACCGAATCAGCTGGAATAGACCCATCCCGATAGAGAGCCTGAATCGGTTCGGCGGAAGCCATACGAACTTCCGTTTTCCCTTTGTAAAGATGGTCAATATCCTTCACTCGTACCGTCTCATAATCTTCTGCCGTGAGATCTAACGCCCTGGCTTTCAACCTGAGATTGATATCCTTCGATACAAGAATTACACTCCGTAAAGGCTCTTCTTCTTTGAGCTTGAGTGCCGTATTGAGAATACGATGATCGTTCTTGGACGAGCCAAAGATCGTATTGGCATCCACTCGGCTTGTATCGTC
>JAURMN010000120.1 GCA_030830725.1 Balneolales bacterium | reverse complement strand
TGCGGCCCGAAGCCTTCGCCTGAGGCACGAAAGGGGGTTGGGAGGGATCCCATGGACCGGCTGGCCGAACGTGGCTTTGTCGGTCGGCAGCGCGAGTTGCAGGCGCTTCCAGAAGTGGAGTGGACCGAATGTCCAACTTGTGTAAATCGAGTGGCGTGAATATTTAGTATTGAGTCATGTTATCTCTAACCTCTGTTATCCATTATTATACTAACGGACCGGCTATTTCACTGCCGGACATTCGACTTGAGCGAGGAGAACAACTTCTGGTTTTAGGTCCGTCCGGAAGTGGAAAAACCACACTATTACACATTTTGGCTGGGATTTTAAAACCAACTTATGGGGAATATGTCCTGGATGGGAATGTGGTAAATACGTTGACTCAGGCCCAATTGGACGCCCTTCGAGGGCAACAAATCGGCATGGTGTTTCAGCGTCCACACTTGATTGACGTACTGAGTGTTGAGGAGAATCTAATTCTTGCTAACTATATGGCAGGCAATGATCAAGTAATTCAGCGTGCGAAGGAATTATTAGATAGACTGGAGATTTTGGACAAACGAAGAGCAAGAGTTTCAGAATTGAGTGAGGGTCAAAAGCAGAGGGTATCGATTGCACGGGCATTGATGAATGAGCCTATGTTGCTGTTGGCCGATGAGCCAACGTCAGCTTTGGATGATAAGCGGGCAGACATTGTGACCGAATTGTTGATTTCACTGACAAAGGAACAAAAATCAGCCCTACTTATCACAACGCATGATCAACGGATTCGTTCTCGGATTACGAACGTTGTGGAACTAAATGGGTTGGCCAATACGGCCGCATCATTAACCCAGGAGCAGAAGGAGACAGAGAAATGAATCTTTTCTCATTAAGCTGGGCATATTTACGAAAACGTGCACTCAACTCCGCTTTGAATATACTGTTAATGGCCTTCGGGATTGGAACCATTACAGTTTTATTACTTCTAAGCGATCAGATTGAGGAGAATCTGTATAAAAATGCCGAGGGAATTGATGTCGTGGTGGGTGCGAAAGGGAGTCCGATCCAGCTCATCTTGTCCGGAATGTATCATATGGATGCTCCTACCGGAAATATTTCTTTGGATCAGGCAGTAGAGTTGATGCAGAGTCGTTTTGTGCGAACAGCCTATCCGCTCTCACTTGGGGATAATTGGCAGGGGTATCGTATTGTGGGGACCAATTATGCCTATTTAGAACTATTTGGGGCGGAAGTTGCCGAGGGACATCTTTGGGATCATGAGTTTGAGGTTGTAGTCGGAGCCAATGTTGCGGAGCAATTGGGGATCGCTATCGGGGATCGGGTGATTAGTGCACATGGTCTGTCTGAAGGGGGAATGGCTCATCCTGACCACAAAATGATTGTTTCGGGTATTTTGAACCCTTCCGGGTCGGTTCTGGATCAATTAGTGCTCACCTCTGTGGAAACCATGTGGGGGATTCACAGTTATGGACCTACACCTGCGGTTAATGGATGGAATGCTGTAACAGCCAAACCAGAAGAAAAAGCCGAACATGCTACGGAGATCGATCATGCACACAGCGAGGATTCGGAATCCGGTCATAGCCATGGAGTTTTAGTTACTGATAACTCCTGGATGAATGAAAAGTATCGCGATAAGGAGATTACCGTACTTTTAGTAGAGTATGCCAATCCACTTGCAGCCGCTCAATTTCCACGCTATGTGAATACCCAAACCGACATGCAGGCCGCAGCTCCCGCGTACGAAATTTCCCGGTTAATGAGTATACTAGGCGTGGGATTAGAGGCCATTCAAGTGTTTGGCTATATTCTAATTTTTTCATCTGCTCTTGGTTTATTTATTGCTCTTTTGAACTCAATGAAAGATCGGGCCTATGATCTTGCTGTAATGAGAAGTCTTGGAGGGTCAAAAGCAAAATTGGTTTCAATGGTTCTTTCGGAGGGTCTATGGATATCTGCATGGGGTGGGATTACAGGTATTATATTGGCTCACATCGTGCTGGAAGGCATTGGGTTTTGGTTTGCACAAGCAAGACAATTTGCTATTTCGGGAGCTATTTTTCTGCCGGCTGAATTTTCTATATTGGGGCTTGCGATAAGCATAGGGCTGTTGGCTTCCTTTTTCCCGGCTATTGTCGCCTACCGTACAGAGATTTCCAAGATCTTATCTACTTCCGGATAATTCCAATTCGTTACATAAATACATTATGAAACACGCAGAAATCCTCTCAAAATTGACCTTAACGAGTGTTTTAGGTCTATTTTTTCTCGCTACATCTCCGGTTTATGAGGAGATTATCAAAATTAAGTGGGAGGATCTCACCGATGTGGAGTGGGTTTGGGAAAATGATTTTTATCAGGTGCGGTTCGGGGAGGTTGCTGAGCAACTCGATGGGAAAGAGGTGTTGGTGGAAGGGTTTATGTTTCCGCTGGAATATACACGCATGCACACCACCTTTTTGGTGAGTGCCAGCCCAATGACCAATTGTTTCTTCTGTGGGCCTGGAGAAGCCGAATCGATGGTAATGGTGACCTCCAAAGATGAAGTCGAATACCTCTATACCCCGATTAAGATGAAGGGTACTTTTAAGCTCATTCATGATGCGTCCATGGGTGTGATTTATGAGCTTGAGGATGCTGAATTTGTAGAGGATTAATAGAATGGGTACCCGTCTAGTTCTTTTTTTGGGTCTGTGGTTGAGCCATTTTGGGCATCCACTTCATGCTCAAAGCGCACCTGACCAAGAAGCCATCGAAAAGACGATTCTTACCCTGTTTGACGGAATGAGGCAAGCCGATTCCACGCTCATCCTTTCCGTTATGCATCCGGAGATGAGTCTTCAAACCGTAGTGGTAAATCCGCAAGGGGAGGTTGTATTGCGTTCCACTCCCCTGGAGGCCTTTATTCAAGCAGCCGGTGGAACTCGTGAAGATGTTTGGGATGAACAGATTTCAGGGCTTGTTGTCTTGCAAGACGGGCCTTTATCGACCGTTTGGATGGACTATGAGTTCTATCGAAATGATGAATTCAGTCATTGTGGAGTGAATACCATGAACTTAGTTCTGCAGGAAGAGGGGTGGAAAATTATTTCTATTGTTGACACCCGGCGCAGAGATGGATGTGATACGGCTTCCGTAGAAAAGTAAATCATGATTACTTTTCTACCTTTCAATGACTCTGAGGCTTAGAGCGGCGACTAAGGAAAGTGAGACTTAGGATAGTGATTAAAGCCGCTTACTAAGGGCGGTAGATTATCGTCACACACCCATGGGACTATAACTAAACAGCCCATACCCTTTTTCATAGGCATGGATGGCCGCTTCCAGAAGATCCGACGAGACCCCTCTGGACCGCACTTGTTTGCCCTCATGCTCTAGGGTCAGGGTTACCAGCACTAGAGATTCCGTATCCGGGCTTAAAAATTCCATTTGATGATCGGTTACAGCCACTACACAATACTTATCAGTTTCTTTACGAATGGCGCTGATCAATGCGTCGATCGGGCCTACACCTCGCCCTAAACTCTCCACTTCTTCTCCCTCCAGCTCCATTTTTACGGTTGCACTCACTAAGCCCTCTTTACGCATCATGACGGAATAATCTACAACGGCTAAGGAACTCACCCGCCCACTTTTTTCCTGCATGGCAAGTGATTGAAGCGCCTCAACTTCATGTTTTTTGAGTTTTTTACCGCGTTTTTGAATCTCCCGAAGGTATTCCTGATATCTGGCATCCTGTTCCGCCGTCATGACAAATTCAGCCATGACTTTTTCCCTGGAGGTTCCCCAGGCACTCTTTTGAAGGGTAATAAATCCTGAATTTACATATTCTAGCACCGTTTCAAGATTGGGCTCAATGGCCGGAGGATTGAGAGAATTACGAGCTACCACGGCTGTATCTTTGAGGCCCGAGCCGGTGAGCACCAAGAGCACACGTTTTCCACGCCATTCCTCCTGGTGATTCTTGACGGCAGCTAAAGGAAGAGCACATGCAGGCTCCGTAAAATGGCCCTCCTCAACCGCCATTTCGCGGAGTGAATCCAGAATTTCATCTTCAGTGGCGGTATAAGCGGTACCCTGAGTATGATCAATGCCTTGTAAGACTTTGTGAAAATCGATGGGATTTGCGACAGCAACGGATGTAGCTATCGTGGAAACCATCTCTTTTACAATGTGTTTACGCTTGAAAATCCCCTCTACAACAGGCGAACTGAACTCTGGTTGAACAGCTACAAGCCGTGGAATACGATCCACTTGGCCGGCATCCAGGAGCTCTTTATATCCTTTGTGAATTGCGCCAAAATTGGTTCCACAACCAACGGGAATAAATACGGCATCAAAAGGGGTTCGGTCTTGCTCCAGAAGCTCATAGGTAAAGTCTTTCTGACCTTCTTCTCGAAATACATAATCCCCAGCCAGATAATAATTGCCTGATTTCGCGAATTCCTTGCAAAGCTCTTCACATTTGCCGAAATCACCCTGAATCCGCACGATATTTGCATTATAAATGATGGCTTGTG
>JAURMN010000119.1 GCA_030830725.1 Balneolales bacterium | reverse complement strand
GAATCCTTGATCCCCGAGGCCAATCGACGCTCACGTGGCACAGATGCATGAGTCATTTTCGCAGGTTGACAACACAGGCTTCTCACGCCGCCCAGACTTTCTGCCAACTTAAAGTATTTGGTAGAGCTGACAAACGCGATGGCTGCTTCTTCCGTGTCTTGCTTTAAGGTAAAAGAGACGATACCACCAAATAAGCCTTTTTGTTGGCGTTTCGCGACCTCGTGATTTTTATGCCCCTCAAGGCCGGGGTAATAGACTTGATCTACGTCGGGATGTTCCGCCAGAAAACGAGCCACTTTCATGGCATTCTCACACTGTCTTTCCACGCGGAGCTCTAAGGTTTCGATACCACGAATCACCAAAAAACAATCCCAAGGAGCCAAAATTCCTCCTGAGGCGTTTTGTACATACTTGATTTGAGCCGAAAGTTCAGGTGTAGCCGTAACCACAATTCCAGCCAGCAAATCCGCGTGTCCTCCCAGATATTTAGTGGCAGAGTGAATCACCAAATCAGCTCCAAGTTCAATTGGGTTTTGCACTACTGGACTTGCGAATGTATTGTCAACCACCACTAATGGACGTGTATCACGTTCGTGTAGCGGAGTTCCTGGATCACCAGTTTCAGACTTTCGTGGACCATGGTCAAACCGAGCGGAAGCCTCTTTTACAACTTGGCAAACTGCTGCGATATCTGTGATTTTTAGTGTAGGATTAGTGGGAGATTCGATCCAGACCAATCGAGTGCGATCGGTAATCGCATTCGCCACATTTTGAGCATCTGTAGTATCGACATACTTGATCCGAATGCCCATTTTTTGATAGACATTGGTAAAAAGGCGATAAGCCCCACCATAAATATCATCTACCGCCACAATTTCATCACCGGCAGAAAGAAGTTTTAAGACCGAATCAATTGCTGCAAGACCAGTGGCGAAAGCAAATGCTGAATCTCCACTTTCCAGTTGAGCCACAATTTTTTCCAAAGCACGTCGAGTTGGATTTCCAGTACGGCCATAATCATAGCCCTTGTTCACTCCCGGGGCTTCTTGTACGTAGGTAGAGGTTTGATAGACTGGGACGGATACGGCTCCGGTTAGTTCGTCTACCGGAATCGCGTGAAGGGTTTCGGTAATTTTACTCATGGCGGATCTTAACAGGTTTTGGGTGAATTCAGGTGAATTGGAAATGAACGAAGACAGATAGCCAGATACAAAAAAGGCCCTCCTGATAAGCAGAAGAGCCAAAACGATTACCCCCTAAATGAGGATTTACAACACACGTAAGACTATTCATCACTTATCTTTCCCCATTTGAGGCTGGAGGTAGCACCTTCCGGAAGATCCGGGGTTGCTAAAGCGTCGTTGGGCCATTTCCCTCGGCTTTTCTTGATAAGAAAATAAAGAACGAAATAAAATATCCAGAAAAATACCCAGATTATCAAGAATAACCCACGATGGAGCACCTGGTTTAATTGAAATTCATTCCACCCTCTGGTAACACTATTCACCAATCAATTCGCAATTTGATTCTAGTTTCTTTTTTCTTATTTACCGTGTAATCATCTCACGTAGAATAATCAGCCTGTTTTTATGGCATCTCAGGCCAAATGTGGTGATCGGGATTATGTATACTGACTGGAAATTACATTGACCTATTCCATTCAGGAATTACTATTTCTGAACGATAAATAATGGGAACAGCGAATTATGGATATGAATCCTTCTGAGGACCCAGTCTTAATCTCATTCGTTTCACACACGGATCAAACACTTGTTGAGCGTATTCGTCAGGGAGATCGTGTGGCATTTGAACGTTTATTCTACAAACATCATCAGGCGCTATTTCAATTTGCTTTGTCGATGATCCGATCCAGAGAGAATGCCAGTGACATTATTCAGGATGTCTTTCTTAAAATATGGCGCAATCGACAGAATTGGTATATCAAAGTGGATGTAAACGTCTATTTATTCCAGGCGGTTCGGAACCAGTGTCTAAATTTTCTACAATCGCATAAAGCTCGTCATCAACTCGAAAAGCGTTTCTTAGATGAGTTGCAAACCGTGCCGGAGTGGGTTCCTGAAGATGCCGAACTTGACGAAAAGAAATCCTACCAGATTAAACAAATCTGGCAAATTGTAGAGTCGATGCCGGAAAAAAGGCGAATGGTATTTCATCTTCACAAGAAACATGGATTGAGTTACCAGGAAATTGCTCAGGTTTGTGATATTTCTGTGCGTACAGTAGAGAATCATGTTGCGCAGTCTCTGCAGTATATTCGTGCCGAATTAGAGCAGATTCAACTACCGAAGAAAAAAATTCTCTTTTAAATAGGGGATAGGCTATTCCCTCCTGTCTCTCTTCTGAAATAGTAAAAGTTCAGAATTAGATACCTGCTTTGAAAGCCAAAGAATTTACAAGACTTGCGTCCTTCTTATCCGGTGAGTGCAGCCGTGTCGAGATGGAAGAGGTCTATGCATGGATTGCGGAGTCAGACGAAAATCTGGGACTTTTCCGTGAGTTTAAGCGGATATGGGATCTGGCGGAGTATGGAATTAGGTACCCTGAATCTCCTTCCGTAGATCTTGAATGGGAACTACTTCGCAACAGGCTGGATCAGGTCCCTCGTGTTTTAGAGTTATTTCCTCTAAAACAGACCAGTAATCAGCGCTTACATTCTTTCTCCGCAACGTTTATGCGGTACGCGGCAATTCTGATTTTTACAACTCTAATGAGTTTCTTCTTTGTTCAGGAGTACTACCAGAGTATTGAAATGATCGTCCAAGAGCCTGTTCTACGTGAAATTTCCACATCCAGAGCGGAAAGAGGTAGCGTCATGCTTTCGGATGGAACTAGAATCGTAGTCAATTCAGAGAGTACACTCCGTATTCCGAATCACTTCGGTGTCGATAAACGAGAAATTTTTCTTCAGGGAGAGGCCTTCTTTGATGTGGCAAAAGATCCAAATCGGTCCTTTATGATTCATGTGAATGGGGCTACAATAGAGGTCCTAGGAACGCGATTTGCGGTAAAATCTTATCCAGAAGAGGATGAAGTTCAAACCGTGGTGGAAGAAGGAGTAGTGGCTATTCATTCTCTGGAAGCTGGCTTAACAGACAGGGTAATGCTTACAAGGGGAATGGTCGCGAATCTCGATCTTGCGAAACAAGAGATTGTGACACGAAGCCTGAAGGATTTGGCTGGGTTCTTGAGTTGGAAAGAAGGATTCCTGACATTTGACCAGACTCCAATGGCAGAAGTAGCTAGACAACTTGAGCGAAAATATGATGTAGACGTGCTTTTTGCATCTGAAGATATCGAAGAGATGAAACTGACAGCTGTGCTCAAAAGTCGCTCTATAACCAATGTATTGAGTGTGATTTCGACCTCTTTGGGGTTGAGCGCCACACTGGAAGAAGACCGTGTATTGTTCGATCATGTAAAATTGTATAAGGATGGAAAACCATCCGGTATCGGGACAATGATCGAAACCGTAGTCACAGAGGAATAAGAAAACGGGATTGGAATGCGCAGAAATTTTTCCAAAAGCAGTATGGAAGCGCTTTTCAAGCCAAAAAAGAACGTTGAAGTATTCGAACCAACAAAACCTAAACACGTCACTATGAAACGATCAGTTAATAAGCTGAACAGAGTGATTCTTAGCACGCTAATGCTGGGATTACTGATGATTCAGCCGGGAAACACCTCTAATCTGAAGGCCCAGTTTCTGACGTCCTTAACTGGGACACAGACTGCGAAAGTTCAGTATTACAAAGTCGCCGAATATTCCGCTTCGATTCCTGAACTACAAAATGTAGTTACGTATCGTAAGGCAAATGGCACGATTGCAGAAGCCCTTCGTGAAATTGCAAAGCAGTCGAATCTCGGTCTCGTATATCGCTCAGACATTTCTGCGCTGAAGAGAAAACTTGATGTGGATTTTGATAAACAGAATTCAGCTGAAGCGTTGATGATGGTGCTAGAAGGCACCGGTTACGAGGCTGCCATCTCATCGACCCGGGAAATTCTTCTTATCAGAGTCGAAACTCCTTCTGTGCAGGATGAAGTTGAGGTGATCGAAGTGACGGGTAGAGTCACCGATGCCACAACCGGCGAGCCTCTGCCAACGGTGAACGTCTTTGTACCAGGCACTACAGTAGGAACTACCACCGACCTGGATGGAAATTTTGAATTAAACATTCCTGATAACGCTTCCGTTCTCGCGTTCAGCTATGTGGGATATATCACACAGGAAGTCCCTGTTGCTGGAAGAACTCTTTTCAATATCGCGCTCCAACCAGATTTAGTTGCTCTTGAAGATGTTGTCGTGGTTGGTTATGGTACTCAGCAAAGAACCGAGGTTACCGGTTCTGTTGGATCGATTCGCGTAGAAGAAATTCAAGGTGTACCAGTATCCAGTTTTGAAAACGCTCTTCAAGGACGCTTGGCAGGGGTGAACGTAGCTGAATCTACTGGTGAGCCAGGAGCGACTCCACAAATCACCATTCGTGGTACAGGTTCGATTTCAGCCGGAAATGAGCCATTGTTTGTGATTGATGGAGTGCCGATCACCAAAAATACCGATCTGCAACCTGCACTTTCTCAGCAAAGAGCTTCCTTCCAGCCACCAAAAGTGAACCCGTTGGCGACCATTAATCCAAACGACATTGCATCTATTGAAGTGCTGAAGGATGCGTCTGCAGCTGCGATTTATGGATCTCGTGGATCGAACGGTGTGATTCTGATTACCACCAAGAAAGGTCAGGCAGGCAAGCCTAGAGTGAATTTCAGTACGTATGCAGGGGTTTCCAGTGCATTTAACACTCCTGATCTGATGAATTCAGAAGAGTTGATTGCCTATACCAAAGATTCTCGTAACAATGCCTATCTACAGGATATTGAAATGGGTAAACGTCCTGAGAATCCACTATACAATCCAGATAATAACGCCGGTCGCCCAAATGTGGCCAACTATCTCATTCCTGAGAAGTATGTGAACTGGGATGGTACGGATACCGACTGGTTGGATCTGGTGCTAAGTTCATCCACCATGCAAAACTATGATGTCTCGGTGAGCGGTGGAACTCAGAATTCAAATTACTTCTTCTCTGCAGGTTATTTAAATCAGGAAGGGATCATTGAAGGATCTGAATTCGATCGTTATACTGTAAAGGTGAACCTGGGCCATACAATGGCTGATCGTCTTAAAATTGGACTAGGTGTGAATGCAGCCTTGACACAGCACGATCGTCTTCCAGCGAATGCACCTTATTTCGGAACACCTCCAGGAGTTATCTATTCCGCGTTGGTTCACTCTCCAGTTGTAAAACCTTATAACGATGACGGAACGATCAACCAGTTAGACAACACGTCTCACTTAGGTGGTGGAACGACTACAGCGAGTAACCCGCTTGCGATTATGAAGTACATCAGTGAAGACATTAAGAACAACCGTGTATTCGGTAATGTCTTTGGTGAGTATAACATTATGGACAACCTGACCTTTAAAACTCTGTTAGGATATGACTTAGAGAATTATCAACAGAATTATTACCAAGGCAATGAATTCCTTTACAGAAATCAGACGAAAGGTAACCCATATGCTCAGGCCAGTTCTGCTGACAGTTTCAATTGGTTATGGGAAAATACGGTCAATTACACCAATGACTTTGGTGATCACTCCCTAAATGTTGTTGCAGGGTACACCGCTCAGAAACAGCAAGACAATAAAATGGTAATGATTGCCCAGAACTTCCCGGATGATCAGGTCACCACCATTAATGGTGGTCTGCTTACAGGTGGGACTCAATCAAAAGAGGAGTGGAGTCTTGCATCAGCATTAGGTCGAGTCAACTATGCGTATAAGTCGAAATACCTACTGACAGCGACTCTACGCTCTGACCGCTCTTCCCGCTTCGGGGCTGATAATCAAACGGGGATCTTCCCATCCTTCTCCCTTGGTTGGAGAATGACAGAAGAAGATTTCATGGCAGATCAAGATCTGTTTAATGAACTTAAATTCCGAACAAGTTACGGTGTTACGGGTAACTTCCTGATCCCGAACTATGGTTCCATCGGTCTATTGGGAGAGGCGAATTACCCAATGGGCGGAACTGAGCAAAGTGGTACAGGTCCAATCACCTTCGGTAATAGTGAACTGACCTGGGAAACCACCTATCAAACCAACTTTGGATTGGACTTCGCTCTGTTAAGTGACCGAATCTATGGTTCGATTGATGCTTATCAAAGCCGTACAGAAGATCTGCTTCTTTTCGTAACGGTCCCGGCATCGACTGGTTTCTCAACGGCGCTTCAAAACATTGGAGAAGTTCAAAATAATGGTTTTGAATTCAGCTTGACAACGAGAAACACCACAGGTGAATTTCAGTGGTCAACAGACTTCAACTTTGCTAAAAATAATAATGAAGTTACTAAGCTTGGTCCTGAAGGAGATCCAATTCTAAGTGCTGGAGCTGCATTTACAGCTCACATTACGATGATTGGAGAAGCGATCGGTAGCTACTATGGATATGTAGTGGATGGAATCTATCAGAATCAAGCTGACATTGATAATTCACCGATCGATACACAGGCTCCTGCTGCACGCCCAGGTGACTTGAAGTTCAAAGATATCAACGGAGATGGTAAAATTACTCCTGATGATCGAACGATCATTGGTAGTTATCATCCTGACTTCACGTATGGAATTACCAACCGATTTAATTACAAAAACTTCGATCTGAGCATCTTCATTCAAGGTGTTGAGGGGCGTGAGGTGATGAATCTTACTTCCCGTCACTTAAAAAATGGAGAGGCAAACTTCAATTCCTACGCGGTATTGAATGATCGTTGGATATCTGAAAGTCAGCCTGGTAATGGAGAGCACCCTCGTGCAGATAGATTGTCAGCAACTCACGGGAATAATCAACGAGTTTCCTCCTACTTCATTGAGGACGGAAGTTATATCAAGATCAAGAATCTATCTTTAGGATATAATCTTCCAAACTCGATTCTCCAGAATAAGGTAAATCGTGCTAGAGTCTATATGGCTGTGAATAACCTAGCCATCTGGACAGACTATGTCGGATTTAACCCAGAAGTGAGTCTCCAGGCTGGAAACAGTTTGACTCCGGGAGAGGATTACGGTGCGTATCCATTATCCCGTACAATTCAAATGGGTATAGATATATCCTTCTGACCAGAACCCTAACGCAACAAAAGCGTAACAAAGGAAACGAAACATGAAAAAACGAATTCTTTTATTGCTGATTCCGGTACTGGTCTTTACGGCCTGTTCCGATGATTTTACGTTACTGAGTCCGATCTCAGAACGGAATACTGGTAGTTTCTACCAAAATCAAGGTGATTTCGAAGTCGCCATTCGCGGTGCATACGACGCGCTCCAATCCAAAGGTACGTTTGGAGTCAACTATGTCCTGATGATGGAGATGAGGGCGGATAATGCAGCAAATGGTGGAGGGGCAACAGGTCTTGCCGCGACTCTTGAAGCAATAGACACCTTTACTGAAATCGCTACAGCCAGTGAACTACGCACCACATGGGAGGATTCTTATGAAGGAATCGCCCGAGCGAATACAATCTTATCTCGTATAGACGCGGCGGAATTCACAAGTGAAGAGGTACGGAATCGAATTAAAGGGGAAGCACTTTTTATTCGCTCCCTACTCTATTATCACATGGCTGTGATTTTTGGCAATATTCCTTTCCAATTTGAAGAGGCCACAACTCCAAATGTGAAAGTGGTTCAAAAAGGTGCATCTGAAATCTATGACCAGATAGAAACAGATCTAAAAACGGCAGCATCTTTACTCCCTGCAACGGCTACCGGGGCGAATCGTGGTCGAGCTACCTCGGGCGCTGCAAATGCACTTCTTGGACGTGTATACCTGACAAACGGAAAAGCATCAGATGCGGCAATTGCACTTCGTGCAGTTATTACGTCAAATCAATATCAATTGCTTGATAACTATGCAGATATCTGGGGTGAAGCCAACGAATTCAATGCCGAATCCATTTTTGAAGTGCAATTTATCAAAGGTGGACTTGGCGAAGGTAGTGCTTATGTCGATATGTTCACCCCAAATGGTTTAGGTGGCGGTGTTGGGGGTGGAATCGCCCCACAGGATGTGCTTCCTGATTTTGTCTCTATTTATGAAGAAGGAGATGCACGCTTAGAAGGAACACTAAATATTACGGATCCGGCAAATCCATGGGTTCGTAAATATGATGGTGATCCATTTGGTGCAGGTGATTCCGGTGTAAATTGGATGGAAATCCGTTATGCGGAAGTTCTTTTAAATCTGGCTGAAGCTTTGGGTGCTGGAAACGAAGGGTATGGTTTGATTAACCAGGTTCGTGCACGTGCCGGTTTAGCTCCAATTAGCGCTGCGGATGGTGTGTATGCGGATCAACTTCTTCAAGAACGCAGAGTAGAGTTCGCGTTTGAGAATAAGCGTTGGGCAGACCTTCTTCGTGCAGGTAAGGCCAAGTCCGTCATGGCGACCCATTTGTCGATTTCACAGAACGATGTCACTCTGCTCTTCCCAATTCCGCAGAGTCAGATTGATGTTGCTCCAGATGCGATGACTCAGAATCCCGAACATTAAAAAATCTCTCTTAAGCGATGTGTGCGATTCTTCAGAGCACTCGCTTCGTAGTGTTAAAAAGTTAATCAGAGTGGTGGAATATCCACTCTGATTTTTCCAAACTCCGTAACGATCAACCAAATCGAGTTCGACTCATGAAAGCAATTCGAATTACTATCTTCAGCTTATTCGCTGTTGTACTTTTTAGCTTTACCCTTATCAACTCAGCAAGTGCCCAAAATGGGAATGTATCACGTGCAGATCAGGAAGATGGACGTCTTCGGGTGATCGCAGTTTTTGCACATCCGGATGACGCAGACTCAAAAATGGGCGGGACCGCGGCGCTAATGGCAAAAGCTGGCCATGCCGTGAAATTTCTCTCCATTACAAGTGGGGATGCTGGTCACCAATCTGAAGGTGGGGGAGCATTGGCTCGTCGCCGTCGCGCTGAAGCTCAGGAGGCTGCACGCAGACTTGGAATAGATGAGTATAAAGTACTGGATAATCATGATGGTGAATTACTCCCTGAACTTCATATTCGCCAACAGGTAATTCGTGAAATTCGAAATTGGAATGCCGATGTGGTGTTAGGTCTTCGCCCAAATGATTACCATCCAGATCACCGTTATGCCGGTGTACTCGTTCAAGATGCGGCTTACATGGTAGTGGTTCCAAACGTAACTCCAGATACCCCACCGCTCACCAAAAACCCAGTTTTCCTCTATATGTCGGATGGATTCCAAAAACCAAATCCATTTAGCCATGATATCGTGGTTGGCATTGACGAAGTCCTTGAGACCAAAGTACTTGGACTCGATGCGCACGTTTCTCAAATGTATGAGTGGCTTCCATGGGTAGGCGGAAATCTTGATGAAGTACCTGAGACATCCGAAGCACGTGTTCAGTGGATGATGGATCGTCGTACCCAATGGAGCCGTGTGTCAGATGAGCAACGTTCTGGTCTTGTGAAGTGGTATGGTGCTGAGAAGGGAAACAGCTTTAAACATGCTGAATCTTTCGAAATCTGCGAATACGGTAAGCAGCCCACAGAAGAGGAAATCCGTAAGATTTTCCCAATGTTCCAGAACTAAATCATCATATTCCATAAAGAGTGAATATCAAGGGGGTACTCTGACCTGCAAAGGATGGATGCCCCTTTTTTATTTGAAGTATACATAAGGTGTAGTAAATAGATCGTCCTAGATCAAATCGTTTTGAAAAGCAAAGGAAAATATCTGCCATGAAAAGAAGCTATAGTTTAGTTGCTCTGATTCTACTCACTTTTTTTGTCATCTCGTTTTTGACCAATATCATCGGGCCATTGGTCCCACAAATCATCGAAGATTTTGATTTGAGTCTTACCTTGGTTGCCCTTTTGCCATTTGCCTTTTTTATCGCGTATGGGGTGATGTCGATTCCTTCGGGGATGTTGATTGAGATACTTGGAGAAAAAAAAGTGATGATTCTAGCATTCCTTGTCGCTTTTGGCGGAGCATTGTTTTTCGGATTGTTTCCATCATATCTGGTAGCCGTCGGATCCCTATTTTTGATCGGATCAGGAATGGCGATGTTACAGGTGGTGATTAATCCACTTCTTCGTGCAGCTGGTGGAGAAGAGCACTTTGCCTTTAATTCGGTAATCGGTCAGCTCTTTTTTGGACTAGCTTCTTTTTTAAGCCCTCTTGTTTATTCCTATTTAGTCCTGAACATTGGTTCAGAAGGACAAGGTGCTCTTTTGGCCACGTTGGATCGACTGGTTCCATCTGAGTTACCATGGGTGTCCCTTTACTGGATATTTGCGGTGGTTTCATTAGCTATGGTTGCGATTATTGCTGTTTCAAAATTCCCGAAGGTAGAACTTCAGGAAGATGAGCGTCCTGGTCCTTTGGCGGTTCACGTTGAGTTATTACGAAATAAAACAGTCATTGCCTTTTTCTTCGGCATTTTTTGTTACGTAGGTGCAGAACAGGGAATCGCGAATTGGATATCAGAATTTCTTTCTACAACCCACGGTTATGATCCACAGACTGTAGGAGCCACTACTGTCTCAAGGTTCTGGGGAATGATGACCGCCGGCACCTTATTGGGCCTCTTCTTACTCAAAGTACTCGATAGTAAATTGGTATTAGTCACGTTTACTTCCGGCGCTATCATCTCTTTCTTGCTGGCTCTGTTTGGAAGTGGGGAAACTGCATTATGGGCTTTTCCAGCGATAGGCTTTCTTTCTGCTGTGATGTATCCAATTATATTTTCACTGGCATTAAACTCGGTTGAAGAACATCATGGGTCATTTTCTGGGATATTAGTTACAGGAATTTTCGGAGGAGCAGTATTTCCTCTTATTGTTGGCTCTCTTGGGGATGCGTTTGGGCTACGTAACGGAATGTTATTTGTGCTTCTCGCCCTTGGTTATATCCTTTCGATCGGGTTTTGGGCGAAACCGATTATTCGTAACAAAACCATCGACCTGTTTTCAAAGAGTGATGCCTAGAGTTTAAGAGACGATGAGAGCAATGGAGAAGTTTAGCGGACTTATCGGTGTAGATTTGGGTGCAACAAATGTACGAAGTGCTCGTATTGAAAACGGGTCAATCATTCACCTTGAATCAGCTCCCATCCTCAATACAACTGAACCTAATGATCTGATCCATCAGCTTATTACCCAACTCGAGAAAGTGGTTACCTCAGAAACAAAAAGTATTGGAATCGGAGTACCGAGTGTGGTTGATCCTGTAAGAGGCATCGTCTATGATGTGCAAAATATACCCTCTTGGAAGGAGGTCCCCCTTGCCTCCATGCTTTCGGATCTATTTGGTATATCGGTTTATATCAATAATGATGCGAACTGCTTTGCCCTTGGCGAAAAATACTTCGGAGCGGGTCGTAATGTGAATTCAATGGTAGGCCTTATCCTGGGTACCGGATTTGGATCCGGGTTAATCCTCAATGGAAAGCTTTATTCCGGTGCACATTGTGGAGCCGGAGAGGTGGGTATGCTCCCCTACAAAGATTCAATCCTTGAGCACTATTGTTCCGGTCAGTTTTTTGAACGCCACTACTCGGAAAAGGGGCCAGAAGTTTACCAAAAAGCTTTAAAAGGGGATACTGAATCTTTGAGGCTTTTCGCAGAATTTGGAACCCATGTAGGAGAGGGTATCAAAGCGGTTCTTTATGCTTATGATCCCGATCTTATCGTGCTTGGTGGATCGATTTCCTCTGCTTTACATCTTTTTGAAAACTCCATGCTGGAAGCTATTCAAGATTTTGCGTATACCAATGTCATGCAAACCCTGCGGATTGAAGTATCGCAGGTCGAACACGCCGGGGTGTTGGGTGCAGCAGCACTCGCTCTCGACGCCACCCTAACTACATCCTAATGGTTATGAGACCTATCAAACATACCTGCACCCTAAGTGCTCAATCCAACACGATGAAACCATTACTCACTGTAGCAGGTCTTTTCCTTTTTGCAATGGTATTCTGGCTGGGATTTGTTGAAGCCAGTATCGCTCAATCCACAAAAATTGAGGTTAAGGTGGCGAATCACCAAGTAGACCAACCCCAACTTTTCGGAGTCCCGGTTCCAAAGGGAGAACTCTATTCACCGGACCATGTACGCGTGTTGAATTCTAATGGCCAAGAAATCGCCTCCCAAATCACAAAAGTCTCAACGTGGGCTCCTGCGGACGAAAGCATTAAATGGCTTTGGGTGTTTTTCTTCACGGACGAGGGGGATAGGTATTCTGTTGAGTATGGCGATAACGTTCGAAATGGACGTTTATATGATCAAACCCTTTCTGTTCGTAACAACCAGCGGCCTAACGGAGAAGTAGACGTTAATACAGGTCCCCTTCGCTTTGTAGTTCGTAAGGGTGAAGGTGGCGGTTGGATGAACACACCGGCAGGAAGCGGGTTTTTGGATATGGTTCAACTTGATTTGGATGGAGATGGATTTGAAGAATCTGAAACCATCGCAACCGGAATCCCAGGGCGAGGTTCATTTCTTGACCTGGTTAATGATGAAGGGGAAGATGTGTCTAAAGCTGTGGTCATTCGCACTGTAAAAGAGCTAGGTAGTGGGCCTTTGCATGCGATTATCCGGATCGAAGGGGAGTATCATTACTCTCGCCCGGACCATCCGAAAGCGCCATTTTTGATGCGAATTCAGGCCTTTGCAGGCAAATCTTACATCAAAATAGACCATACGTTTGTGTATACCGGTAAACCAGATAAAAGTCCAGAACCACAAGAGGGTTATGAGTATCACTTAATCGCTACACAGAAAGATAAACTTTTAAATCCATCTGAACTTCTTGGTCACCCAGGTTGGACACAGCCTCATGATCAGATTCAGGCTGCAGGGATGAGAATGTCTTATAATCTCTCAGAAAATGTAACGGCAACGTCAGCGATAAGTGAAGGATCATGGTGGAATCCATCTATGGCTGGCGAGGTCACAGGTTCAGTAAAAGGATCTCCAAACGGAGTTGTATCTCTGCTTCAAATGGGACCAAATCCTTCACAAGTACCACCTCTGCTAAATAGTTCTCCAGATGAAAGATTTACAGATGGATTTGAGGCTTCATTTACAGCAGGTAACCGGAACATCAAGGGAGAACATTCTCCGGGATGGTTACGTCTAGAAGATGAAAAATGGGGCATTGGAGTCGCATTTAGTTCCTTTTTTGAAGAATACCCCAAAGAGCTGACTGTTTCGGAAGCAGATGGACAACTTATAGCCTACAGTTGGACTCCTGCAGCTGGTCCACTCTCATTTGCAAGAGAAGATGGTGAAATGGATAGCGAGATGATTGCGAATTTTGCGACAGGTCTGGCGAAGAGTACCGAATTATTCTTGAACTTTTATCCCTCTAAACATACGTCCTCCGGTCAGGAGGCTCAGACTCAGATCAATGCTTTATTGAATCAGCCTGTTGCGGTTGTCTCACCTGATTGGTTTGCCCATTCGCAAGTGTTCGGCAAAATGGCGCCGAGCAAAGGTCCTAAAGATGAATATGAGCGTGGATTGGATTACAAATTTGAATGGATGAAGTTTAATCAAAATTGGGAGCCCTGGTATGGGATGCTCAACTATGGTGATTTCAAAACCTATTACTATGGGGATGAATGGCAAATGTGGACCAATAACGAGCCTGCCAATGATTATATGTGGTGGTTACAGTTTGCCAGAACCGGTAACCCGGAATATAAAAAGATGGCTCGT